>JAAGZO010000656.1 GCA_024206195.1 bacterium | reverse complement strand
TCCTGCTGCGATCCAATCCAAAGAAGCAACTGCGTCAACATCGAATGCTATCCAGTGTAGTGTTTCAAGGTCTGTGGTTGTATCGCAATTGGCAGTTCCTATGTCTCTGCAAAGTGAAGCGTAAAATCCTGATTCAGTTATATCTCTTATTGCTGGTATGAACGCATTGTTATCATCGCTTGTTCCTGAATTTTGTGAAGCAGGTGTTGCAATAACAACAGGAATACTGCCATACATTCTTGAAAAAGGAATATAATGCCACTCAAAATCCTCAACATCAACAGAACCCGACTCACCGAATTTCTCAACAGTAATGTGAGGCTTAACAGTTATGCTTGTTGTATCAGAATCAACAAGATAGCCATCAGTGACATTAAAAGTAATCATGTAAGTTCCATTCTCTTCTAAGGCAGGAGTCCAATTAAACAAGCCTGTTGTTTCATCAAAGTAATATGAGCTAGGTAAAATAGTATCTGCATTTGAACCATATGTTAGAGAGTTATTATCAGGATCAGAAGCGGATAACTGAATAACCAATGCATTGTTTGTGAATACAGATCTGTCTCCTATTGTTTGTAGTACTGGAGGTCTGTTTGATGCGTTAACTGTTATTGTTATTGTTTCTTCGTCTGCAAGTAAGGAATCTGTTACATTGAATGTTATTATGTATGTTCCTTCATCATCAACTGCGGGTGTCCAGTTGAATACTCCGTTTATTTCATCAAATGTGTGTGGACTTGGTAGGATTTCATTAGCATTTGTGTTGTATGTTATTGGGTCGCTGTCAGGATCTGTTGCAATAAGGTATATTGTTAATGTCTGGTTCTCTAATACAAACCTATCACCTATTGTTTGTAATATCGGAGCTTGGTTGGTATTGTTTATTGTGATTTTTACTGTTTGTTCATCACTTAATGTTCCGTCTGTTACAGATACTAGTACATCATAAGTGCCTGCATCATCATAACCTGTTTGCCATGTGAATATATTGTTTGATTGGATGAATTTTGAGTCATTAATGTTGTATGTTAATGTGTTGTTGTCTGGGTCTGTAGCAATTGCTGTGATTATTATTGTGTCATTCTCTTTTGCTACGATGTCTGGGATTGCTTGTAGTACTGGAGGTCTGTTTGTGTTGTTTACATTTATTGTGATGGTTTCAAAATCAGTTAATATGCCATCTGTGACATTAAATGTGACTGCATATGAACCCTGGTCATCAATTGTTGGTGTCCAGTTGAATATGCCATTTATTTCGTCAAATGTGTGTGGACTTGGTAGGACTTCATCAGCATTTGTGTTGTATGCTATTGGGTCATTGTCAGGATCAGAAGCGCTTAGATATATTGTTAAGGTCTGATTCTCTGCTACATACTTATCTCCTATTGGCTGCAGTATTGGAGCTCTATTTGTTGAATTAACAGTTATTGTTATTGTTTCTGCATCCGAAAGCTGAGTATCTGTTACATTAAAAGTTATTATGTATGTTCCTGAATCATTAAAAGTTGTAGTCCAGTTGAATACTCCGCTTATTTCATCAAATGTATGCAAGCTTGTTATAACATCGCCTGCATTAGTATTGAAGAGTAATAGGTCATTATCAGGGTCGGTTGCATTAAGGAATATGGTTAAAATTTGATTCTCTGCTACATACTTGTCTCCTATTGCTTGCAGGACTGGTGCTCTGTTTGTGTTATTTATCGTAATTGTCACTTCTTGTTCATCGCTTAATGTTCCGTCTGTTACAGAAATCAGAACCTCATAAACACCAGCATCATCATAACCTGTTTGCCATGTGAAAGTATTGTTGATTTGGCTGAATTTTGAGTCATTAATGCTGTATGTTAATGTGTCGTTTTCCGGATCTGTAGCAATTGCAGTGATTATTATTGTATCATTCTCTTTTGCTATGATGTCTGGAATAACCTGCAATACAGGAGCTCTATTTGTTGCATTAACAGTAATTGTTATTGTTTCTTCGTCTGCAAGTAAGGAATCTGTCACATTGAAAGTTACTGTGTATATGCCTGCATCACCTAATGTTGGTGTCCAATTGAACACGCCATTTATTTCATCAAATGTATGCAAGCTTGTTATGAACTCATCAGCATTAGTATTGAAGAGTAAGATATCATTATCAGGATCAGATGCGTTTAGGAATATTGTGAGTGTTTTATTTTCTTCTACTTGTCTGTCTCCTATTGACTGCAGTATTGGAGCCCTATTGGAATTATTTATTGATATTTTTACTGTTTGTTCATCGCTTAAATTACCATCTGTTACAGATACCAGCACATCATAAACACCAGCATCATCATAGCCTGTTTGCCAGGTGAATATATTGTTTGATTGGCTGAATTTTGAGTCATTAATGTTGTATGTTAGTGTGTTGTTGTCTGGGTCTGTAGCAATTGCTGTAATTATTATTGTGTCATTTTCTCTAGCTAATATATTTGGAATCACCTGTAGTACTGGTGGTCTGTTTGTGTTGTTTACATTTATTGTGATGGTTTCAAAATCAGTTAATTTACCGTCTGTGACATTAAATGTGACTGCATATGAACCCTGGTCATCAATTGTTGGTGTCCAGTTGAAGAGTCCTGTACTGGTGTTGAATGTGTATAAGCTTGGCAGAGATGCATCGATAGCATAAGTTAATATGTCATTCTCTGGGTCAGAAGCTGTTAGTTGTATTGTTAATGTCTGGTTCTCGTTTACTGCTTTGTTGCCAACAGGATCTAATACAGGAGGTCTGTTGGTTGTGTTTATAGTAATTATAACTGATTGATTATCTGTAAGACTTCCATCAGATACTGAAATCAAGACATCATATATGCCTGCATCACTAAAGTTTGTTTGCCAAACAAATGTGTTGTTGGTTTGATCAAACCTGGAGTCGTTTATACTGAAAGTTAGATTATTGTCATCAACACTCGCATTATTCAAATTATCAGGATCAGTAGCATTTGCATTTATGATTACTGTACTGTTTTCACTTGTTGTTATGTTTGGAATCAGCGCCAAAACAGGTGGCCGGTTCACATTTATTACATTGATACCAACTGTCTGGTTGGCTGTTGCATTGCCATCAGTTACTGATACTAAGACAGAATATATTCCCTGGTCATCATAATTTGTAACCCAGGTAAATGCACTGCCATTTTGTAAAAACCGCGTGTCATTGATGCTATAAGCAAGCGAGTTGTTGCCAAAATATATTGCATTTGGAATTATTGTTGCATTTTCCCCTTCATTGACAGTCACGTTAGAGATTGGGTTAAGCAAAAGAGAAGCATTCTTTATTTTTGCCTCCATGCATAATGTGAGCACTGATTCAAGGACATTCCATGCTTCTGCATCATTGGCTTCAGCTGTTGAAGCGCCAATTAATCCGTATCTTGGATCAGAGGTATCATTAATTCGGTCTGTCAATATTTTTGATTCAATGATTGTAGAAGCAAAATCGCGATCATCCAATAATAGGGCTAATCGTGCAAGCTGTGCATATATCCTTGCCTCGCCATCGAACAGGTTAGCTTCCCCTCTTGTCAGGCAATTAGTAACAACACTACCGCTGCAATCAGGAACATCTGTTCCTGCATATGTTAGGTATTCAGGAACACGGCCTTGTGCTTGATAAAACGATTTATAAAAACCAAGGCTTCGTTCTGCAGCCTGTCTAGAGGAAGTTCTGCGTGTTTCATCTAAAATGCTTGAATTAAACTCTGAAGCCATTCCCAGGTGAAGTGCTGTCCAGAGGACCTGTATGGTCTTCAAGTGATTGCCTTGTTCTATGTCACGATTCTCAAAGTCTCCGGTAAACGAGCCGTTTGCTTCGTATCCATTATAAAACAAGCCGCTTGAGCCAACTTCTGATGCTAAGAGGAGGTCTGTTGATGATGCTAGCACCCCTTTCCATTTAGCATCTTTCTGGGCTGCCAGCCCCATAGTGTAAAGATCATTGTAATCAATAGGGATAGGATCAATGAATTGATTTCCAATACCTGTTGCGTTTGCAGGTGGGACCATTAAATCATTATCTGTGCCATACCAGTCCCATGCATAGCTGATTAAGCCATCAGGATATTCAGGGAACTGTATCTCTTGGTGGTGTCTGTCAGTAACGCTTGTCCAATACATTCCATTCAATAGTTGCTCAGCAAGAAGATCTGCTTCTTTGTCTCCTCTGGTTCCGCCAACTAATAATCCATTGATAACTCTGAAGTCATCAAGAGGAGCGTTTGAGTTTATCCAGTTAATATCATCATAGGAAATCAAAGGTCTGCTTGTATTTCTGTCAATAGCCCAATTTACAATAGTATAGTCAGGAGCAAACATAACCTCATCTACATAACGATATGACTGATTATATACTGTATCATTATTCATACAGGCTGATACCTGTAACAAAAGCCCCATATGTTCAGCTGTTACATGATGGCCATGAGCATATATTTCAGTAAGTCCTTCATCATTGATCAAGTTTGTAAAAACACCATATCTGTATGGCTCTGGCGCAGTGTTATTCCTCATACTATTTAATATAAAATTAAGCCCGCTTACTGCAGCTTCCTGTCGTTCCGGAGTAGAAAATTCTCGACCATAATATTTGACAGGCGGTGTTGCAGATTCTATTTCAAATTCTAATGTTATCAATGCAAACTGGTCAACAAGCACATCAAAACCATAGAAGTGTTCGGAATCTTTGCTTACACTAAGTGCTCCTTTCTGACCAATAATATCCGGTGTTGTAACAAAAGCGGATTTTACTTTATAGCCCTCTGGAGGACTATATTGTATATGAAGATTCTGAGGATCTTCCACAATTGGGAGTTGCAGCCCGTTGTAGTTAACAACATACAGGTTAACCTTATTCTCAGAAGTTTCACTCAGTTCAACAAACACATTGCTCGAACCATTGATCCTGACTGTATCCGGTACGTGAATCCTAATTATCTGTTCAAAAGAACTTAATGCCTCTTTAGACATATTAACATCTGCTTCTGTGCTAAACAAGTGACTTCCTGTTTCTTCCAGACGGTAAAAAGCCATGCCCTCTCCATACTTATTAGCTCTTTCTGCAGGAGGATTTGTTGTAAATCCAAAAAGGTCTGCAAGGACATTAGTGCTGCGGGTATTGCCCCACTCATCAAGCTGGCCAGGTGCAGTTCCTGTTGCCAGAACAGTTCCACCGTTTGCAACAAAGTCCTTAAGACTCTGAGCAGACGCATCTGAGATAGCAGCGACGCTTGGTAACCATATTAATGATACATTTTCCAATTCTTTTTCCATAGCCCCATAATCAGCTACAGTCTTATAAGGAATATTTAAGTGTGTTAAAGCATGTGCTGCACCCCTCCACCCGCCTAAATGAGGTTTATCTACCATGCTGTCCTCAGATACATTAGACCACCAATAAGGATCTGTTGTAGGCGGAATTGTGGTCACATACATACCGTATTCTCCTCCGACTGCAAAATCTTGATAATCACGTGAAGCAGGACTGTACCATATGCCTACATTAGCATAACGTGAAGTGTTAAATAGTTCCTGTTCGTGTTCACGGATAAACCCAAACCAGCGTGAACGGAATGAGGAATTTACTGATCGGGTCATATCAGGTGTCTTAGTTTCAAAAGGAGAACAGCCTGTTGCTACTGCTGCAGCCATTGTCAGGCCAGCATCCAATTCTTCATTACCATACGAAAAAGACCATGAAGGATTATCTCTATCAACACCTCTTGCCCATTTATACATTGCAATTTTATTGTCAAAGTCCTCATTATTGGACCATTTCATGGCTTGCGTATTGGATACGCTGTCAACCTCTGATATCCAGACAGAATTTTGAGTACTCTTCCGATAGGTCATATCTAAACCTGCTTCGGTTGCATCCATATAATCCACAGGGAAGTTTTCAATAACAACAAGGAAGTCTGGATTGATTGAATGAGCAGTGACCCTTATATCCTCAATGAAATTAGCAAGGTTCTCATGTCTCCAACGTATCCATGACTTGAATTCAGTATCATTAAAATTAACTATTTCTGGAACATCGTAACCTGTTGGGCTTAGACCTGTCGCAATACTCCATGCTTTAAAGTCAGCTGCTGCGTAACTTCCTGTGTCAGCCCATTTTGATCCGGTTCCCAAATAGAGCGGAACATCTACCCAAATACCATCAAGGTCTGTTGCTGCAAGTTTAGAAACTCGCGCCAAGTAATAATCGCGATAAGGGCTGTTAGGGGACATCCATGCGCTTTCAGAGTCTGGGTCAACCCAGTGCTCTTCGCTGCCATAAAAGACATTAGGAGAACCGTTGATACCGTATTGCACCCAATCAGGATGGTCTTTGAACATTGTGTTTGCAATATTCGTGCCATTTAATGTTATGACCTCTAGGCTTGGATAATAAATCAGTGATCGTAATCCTAAATTATGTGCAAGTTGTGCAGAATGATTAAGGAAAGTGACCTGCTGGTCAAACTGCTCTTCAGTTAAGTAGTCAGATAATGTTGAATCAAGTTCAACTACAGAGACGTTTTCAGAATATCGCTCGTAAAAAATCAAATTTAATTCAGTATCAGACATCTCGTTGTGAATATCCGCCCCTCCGATTCTGGCTGTGTTCACCCAATTCGGATGGAGTGTCATGTTAACATCCAGCACTGTGATTTTTGCTGTCTTGGAATCTGAAACATCTCCGTCTGTTACAGTGAATCTGACAAAACGGTCTCCGGCCTGATGGAGTGATGGGGTCCAGACAAATGTTCCTGTTGTAGCGTTTAAATTGCCGAAATGTGCACTGGTGCTGTATGTTAAATTCTTGTCTCCTGTGTATAATGCTGAAAGAGAAATCGTGAGTTGTTGATTTTCATGAACACTATAGTTCCCGACATCATTTAACTGCAAAATTGCATCAACAAGCAAAGTGGCAGTGTCCTGTTCAAAAGTGATTATGTGCGATTTTCCGTCTGTGGTGTTCTTCAGTGTTCCTCCTGTTATCTGTGAAACTGATCGACCGGAAGGCAATGTAACCTGAGCATAACTTGTATCTGGTGTTGTTCTCGTGATGCTCCATACTTTTTTTGTTGGATCTGCGTGTGCAGTTGAGTTTATAGTAAAATCCTGTTTGTTCCATACCAGGAATCTTTTTGTTAGTTCTGCAGGAGTTATTGATTCAGCATCAGTAGCTGCAACATAGTCTGCAAAGTCTCCAAACATGTCAGGATACTCATCGAATGGATAATCATGCCATATTGAGAATACCACAACGCCGTCACCTAGATTATAATAGGTATCATACTGTTCAATCCATGCCTGTGTTATTTCAGCTGGTGTGAGATTTAACTCGAGCAATAATTCATAGTCTGATCGTACATTCTGCCCTAAATTGACTATTTTTATACTGTCATCTATATATCCGAACCCTTTGGTGAGCTTATCCTCAAGAGGGCTGTAATATAGATAGCCGGAATCCTGTGCAAGCTGCCAGAGCCTCTGTTGTTCTGGAGGCTCACCAGGATTGCAAAATCCTTCAATGCTGATTCCAAGCTGTTCATCAATCTCTCTTTTGGACTCAGACATTTCAAATAATACGTCAGAATCACTCATGTAGTTCAGATTTTCCGGGTGGCTGTATGAGTGTGATCCAATCTCATGCCCTGCATTATACATCCCAAGATAGTCCTCGCGCAACTGTTCCCATGCAGTTGGAATAGCGAAACTGTGTTTATTGACAATATACCATCCACCTACTAAATCATTTCGTTCCATTACATCGCGATAGAGAGGGATTACTGCTTTTGTCTGTGCAGTGTCATATGATACATCTGCATCTACTCGTGTTGTCCAAATGACTGTTTTATCTGTTAATTTTAAACCAACGTGAGGATCATCTCCGTATAAAACCCATAGTATTCCATCACGCACTAGCGCGGATTCTGCTGCGTATTCTGGCATGCCAACAAAAAATACTCTATTGAATCCGTTATCAGTTGCAATGATGTTTTTCACGCTTCTGTCAAGCGTTTCGTCATATATTTCATAAGGGTATGCGTATATTTTAGACTCGTCATAAGCAAAATATTCTATATAATAGCTATCAGTAAATGTTATTATTTCTTCGCCTTGTGAATACCTTCTGGATGAGGGATGGCTGGTGTTCGCGACGCGAATAGTCACTTCAACATTGTCAGAAGAGTTTACCCCCAATTTGACATTAAGAATTGAATTCAAAGCTGAATTGCTAATGAAGTTGTTGTTCTCGTCATATACCATAAAATCTCCAGAAGCAAGAATGCCTGTGCCGTGTTCATTAGCCAAAGTTGCAAGATTGTTAATTATCTCGTTCCTGTCTGCTGCCCTGACATTCTTAAAGTATGGAAAGACTAAAGAATCATACTGTCTGATTATATCCATGTCAAGCAGGTCTTGCTCCCCTAAAATGTCAAACTGAATGCCTGCCATGATAAGCTCATGCTGGAATGAAGTGAACCACTCAATATAATCAAGCTCTGTAGGGTCCTGGAAAGGCGGTCCTGCAGTGAATGTTGTCGCAGAGTGCACAACACCAACTCTTACACTATGCACGCCAAACTCCTTTGACTTTTGCACGGTTGTATTGTCTACTGCAATTGCCCTGATAATTGCTGAATGAGGATTTGCAGTTGTAGGGACAAACGAAGCACCATATACACCGTCTTGTGCTCCTCCATCCCGGTGGAGACCGTCATCAAACATTTGCAGTGTTAGATTGTCTCCGATTTGCGATTTGATTTCTAAATCTACTCTTTGGATGTTTGATGCGAAAACCTCAACAGTAATATGCACCTGTTCGTTGATTTTCACGCTTTCAGGATAAATAGTTATGTTTTGTATGTCTATAACCTCAAAGGAAACCGCATCAGTGAAATAGTCACTGGCAGGCGTTTCCATGAAAACAGTCGCATTGTGAAATCCTGGAGCTAATGATGTCTTAAACGAGTCCAGCTCAGGGCAGGGCAAGTCCTCTGCTTCAATCTGCGCAGTGACCATCCAATCGCTTTCATTGGAAAGTGCCTTCCAGAATATGTCTGCATCAGCTGCATTAGGAGCATTTGATGATGAATTATCCCATTGCGATGAAACGCCAGGGATGCTATTATCATTAGCAATGTAAAGTCCTCCGATTGTTGACCTGTCAGAGTACCAAAAAGTTACTGCATAACTATCTGAAAAATCTGAGGGCTCAATTGACTCACAGACCCAGGCATACTGCCATCCTGGAAGATTTAATGAACCATCCTGTATTTCATATATTCTTGACCCATTATTGACTCTGAACTGGAATGTTTCTTCTTGCAAGGGGTCTGGATCAAACAAGTAGAAGCAAAAAGCTACACTAGTGTGCCTGCCTTTTGGGAGATCCTCTTTAGGGAAAATTATCCTTGCGTCATTATTTCCTTTTAAATCCCACACAGCAAAGTTTGTTCCATCAGTATAATTAACATTGATATCCTGAGGAGGGGTATAATTACAAGCAGTGATATTCTCCGCACCATCAAAAGAAACACCCCATGAAGCCACATCTGAAGGTATCCTTACTGTGACATTTAATTCAGTAGAATTAACAGTGCTATTTTGCTTAGGTGCTAAAATTTCAAAAACATAATTTCGAGCCTCAAAAGTTTCAGAAGATGTAACAGAAAAATTTTGGTTTTGCACAGTCACATTTACGTTATATATGCCAGGGTTAATAGTATCAAAAAGTGCACCATACATATTGTCTCCAGCTACACCATCATTATGAAGACCGTCATCAAACATAGTTAAGGTTGTAATTGAATTTTGTGGATTAGTTACATTAGCAGTAACTGATGCAATGTTACTAGCCACAACATCTGCAATAATTACTACCTGCGCCCCACTCTGAACTGGATCGGGTGTTATATTAATAGACCTTACACCCATTGTGGTGAATGTTTGTGTGTCATTTGTAATCTCTCCTGAAGTGCTGTTTGCATATACTATTACTGTATTGTTTCCAAGCTCTGCCTGCAGTGTTGTAGTATCGATCAAAGGACAGTATTGCGGTGCAGTTGTTACTGTGAGATTAACCATCCAATCAGTATCATCTGTGTATTGTATCCAAAAAAGATCTTCATCGCTTGCATCTGGTGGGTCCATCAAGTCAATGCTGAAATATGATGATGAACCAGGAACTGCCTTGCTATTTGCAAGACTAACACCTCCAGAGGATGAACGATTGCTGTACCACATAGTTATGTTATATGCACTCGAAAAGTCATCAGAATCTAAATTAACGCATTTCCATACCCAGCTTCCTGAAGGTAAAGAAGTATCATCAGCTATAGTATACACACTATCATCATTTACTCTGAACTGGAAAGCATCTTCCTGCTGCCAGTCATTATCATGTAAAAGGAAACAGATTTCAACATCTTGCTGTGGAACTTGCGGAATAATGCTTTGGTCAAATCTTATCTGAGCTTCATTAAACCAAAATAGGTTCCAGCTGCTTTCAAGTAAACCGTCATTGAATGATGCCTGTGAATCCTCAGAATCAATTAAAGAACATGCAGTTACTTCTGAATTATTGTTTAGGGAATAATACCATGAATAGTATTGTTCAGTGATGTTTACGCTTAAAGGCAGTAAGGTTGCGTTATATTCTTGTGAAATTGGATTTGTTATATCAATAAAAAATGTAGATCCATATGTACTGAATTCTTTTGATAATAACACTGAATTATTCTGGGTGGTTATGGTAACGTCTACATGATATGCTCCTAAGGTTGTGGTGTTATATGCAACACCATACATATTGTCTTCTGCAAGTCCATCATCATGAAGACCATCATCAAACATTTGCAAGGTTACTGAACTGCTTTCTGGATTAGTGATAGTTACATTGATTGAAGTTAGATTAGCAGCAACAACATCTGCGTGAATAGTAATTTCTTCTCCATAATGAACTGGATCAGGTGTAATATCAATAGACCTTATTCCTATTGTTGTAAAATCTTGTGTATCATTGGTGATTTCACCAGAAGTGCTGTTTGCATAAACTATTAATGAATTGTTTCCAAGCTCTGCAGGTATTGTTGTAGTATCGATCAAAGGACAGTATTGCGGTGCAGTTGTTACTGTGAGATTTACCATCCAATCAGTATCATCTGTGAATTCTGTCCAGGAAATGTTTTCATCGCTTGCATTTGGCGGGTTTAACAAGTCAGTACTGAAATATGATGATGAACCTAAAACCGCACTGCTGCTTGCAAGGTTTATTCCTCCTGTTGCAGGATGGTTGCTGTACCACATAGTTATATCATATGATGTAGAGAAATCATCCTGATTTATATCGATGCATTTCCATGCCCAGCTTCCTGAAGGTAAAGAAGTATCATCAGCTATAGTATACACACTCTCATCATTTACTCTAAACTGGAAAGCATCTTCCTGCTGCCAGTCATTATCATGTAAAAGGAAACAGATTTCAACATTTTCATGAGGCACTTGCGGAACAATACTCTGATCAAATCTTATCTGAGCTTCATTATCCCCATTCAGATTCCAGCTTCCATCAAGTAAACCATCATTGAATGATACCTGCGAAGCCTCAGAATCAATAAAAGAGCAGGCAGTAACCTCTGAATTATTGTTTAAGGAATAATACCAAGAATAGTATTGCTCAGTAATGTTTACACTTAAAGGCAACAAGGTTGTGTTATATTCTTGTGAAACTGGAGATGTAATATCAACAAAAAATGTAGACCCAAAGGTACTGAATTCTTCTGATGATAACACTGAATTATTCTGAGCAGTTATGGTAATATCTACATAATAAACGCCTAAAGTTGTAGTGTTATACGCAACACCATACATATTGTCTCCTGCAAGTCCATCATCATGAAGACCATCATCAAACATAGTAATATTAGTAGGAACTCCCTCGGGATCTGTTACAACACCCTCAACAGAGGATATATTGCTAGCAACAACATTGGCATTAATTATCACTTGCTCCCCATATTGGACTGGATCAGGGGTTATGTTTATGGACTTTATTCCCATTATTAAGAAAATTACAGTCTCATTTGCAGTTTCATTAAGCGTGTTGTTGGCATATACGGTCAATGAATTATTTCCTAGTTCTGCTTCAATTGTTGTTGTATCTATCAGTGGGCAGAATTGCGGAGCGGTTGTTACTGTGAGATTTACCATCCAATCAGTATCATCTGTGTATCCTGACCAGGAAATGTTTTCATCGCTTGCATTAGGAGGATTTAACAAGTCAGTGCTGAGATAAGATGATGAACCAGGAACTGCCTTGCTTCTTGCAAGGTTCATTCCTCCGGATGCAGAATGGTTGCTGTACCACATAGTTATGTTATATGCACTCGAAAAGTCATCAGAATCTAAATTAACGCATTTCCATACCCAGCTTCCTGAAGGTAGGGAACCATCATCAGTTATTGTATATATACTCTCATCATTTACCCTGAACTGGAAAGCATCTTCCTGTTGCCAGTTATTATCATACAGAAGAAAGCACAGTTCTACGTCTTGCTGTGGGACCTGTGGAACAATGCTTTGGTCAAATCTTATCTGAGCTTCATTATCCCAATTCAGGTTCCAGCTGCTTTCAACTGAACCGTTATTGAATGCTGCCTGCGAAGTCTCAGAATCAATTAAAGAACAAACAGTAACATCAGACTTATTATTCAAAGAATAGTGCCATGAATGAAACTCCTCAGATACATTTATTCCTAAAGTATGAGATGTAAAATTATACTCCTGCGGAATTGGAGAAAGCACATCTATCTCTAAAGCAGCAGCTAGGGATACTAACATTAAGAATACAACTACCCATGTTATTTTATTTTTAATCTACTCGCACCCCCTAAGTTATTTATGTAATAAACTATAAAAATTATTCTTTTTTTGGACTGAAGTCCATATAGAGCATATGTCTTGAGCTGTGGAGAGCGTCTGTTGCAATCATAATTGATCCAACTGCTAACCACATATAAGCATCCGGATTGCCCTGCAAAGCTAAAAAGGACGGCCAAACTGCTTGAGTGCCTGTATACCACAAAGCTGTTTTGCTATTGCTTTCTCTTTGCAATTCCAAGCCATCATCTACTATTCCATCCAAAGACTGCTGAATATTTGCAGATTCTCTTGCTTCTTCAACATTTGCTTTTTTCCAATTTTTATGAATGAATATGGAATAGATTGTATCAACCAACAGAACGCTTGCAAAAGTAACTGCATTTTCTGGTGATTCAGTTACTTTGTCAAGAAATCCGCCTGAACCTGAAGAGTTGACAATTGAATTCAGAGCGCCATAGTTGTAAAGAGCTACACCTGCGGCACCTATTGCATTTGTTAGTCTAGAGCTGTCAAATTTAGTAAATTTTAAGGGTTTATAAGCTACATCTGCAGGTATTTTATGCATGTTAAAATATAAATCATCTAGTTTTTTTGTCAACTTTTCTAGCATTGTTTCAACCACCTATATTCTATGATTTTATTTTGGACTTCCCCCATTTAGTTTCAAATTAGGATTCAATGGAACATTCTTAGAGGCATGAGCCTCAGGAGATAAAGTTAAGCTTAAGTGTGTATCAGGTATATACACTGCATTCATAATGTGATCATCTACTGGCGAATCTACAAGGCTATCAACTGCTGGCTCCCCGAATAATCTTCCGCGAGTATACAGGTTTTTTCCAAACATAACTTTGTCAAGATTTCCAAAATAGTTTTCACCTACATTTTGACTTACCTTCCACCAAGTATTCCCGTTTTCTTTGTGAGGGGCGCTTTCCACTTCATCTTTAAACTTGAAAGGAGGCTTTTGATTAAACACAATATTTCTAAAAGTGGTATTATCCGATGATTCGTAAACCACACCAACTAAGCATGTGCTTCTTGAATAATCTATAAGCGATCTAAGAGCATCCAAACGGGAAGTTCCCTGTATGCATTCCTCTCTCATTCCGATATACTCATCAATCCTTTCATCAATAATGTTAAGAACAACAGGATGATATTCCTTTTGCAGTCTGTGAGCATCATTTTTTTGTTCATTTATAGCGTTAACAGGTATCCTTGAAGTGCTTGAAATACGTGAGATTGCTTTTTTTACAAGCTCAACCTTTGCAGGATCAGTCCTATTTGTATTTTTCATATCTTTGAAATCCCTTTTTGCTGAATCATGATCTCCTTGAACAAGGTCTAATAGGATGAGTGAAGCGTAAGCAGATTGTCTTCTATTGACGATTTTGCCCAATAGTTCACGATATGAATCCCTGGCTATATCCAAATAAGAATCAGCAAATCTTTCAAATCCAAGATTGATGTATTGCCTGCTGAATACATCCATTAAGCGGGCATTTCTAAGGGTAGGGCGGTCATTGAAGTTCTCGACAAGCTTGTCAAGGCAAGTCAAGAATTCTCTTTCTCCTGATTGGAGAGATCCAACGACAATCCTCCTTTGTTCATCCTGATATTCTGCAAATTTAGCGTTTCCATTCTTTTTAAATTCCTGTAAATACTGTTTTAAAAAAGAAACTGCTTCAGGAACCTTTAATCCTGTAAGTTCAACAATAGCCTCTCGGGTCTGATTCATCATATTGTGTGTTTGTTCATCAAATGGCTGGCAAATCTGCTCTAAGCCGGATAATTGTGCTTTTCCATCCTCGAATTTTTCTATAGCTTCGCTAACCAGTTCATTTTCCCTTTCAGGAGGTGCAACTAAAACATCTTCGCTTGCAAAGAACGTTGCCAGGTGATCCCAAAAATTTTCTTTGCTTTCTAATGATGATCTTGGAGTTTCTAAAACTGCTTTGAGAGCAGATTGGTATGCATACAAATTCACAAGCGGCTGATGGACCACCTGTACAGGATAAGGAGCATTAACAAAATCTTCATTCAAACAATAATACAGGGCTGATGATATTTGTTCAGGAACGTTTTGTTGACCCTGTGAAAAAACAAGTGTTGGAATATCATAAAGAACTGCCTCACCATTATCTCCAGGAAGCATCTTCACTTCTTTAGGTAATAAAATGGATTTCATCAGCTCAAAACACCTCTAATCAACTCAGCATAGTTTCCTGTTACATTATCTGGAGCATAATGCCCAGTAGTCATCCTAAGAGGGCCCACTTTTTCCATTGGCAAAGCTTCAGACTTTGCAGCTGAGGAATTTTTTCGAAGATACAGCTCATGGATTGCATTTGCGGTTTCAAGCATTATCTCTTCCTGGGAAGCCCCTTCAACTATAATTCCCGCAGGTCCATATTCATCGATTCCATTTCCATAAATCAGCTCTTTGGTAGACCCGACATCAGGAGCTACCGCAGGCCTTCCCAATGACATTAATTCCATTATAGATCTTGGCTGAACCTCTGAAGCGCTTGTAAGAACACCGCAATCCAGCTCTGGGAAAGCTTCCCGCCAGTTATTATAAGGAGCAATATCAAGTATATCGCCCAGATTATTTTGAGCTATAAGCCGGTTTATATGAGTAAAATAATCAGGGTCATTCTTATCTTTCCCGCCCTTTATTTGAAATTTCCAGTTTACGTCTGGATAGTTGTCTCTTAGGTGAGCTGCAGCTTCTACAAAAAGCTCGACCTGCTTTACCCTTTGGATATTACCAAGCAAACCTACGTTAAATTTAGAGGAACCATTGCCCTCGTACTCAATAGCGTCTTCAATAGTGCCATTCTTAGGGATAAAATTAGGGATAACTGATATTTTTTCTGGAGCAGCGCCGTACCTAACCTGTTTATTAGCATTGCATTCACAGAGTGTTGTTATGGCCTGGGCTTGGTTATAAGCTAATTTCTGGTAGAACTCCATTGTGGTTCCCCATCTGTCACTGTTAAACGCGCTAATAGATGAATTCGCCATGCTAATTGCCATATCTTCCTGGTAAATGCCGTGTTCTGTAAGGATAAACGGTGCATTAAACTCTCTGCTGGCAAGGGATGCATAAACTCCTGGCAACCCGGTAATTACAGAATAATAAACATCCGCCTCAACCTTATCACTTTTTATTACTCTCAATAAATTCTCTGTCATGGTTCTCCAACCATGATAAAAGGATATAAAATCAGGTTTTCTTACATCCTCAAGAGTATGATAGATATCATGAACTGCTTCAAAAGCATCCTTAGAATGAACAAGCTCATCTATAGAAAAATAATTCTTTACCATGTCTGCTGCTTCAAAAAAGAGATCAAAATCAGAAGAGGTTATTGCTTCCTCTATTTTTAAGATTGTACTTTGTATTTCATGAGATCTGTAGCTCTCCTTGGATTTAAATTCTGAATCATCATCAAGTTGAGGAAGTTCACATCTTTCCTCCAAAGAAGGGTTTTCTGAATGGCCATAAATGCCTATTGGCTGATTAAGATGAACATTTTTCGGAAGATCGAACTTAATTCTCCTTTTAAATATGTTCTGATTTGCTGTAGTAGATACTATCTCATAATGAACACCTGAATAGCCCTCAAATATGTCTCCGTCGATAGCATTAATAAAATCATAGATTGCTGATGAAACGCCTCCTTTTTTCCAGGGAAACGTGCCTTCTGACATCAAAGCCACTCGTAAGTCTCCCTTTGAAGGTTCAGAATAATAAACATTGTGAAAGATATCTTTAATCTCTTGAGTTTCTTGCTTATACTTGTCGGTTAAGGATGATGCAAGAGACTTAGGCTGTTCATGCCCTATAGAACCTATTACCCACTTGCCGTTCTGCAATTGAGACACTGTCAAATCCATTCCTTTAACCTCTTTGTTTTCTTCAGGCAATGAATCAAAAATATGGCCTTCAAAAAAACATCTTCCTTGGTTAAGCTGCTGTGGAAACAGGAATCCTACTTGCCTGGAAGGTTTTGAGTCTCCAAGATATACAGAACAATCATTCTCCCTGTTAAGGCCATCTACAATTTCATTCAGGCTCCTGCGCACACATATTTTCCCATCATGAACCCTGCTTGGAATTGCGTCTCCACTTGGCACCCATATATTTTCATCTTCAATAGCTTCTGTTATTTTTATGATATCTTTCCAATCAGCAGAGGTATCAAAGAAGTATCCTCGGTCATTTTCCCATGTCTGCTCTGATTTCCCTCCCTGTTTCAGATACATTTCAAGCTCTGAATCAGGTGAATCATGAGGCACGCTTAATACTGATTCCACCATGTTTATTCTATTTTTATGTTTTTTGGAGATCTGATGAGACACGCCCCAAAAGCCAAGCCCTGCTACAGAAAGACCCAAAATTCCTCTTGTTAATACAAAACGGTTATAACTGATATCGCTTTTGTCAGGATCAACCAAAAAAGCTGAAGCTTCATAAATCGGATTCACTATCTGTTCAGTAATACCTGTATTAAGATAGGCGTCAATAGATGCAAGGGTGGCTGTTGCTGCATACACTACTCCTGTTGGTATTACATACCTAAGTAGACCCTGTCTAATAATCCTTCTATGCATCTTATCTGATTGAGAAATCTTTACACTGCCTTCATGATGCCTTTTTTCTCTATGATAAGGATCTGTTTTGCCTTTTGTACTATGTACAACATCTATTCCTCCCATTTCATTATCAACCCGCTTGAATCCTCCCCCTATTGAAAAATTAACTACTATTTAAAAATGAAAATATGTCTTAACGCAATAGTGGGTAATTTAGTTCCTTTATATTTTTTATTGTTTTTCCGACGGAAATATGCAAATATTGTAACCATCACTTGATGACGAATTTAACAAAAAATAATTCCAGAAAATGTGAAAAACCTGCAAAATAATCCGAAGAATTTTCAGATTTCATAGGCTAGCATAAATTAATATAAACAACTCCGCTATTACATGATCCTTGAAATACTGATAGCCATACTCCTTGGCGTATTCCTTGGCATCTTCACCGGTCTCATACCAGGTTTGCATATTAATCTTGTTGCTGTTGTTCTGCTTGGGAGTTCTCCGCTAACATTGAAAATATTCTCTCCTGTTGAACTTGCTGCATTAATCATCTCAATGTCTATTACGCATACCTTTCTTGACTTTATTCCCTCTATTTTCCTTGGTGCACCAGATTCAGATACTGCATTTTCAGCATTACCTGGCCATGTTTTGCTGCTAAAAGGCCTTGGTTTTGAAGCAGTGAAGTTCACTGCAGTTGGAGGTATTATCTGCTTAATCATCACTATTATTTTGTTCCCTCTTCTGATTATAATCGTACCAATAATTTACACTTTCATCAGAGATTACATTGGACTTTTGCTCCTTGCAATGAGCGCTTTCATTATTCTAAAGGAAAAATCAAGGAAAAAACGTTTCTGGTGCCTTAATGTTTTCATTCTTTCAGGCTTTCTCGGCTTGATTGTTCTTAATATGCCTTTGAATGAACCATTATTACCTTTATTATCCGGTATTTTCGGAGTAAGTCTCTTAATTAACAGTGCTTCAGTTAACACAAACATTCCAGAGCAGCCAATAACAAATACGCCAGCTCCATTCAATAAATCTGCAAAAGCAGTTTCAGCAGGTGTTTTCTCAGGTTCTTTAGTTTCAATTTTTCCTGCATTGAGTCCTGCGCATGCTGCAGTTCTGGCAACACAGCTCTTTGGAAAAGCAGGCCCTTTCACTTATTTAATCATGATTGGTGGAATAAACACAGTCTCCATGGTGTTTGCTCTAATAACCACATATACAATAGACAAAGCAAGGAATGGCTCTATTGTCGCTGTTCAGAAGCTTGTAGAGGCATTCTCGCTGAATGAACTAATGATATTCATCTTTGTTGCACTCACTGCTGGCGGATTAGCAGTCATTGCAACACTATTAATAGCAAGAATATTCTGCAGAATCATAAGAATAGTTAATTATAGAATCATCTGCATTGCAATAATCTGCTTTATTGCACTAATGGTTGCATATTTCTCTGGACTCATAGGACTTCTCGTGTTAATTACAGCTGCATCTGTTGGATTAGTGGCAATAACAACAGAAACTCCGAAAAGCAATGCAATGGGATGCTTATTGCTTCCTGTAATTATTATGTATTTGTTTTAATTCTGTGAGAAGTAACAGTCGAGCATTCCAGTTGCCATAGATGCAGAATAAGCATCAACTAACTGAGCTGTTTTCAGACTTGCTTTTAAGTAACTCATTGAAAGATCCCTATATTCTGCAGGAAAATCCCCTGATTTAATAAGATCCATAACAACCCATGTTGACCTATGAACCCCAGAGCCGCCCATTGCAATATAGCTCATCTGGTCATGAGCATGTTTTAAAAAGCCCTGAGCGATTATATCATCTATAACCTCAATGGGAACTCCAAGTGAGTCAGCATGATTTCTAAAACCTGCAACATGTGACTTTTCAACATAGCCATGTTCAAGCAAGAAAACAGCACTCTCTAGCTCTTTAGGAATTTGAGAAGAAGAAGTCTGTACAGAATCACTTACATTACCGCTTGCGTTTTCAGCTGCTTGTACCATACTGTTTACCCAGCTATAAGTACTCTTTGGAGATATGAGTATTTAAATATTTCGCTTCATAAAGGGGAAAGCTAAAAAAAAGCTAATGCTTTTTTGAGCTCTCAAAAAGCGAAGCTTTTGGAAAGCTTTTTAAAGGAGTGTTTAATTCCAGAATAGCATGGAAGGAGTTATTGTTAATTTCAGGGGAGGAAGGCACACTCAGCGCAATAATCAGATGATTGTACAGGTTGCTGGTGTTGAGAACAAGAAAAAGGCAACAGCACTACTTGGAAAGACAGTTAGCTGGACATCTCCTGGCAAGAATAAGGTTGAAATAAAGGGCAAGATTGAGAAAGAGCATGGAAACAGCGGTGCTCTGAAGGTAGTCTTTGAAAAAGGCATGCCAGGACAATCATTAGGCCAAAAAGTAAAAATTCAGTAGGAATTCTAAAATGAGCGATGTTTACGTTGCTGATAAAGCATTCAATCAACTAGTAAGAGAAAGAACAGAAGCTTTAAGGCAGGAGCTTGCAGGGATGAATGTTGAAGCAAGGTATAACCATCTGGTTTACCTGTCATATGATTTTCCTCTTGGACCTGCAAATGAGTTTTCTGGATTACAAAGAAATGCAGACCAACAAGAAAGAATTGAGCATGTTGGAAATCTTTTCATAGATTTCATTTCTGATAAAAGAAATCTGGAAGATGAAACAGTTTATATGCCTGGAATCAGTTCAGTTGTTCAATTCACAATTGCAGATGACGAAGTGATTGAAAAAGCAAGGGAAAAAGGTATTGGAGCGTATAATGAAAATGCAGTCTATGTATGGCATAGCCATGATGGACTTGTAACACATTTCTAGCTTACTTTTCTACAGCGCATCCGCCACTTGGCAGATTGCGGATAATATCATCTAGTTCTCCACCAATCTTGCGCTTTATCTTCTTTGCAACATCACTTGCTTTATCCTTGCCCTGCTTTATCTTAACATATTTTTCGCAGTTCTTCTTGATTGCGCTCTCAGGCCCACCCATAATTTTGTCTTTAGAAATACCAACAGCAACACCAACCTCTGCAGTTATGTAATTTGTTTTGCCGTAAACCATGAATGCGCCTTTTGCCATGTACTCACCAGATTGAGCTTTCTTTGTTACCTGCTCAGGTTTTACATGGAAAACCTCAATATATCCTAAACCAAGTCGCCAGGCGCGTGAATAAGATGCAGTTGCCTTAGCAACCTCCTCTAAACTCTT
The DNA here is from genome assembly GCA_024206195.1 of bacterium. The sequence continues at coordinate 3,206 of JAAGZO010000656.1, read as the reverse complement.
CTCACTTACCTTTTTTCCACCGGATTTTATAACAAAGAACGGGCTTCCTGCCATATCAGTATGAAAAACAACATCCTCTTTGTCTGTATGTTTTTTAATAACAATCTCATTTGTTGTTGCATCTCTGCCTCCAACAACAAGAAATCCATCTGAACATATGAACCAGCGGAATTTTTCAAACCATTCCTTTGGCACTTTCTTTTTTTCTGCTTTTTTCTCTTCTTCTTCAACAACCTTTTTTACATTCAAAAGCTTCTTTCTGCTCTTTTCAATTGCTTCCCTTGCTCCTTTTACCTTTTTCTTTGCCTTTTTTGCCTTTTCAAAGTAATTCGCAGCATTTTCTTCAACAGATTTTTTCAGATCAAGTGTTATTCTCATACTATTGCGCCCTGTGCAAATGTTATTATTATGAATGATGTTGTCATCATTATTAGACTGTGCTTTAAGCCTGAGGTTGCATCTCCTTCAGCCATCTTTCCGAGAACAATCCCTGCAAATAAGCCTTGGATCAGCGCTATCATTAGGAATATGCCGTAAAAGCTTAGAACCCATGCAGCAAGTGATGAAATCAGTGCAGGTGGCGATGAAAAATCAATGGATATCTTCTGTATCATGTTAATGGTTCCAGTATCACCTCCAAAACCAGTGCCTGCTCCAACATCAGTCATGTTTGGTATAAGCACGTTTTGTATCAATACCAGTATTGCAAGGAAAACAAAGAAGATTATATAGCTCTGCATTACCTGTGCGTGAATTGATGACTTTCTCTCTTCTCTTATTCTTTTGATCTGCAGTAAAGAGTCTGTTATCGAAGAAAGAACATCCTCAATATTTCCTCCTGCCTGCTCTGCCTGTATAACTGTTGCTATTGCCCTGCGGATTATTGGATTGTTTGTCTCTTTTCCAAAGTTCACAAAGGCTTTTTTGAATGGAATAGCCCATTCTATCTGGTTCGCTAGTTTCTTAACATGCGGAGTTAAGGAACCATAATCACTGTCAGATACGTGTATAACCGCCTGTGCTGCTGGCATGCCTGATTTTATTGCGCCAGTAAGATTCCTTACAAAGTCAGGGAATCTCGATTCAAGCTCTTTTTGCCTCTTGTTATTCCTGAAAATATCCATCCAGAAAGGCAACCAAGCGATTGTGACAGCTACTGCTATCAGCGGAAGAAAGAACATTGTTCCGATAAATAGAACCAAGTCAACAAACAGCAGTATTACACCTATTCCGATGAAAACCTGATGCCTTTTCTCGATTCTTAAGTTCATTTATACCTCTGGTTGACTCATTTGCAGGAATGCTATAAATATTATGTTTAGCAGCGGGATTATCACATATGCGCCAAGTGCCATGACTACATCCACACTTAACCCGCCAATGCTTCCTCCAAGCATGTTTACAAGCGCAAGTGTTGCCACAAAGAACAGTGGTGCAGCAATGACTACTCCTGTGTATATGTCTGAATAGGTTGATATTGTTTCATTGTAACGCTGCCTTTCAAGCTGATAATTAAGTGTTGCCTCATCTGCTTTTTGTCTCAAAAAGCTGTCAAGGTCTCCTCCTGTCTCTATTGTTGACACCATCCCTTCAAGGAAGTCCTTTAGCTGAGGGCTTGGTGTTGTAGATGCAACAGACTTAATTGCTGTGAGAAGGTCATACCCAAACAGATTTATGAAATCTGAGATCTTCTTTATCTCAATTGCAACCTCTCCATAATCCCCTGACTTGGATATTAGCTCTAAGGTTGATGCTGGTGGAACACCGGATCCAGATACTGCTGCAATGTGGTTTATTGCAAACGGCAGGTTGGTTGTTGTGCTCCTTCTGCGCTCTTTTATCTTCATAAATGGATATGCATAGAAGATTGCTGCACACGCTCCGCCTGCAAAAAGGCTGAACAGAATGCTCCTTAGGAAAATCTCGTATATTGCATAGTTCAGTGCAAAGAAAACAACAGTCAGCACAGCACCAGTAAAAATAGTGATTGCAATTGTGCAAAATATCATAATATTAACATATGTGTTTGAAAGAATCTTGACATTTGCCTCTCTAAGCGCAGTGTACAAGTATCCGAAGAATTCAGGGAATTTCTCAACAAGCGTAAGTCCCATTCTTTTCATGCTTACATTTGCAATAAGCCCGATTGGCGTTCCTTTGTATACCTCTGGCTTTTCTGCATCAAGGATCTTCTTTACTCTTTTTGCCTCTTGCGCCAGAAGCGTTGAATCAAAGTTGTGCTCACTTTCTTCTTCAAGCTTTTCCCTCATCTCCTTAATCTTTTTCACATGACTTGGTATTGCTGTTTGATTTCCTAAGACAGATTCCTGTTTTGACTTGAATCTGTTTGTTATGTTCTGAATAATAAAACCTCGTATAAGCTTAACATTAGAGAACCATGCTTCAACAACCTTTTCTCCAGGAATCTGTTTTTCTTTTGGTTGTTTCTTATGTGCGCCTTTCTCCATTGCAACAATTTCTTCAACAAAGATTGTTCTTTCCTTGTGTGGCAAAAGGTCCTTAAAAGAAAACTTCTTCTTCTCTATTTTGTGCTGTTTTGGCTTCTTTGTAAAGAGCTTAATCTTTGGAAGTTTAGAAAAGATTGATTCCTTCTTCTTTAGTTCTATCTTGAAAGGTTTTGGTTTCTTGGCAAATGCCTTTTTTATGCTTCTGAATGGAAGAAGAAGCGCATCAGCAAGTGGTTTAAGAGTGATATGTTTCTTCTTTTCTGTCTGAATAGGCTTTGGCTTCTTTGCAAATATCTTTTTTAGGCTTCTGAATGGAAGAAGCAATGCATTAAAAAACGGTTTAAGATTGATCTTTGGCATCTGTCGCTTTGGTTTTTCAACAACCTCTTGCACAACAGGCTTTTCTTCAGGAACCATCATCTCCTCAAGTTCTTCTTGAGTCGGTATCTCTGGCGCCTTGAATGTGCTTTCTGCCTCTACTTTCGCAGGTTTAACAACATCTTTTTTCTCACTAAGCATTGCTTTAAGTCGTTGTATCTCATTATCTATGTCAAATACCCTTATCTTTGGTGCAGACATAATTGTTTTTGCCACAGGTTGTTGAATAGGCGCTTCCTCTTGCTTTAGCTTCAGGCTAGAATCATCGTTGTAAACAAGAGAAAACGCCTGCGAAATCAGTAGTTCTGCTTTTTTTAGAAGAGACATCTGATAAGCATTATAATAGTTTGACCACTCCTG
>JAAGZO010000655.1 GCA_024206195.1 bacterium | reverse complement strand
TTTTCATTCTCATTTTTATTTTTTTTTTCCTTATTATTTTCACCTCTTAGTATTGTGCTCTCTTTGATTTTTGTTTTTTCCTTCGATCTTCTCTTTGTAGTATTAGTACTTGTCTTTGCTTTCAATTTAGCTTTACCCTTTGATTTAGTTTTTGATTTTGCTTTATCATTAGTTGTAGTATTAGTAGTGCTCTTTTCTACAAAATTATCTCTCTTTTCACTACGACTACTCTTCCCCGACTCCAAACAACTCTTATTACACTCATCACTACAATTGGTATAACACTCCAATTCCTGCTTATCACACTTCTTCAAACAAACATCAACACACTGCGATGCACACTCTACCACCGAATGCGGCTTTGTCTGGTTCTCACAACTCTCCCCTTCAAACCCAGGTATACAATAGCACTTTCCACTAAAACACTTCCCTCTTTTATTGCAATCATCCTTACAAACTTTCCTCGAACAATCTTCTCCTGTAAAATTCATATCACATAAGCACTTTCCATCAACCGTACATTTTCCATTATTACTACAGTTATTCTTACAAGTTTTCCTCTCACACATTATACCAGCAAATCCATCACTACAATTACACTTTCCTGTTGAGTAATCACAGCTTCCATTAGGTGTAGTACAATCTCCAGGACATTTACTCAACCCACAGTCATCACCAAAGTAACCTACATCACATTTACACTCTCCATTTACCTGGCAAACTCCTCTACTACTGCAATCTTTGGGGCATTTTTTCTTTTCACACATCAAACCAGAATATTCTTTTATACACAAGCATTTTCCATTATCACACAATCCTCTATTATTACAATTATTCGGGCATTTTTTTCTGTTACAAGAGGTACCAGTATATCCCTCATCGCATTGGCAGAAACCTTTTACACATCTACCATTTTCCCCGCAATCTTGCAAGCACTTTCTTTCAGCACAAGTAAGCCCAGTGAAACCAGCATCACAGAAACATGTACCATCTATGCATTGTCCATTATTATTACAGTCTTCTTGGCAACGTTT
>JAAGZO010000654.1 GCA_024206195.1 bacterium | reverse complement strand
AAGTTGTTTCCCCTTCATTCGCAAAAGCCGCTCCTGATGCATTCAACTGGAATGACCAGGGAAAAGTTACCAAAGTTAAGAACCAAGGTCAATGCGGTTCATGCTGGGCTTTCTCTGCTACTGGTAACCTCGAATCTGTCCATGCTATTAAATCCGGCAATTTAGTTGAGTTCTCGGAACAACAATTAGTTGACTGTGATAAAGTTGACCAAGGTTGCAATGGTGGTCTTATGGAAAACGCCTTTGATTACTTAAAACAAAATAGCATTATGCTCGAATCTGACTACAGCTACAAAGGAAGAGGAGGTAGTTGCTCATATGATGAATCTAAGGGACAACTTAAAGTTTCATCATACCAATTCTCACCTGAAGATGAGGGTCAAGTTAAGCAATTCTTATATGAGAATGGAGCTTTAGCTGTTGCTATGAATGCTACTACACTTCAATTCTACTTTGGTGGTATTTACAGCCCTTGGTTCTCGTGGACTTGCAGTCCTAAGGCGCTTAACCATGGTGTTTTATTAGTTGGTTATGGAGTTGAGAATGATAAAGAATACTGGATTGTTAAGAACTCATGGGGTGCATCATGGGGAGAGAAAGGTTATTTCAGAATCATCAGAGGAAAAGGAGCATGTGGTATCAACACTCACGTTTTAACTGCTACTGTTGACCAATAATTAGTTGATGTTAGGTTATAGAAATAGAAGTAAGAATAGGAATAGGAATTATCTTTAGTTAGTTAGTTAGTTAAAGGTAAATCTTAAGCTTAAGCTAAAGGTATTTGATTATCAGATACCTTGAATTAATCTT
>JAAGZO010000653.1 GCA_024206195.1 bacterium | reverse complement strand
TTTTCCGATTTCTAATTCAGTAATTTGTTATTCAGTCTTTAGCCTAATAGAATTAGCAAAATCAAAGACTTTGTTTGATTCATATGTGAAATTTTTTTCTGTATTTCCATCTGTAATTTTAGATGGATATGAAGCAATATTTAATAAAGAAATGAAACTATATGATAATTCTGACCATGAATTGAATCCAATTACGATCACTCCTTTTGCACTTTATGATAAAAACATTAGTTCTCCAGAGGTTAGATTGAGAAATGTCTTAAAATTATCTAGATTTTATGAACGTACAGATTATTGGATTAAATCAAGAGAGAGTATTCTTGAAAACATCATTAATTTGAAAAATAATTTTAAACCAGCAGGAGAGAAATATACAAAAAAAGAAATAAAAGAATTTGTAGACCTTGTGTCAATTCAACAAGTTATATTAAGAAATCTTGAGTTTGCTCAAAATACTGTAAATATTGAAAAAAAAGAAATTGATATTAACCAATTTCCTTCAATAATAACTAAATCTTATGTTGTTTTTTATAAATTTTATTCAGATAATAAAAGGCCATCATCTTCGGATGTTATTGATATAATAATAGCATCACTACTCCCATATGTTGATTTTTTTATAACTGAGGGACATCTGTGTGAAATAATAAAAAAGGTTCAAAGTATTCATAATTACTTAACAAATTTACAATCCTTTTCAATTAGACAAATAATGAAAGAAATTAACAGTAGTGGTGTGTGAGTGGATAGAATTGTTTAAAAAGACATTGTGTATTAATTAATGATAATAGTAATATAATCGTAAATTCACATAACAAGGTAATTAACTTGAAAGTGCGCCGTGAAACGACAATGCGGATTGCTCTCTAAGAGGGCTGTGGGAAGATGTTATGTTTCATCCCACAAGTCGATCTGTCTTAGCGTGAGGGAAACCAATATGAGTCTTTCAATACCTAAAATAAGCTGTTAACGTTGAAAGGCGCTCATCAAATGATAAACAACCGTAAACTAAGTACCCAGATGGCATCTACGACATGGCAGAAAAGCGGATTGAGACGGACTGGATACCGTCAAGAGGATTCCGCAACGACTGGTTGATATGGAAAAAGCTATACTGCCTACGTTCTAATAACCAGCGATGCAATTGATCATCTACAGGAAAACCAGTTGAAACCTGTAACCCCATTTGATAAGATGAAGTTTTTCAGGTCATCTTATAAACATCCGATGGGGAGCATTCTACAGTGAGTAGAGGAAAGGTTATGGTGCGACACGATGCGGCATAGATTAAGTGCTAGTATGTGTCATTTATAATATATTAGATGCTCTAGTATCCGAGAGTATTCCCGCCTGAAGGAGCACTTGATAGTCCACCAGTTATTAAGTGTTTCACAGCTAGAAGGAAAGCCTAACCATTCTGTTAGTCTCATACGGTTTGGGGGCAAGGGAAAGATTGGTATGGTTTTGTTGTAAGCATCGTCATGCCTGGCTATCTCAAGAGACTGTTAGGATAGTGTTGGGATAAGTCCATGGACTTCACAACGTTCCATGAATGGATACCAAATATCCCCGGTGTATAGGTAGAGCCTAACCCAATTGTATCTTAATCTATGGGGAACGTGGAAACCCCAATGAAGTCTGTTGACGTAGTTATATCAATCAACAGTAAGCCGATCGTAAGTGGGGCCGAATTCTTCAGTGGGCGAGCATGCTCAAGAAGCGAATGTCGTCAAGTCAAGGCGAAAGCACAAGACAACAGGAAATGCGGATGGGATAATAATTCTCACGTCCCGAAGCTATAACTGGACGGATAGGGCAATACCCGGCCTGAAAGGGCGCTGACATGAGCAGGTGGATAAAACCTTGATTATCGTTGGAGTATTACAAATTATGGTGATAAATGTGGTGCGTGTTCATCAATCGGTGAATACTGCAAATGTAAGCTATAGGACAACTGACTGGAATCGCATTGATTGGAAAAAGGTCAATCGAGTTGTTCGTAATTTACGACAGCGAATATTCAAGGCTGCTGCACAAGGTGACTTCAAGCGTGTAAAGTCACTTCAACGCCTTATGTTGGCAAGTTATGCGAATCGACTTCAATCAGTACGTCGTGTAACTCAAGTTAACAAAGGCAAAAACACGCCTGGTGTAGATAAAGTGATTGTGAAAACTCCAGCAGCCAGGGGAAGAATAGTAGATCAATTGAAAACTTTTCGGTATACTGATGTACTTCCAACGAAAAGGACATATATCCCAAAAGGTAAGAAGAAAAGACCTCTTGGTATCCCGGTTATAAAAGATCGAGCGATGCAAGCTATCGTCAAGAATGCGTTAGAGCCAGAATGGGAATCCAAATTTGAATTAATCAGCTATGGCTTCAGACCAGGTCGTGGTTGCCATGATGCAATAGCCAGGATATTTCTAATTTGTGTTGGCGGAAAAATGTTATTTGTATTGGATGCGGACGTTAAATCTGCATTTAATAAAATTCGCCACGCTATAGTATTAAAATTGGTCGGCAACTTTCCTGGAAAGAAGTATATTGAAGCTTGGTTAAAAGCGGGTTATGT
>JAAGZO010000652.1 GCA_024206195.1 bacterium | reverse complement strand
TTCGAGGCATAACGTCTCGATCGTTATGGTGTTTAAAATAAGATCATTTTAATATAGGAGGTAATGATCAGCTTTGCTTTGACAATTAATTGAATTGCGTTCTGCACGGACAGGAGTTCGTGCCATGGATTGGGGGATGAGTCGATTGGTATTAATCGATCAATAGACTAGTCCTATTCAAAGTAAGGATTAATGAAAAGCCTCCGTTTCATATCGGGGCTTTTCTCGTACATAGATAATCTTCAGTTCTGTTTACGTATATTACAAAATCATTCTTGTAAAGAACTATTCATCTTACTCATCCATCAACATTAGCCATTTACCATCTACTTTAACCAAATTAATCGTTTCTTCCTCACTACTTTTTTCCGACTCTTCCATCCAGTCCATATCCATATCCATATCATATGAAACCTTCACCACCGCTTCATCTGAGCTTTCGGATATTAAAGTAGTTTTTAGGTTAGAAATATCGATAGATGCACCTTCAAACAGGCTCTTCATTTCTTCAAGTGACTCCCTATCTTCTTCCTCTATTAAAAAGTAGCTGAAACTCTTATCAATATCCCCATTATCCATTGCTTCCAGACTCTTTCTCACAGTATCCTCGGGGTTTGATGTGCCACCACCATCATTACCATCACCACAACCTGCAATCCCAACCAAGGCAAGTATCAAGATTATGCCAACTATCCCAATATTCTTTTTCATCTTTCCCTCCTATATTTTTTCTGTTTGAAGTACGATAAATAGACAACGTATATTCTCTTTTCATCCAAGCAACAACCAGTTCTAAATATATCAAATTCAATCACATTCTGCACGGACAGGGATTCGTGGTGGGGGTGAGAATGGTTGCACACGTGAACACTGAAGCCTATAATGGTGGGAAATGCGAGGGGGCTTATATGGGAACAGTACTGGACGATGCCGAGCTGAGAGGAATTGAGCAATACTATACAGAACTGGAGGATAAGGCCCTTAATTTCTCCCACTTTCTCAACCTTACCGAAGTCTCACCTGATCTGGATAACGCCTGTCTTTCTTTCAGCATCCGGAAAGACTTCATCGGGAACGTGTTTTACCAAAGTTTGCACGGAGGTATCATTGCTTCGGTGCTTGACATGGTGGGAGCACATGCAGTGTTCTTCAGTGTTTTTAAACAGGTCAAAGGGCAACCATTGGAGAAACAGTTTAAGCGATACAGCAATATCGGTTCAATCGACCTGCGAATAGATTACCTGAGACCGGGAAAGGGTACGAAATTTCTTGCCAAGGCATCGATCCTAAGGACTGGGAAGAAAGTTGCAGTAACTCGGATGGAACTACTCAATGAGGATGATAAGCTAATAGCCGTAGGGACTGGTACATATACTGTAGGTTAGTAGCGATAACTGATCACCCATTGCAGTCGTAGTTGAATGAGTCGTTAGATGGTTCAATCCTGGCATCTATGTTGCTTTGTTATTTAATAGTCTGACCTTGCTAACGTGCCTCCAAATACCTGCCAGGCCAATGCTGATTTAGCAACCAGACTTAATAGAATATACATGGTTTCCCCAAACAGAT
>JAAGZO010000651.1 GCA_024206195.1 bacterium | reverse complement strand
TTAATTCATCAGCAACCGAGTAGGATTTAAACTTTTCAGCCTTAATTATTTCAACACCCTCTTTTTTCTCTGTTAAAGACTTTGCTTTATCAAGGAGGTTATCAACAACCTTTGCTTTCTTCATCTTTCCGCAGGCAAAACCCAATACAAGTAGAATCAAAGGAACCAAGAACATCCCCGCTATAGCTGCTGGATCAGATTCCCCATAATTTACTATGGCATTTACACCACCAAGAGATAATGCCACGCCAGCCACATAGAACAGTACAGACAGAATACCCATCATATTCTCCACAGTAAAATTAATAATAGAGCCTCTCTTATAGTACCCTGGTTTAATTATTACCAGGGGAAAAGTAAACTCAACTTATACCTGCCAGATTTTTTGTAATATATTTTTTAGTCTGCTACTACTGACCTCGTTGATTGTTCTTTTGTTTCATAGCGTGCATAGTCCTGGCCCAGACTCAGGTGGCAACGCCCTGTGCGGGCATTACCTGCTCCGCATGGCCTAATAACAGAGTCAGTACAGATCATTGTTTATTTCCTTTCAGAAGAGCCCTGGTGATT
>JAAGZO010000650.1 GCA_024206195.1 bacterium | reverse complement strand
CGCGAGATATAACACAAAAACTACATACATAAAACAACTCATGGAAGACGAAGATGATGACATCATGCTTCTAAAAGAAACAAAACTTCAAAAAAGCGACCTATTCACACTCAAAGGAGTCAGAGTGTTCCGCAACGACAACCAACTGGAACAGTAGCCACACTAATACACAACAAACTAAATGTAAAAGTCTCATCTGAAACTCACCTACACGACGGAAGAGACATAAAAATATACTTAAAAGCATTAGACACCGACCTCACCACATCAATATCAAACATCTATCTAGAACCTACCTTCTCAGATCTCATAGACAAGAGGGCACTAATTGCAGACGCAGCAGCGGGTGCCTAACAACATGCAAAGCCTCAAGCACCAATACGAAGTACACGGCTACCAAGGTATGATAATAATTTAGAAAATCTCAATCCCCAAATTCATCTCCGATCACTATTCTCTACTCCTCGAATTACCAAACAAATCAGGCATTACAAAACGCGACAATCCAAAGATAAGAACTCAAAACCCCATAATCACTCACGCAAACACAGTATATGCCAATGAAAT
>JAAGZO010000649.1 GCA_024206195.1 bacterium | reverse complement strand
CGTCATGCTAGTACAAGAAGGTCGTATCTACACTGTAAGGTGTTTTTGAGAAAATCGCATTTGAAAACTTTGCTCAAGGGAATCAAATCGAAAAATTAATGTAACAGCTTTCTGCAAAATGTTCCTTGGACAACTTTTTGAGCACTTTTGATTCATATAAAAATCAGAATCGAATTCTATATCATTTATAATGAATTTACACATACGACCTTTTTGCAGAACTTTTCACAGTTAGTTACGGTATCTTTGTGCAGTAAAGATATAGATTTTGATGATCAAAATGAAATGCACAAAAAATCTAAAATCTTACAGCAAATGTTTGTGGCAAGGAACCAAACAATGCATGTTGGTTATTGCTCTTTGGTTATGGTCACTGGCAAGAAATTGATCTTTGGTCACTGCCAATTACAATGAAATCACACATACGACCTTTTTGCACAAACTTTCAGAGTTAGCTACAGTATCTTTGTGCAGGGAAGATTACATGGTAACCTCGCAGATACGACATTTTTGCACCAAGCTTAATGTTAACTGAATGCAGATACAACCTTCTTGCTTTGCTGTTTCACCCATAAAGACATTACAAAATGACATAAGAAGTGTATATTCTGAAAGAGCATGACGGATTTAGTAGGAATGTGTGCTTAACTCAAATTTGACCATACAGTGCAGATACGACCTTCTTGTACTAGCATGACGGTATTATCAAGGAACCAATCAGCTTCTGCCAACTGAAGTCACATGACCTACCAGAGTTGCCATCCCAATAATATGAAGTAAATATTCACCAACACAACAGCTACAGTATGCCAACACAAATAACAAGACACACAGCACAATATCAGGATACTCTATTACAGAACACTGACAAATAGAATATTCAATCACAACCTAACTACCACTAATACAGGACACCATACCTAACACAAAAGGGACACATTAAATATTAGACTACAGTATGACGAATATTGGAACCTTGGGTTTTCTATATTGTACTTGGAGAACTCCCTGTCTAACGGTCGCCTTCCCTACTTGTTAACGTGTGTATAAAGTTCGCCTACCACTCGCCAACATGTTAACTGGTGACGCTGGTGCATATTCCCCTCACGCACCGAAGAAATTCCTT
>JAAGZO010000648.1 GCA_024206195.1 bacterium | reverse complement strand
GTCTCTTTAGTTTTGAAGTTGTGTTGGCGCCTTATGACGTCAATGTACACTTTTATGTGAATTGTTAGGTGTTATGACATAACACCTAACAATTCACATAAAAGTCTCTTTAGGTGTTTCTTCTATTCTTATTCTCTTTTCTTGGTCTTCCGACATTTTTTGTTCAGTTCTCAATGTTCTTCCGTTTTCTGACTGTTCTGTTTGACATTGAATGCAACTCACAGCACCAGGGCTTTTACTTGGCAAATTCGCTAAGTACTGACCCTGATTAAGCTTAGGTTCAAATTCAGACAAATTTGTATCGGAATTCAAAAATTCCGCAGACCTTGAGTCTTCAAAGGAACTTTTGAATTTTTGCGTATCTGAGAAATCATTCCCAGACGTAAACTTGTGGAAGTCTGGAGATCTCTCCCCAGTTTTATGAATTCCTGAAGATTTCTCTCCTGGGCAAATAATATGAGAACTTTTCTGAACTTTCTGGGTCCAGCCAGAAGTTCTTTTTCTTTCTTCGCTTTTGGTTCTTTCATAAAGCTTTGCACAATTTCTGGGTTTATCTTTAAATTCTCTTCCTTTCAAAAGAGACCCAGGGTCTTCTGATTTAAGCAGACTATATAAAACATCCCAGGTCAACCAACAGTTAGTATCGGAAACATCAAAAACAACCAATCTTTTTCTTCCTTCATATACAACATGTGTGAACACACGGCCTCCAGGGAATTCAATGGGACTTCATCATCATACAATATTGATATTACTACTATTAAATGTATTGCTGATTGATATTAATGTGCTGTTATCAGCAGTTGTTACTTAAAGTCGTCCTGTTGAATGGTTGTATCTACGAATCTCTCTCAAGGTGCTGCAACCCCTCCTGACTACGCCATACTCTCACATCTCTCATCGAACCACAATGCCTCATCTTCACTATGACTCATCAACTACACATCTCTCATCACATCTCGCCGAATCTACGACTCATCAACTACACATCTCTCATCACGTCTCATCTGGTCTACAAATCATCTCATCATCTGACCTATGCTTCTCTACATCACAACCTTAACTTCCGCTGCACTCACTCGACAATTGTGTGCGAACGTGCGCTGCCTTCATGGATTCAAAGGGCATCATCATACTTCATTGATACATTTACTATTAAATACAATGCCTATTGTTATACTATTCTCCTTTAATTGAGTGGTTGTTACCTAAAAGTTCTCTACTGAATGGTTGTCTCTCTGAATCTCTCTCAAGGAGCTGCAACCCCTCCTGACTAC
>JAAGZO010000647.1 GCA_024206195.1 bacterium | reverse complement strand
ATTGTAACAGTTTTTAAAATACATGAATTGATTGTGTACGTGTTCGCCGGTTCCTATATCTGTGATAATATCAAATTTATTATCCCACACATTTAACGACTTGCATAAATCCATAGGCACAGACCCGTATCCACCGCTTCGATCAATTGAAATGTGCTTTACTCCCTTTTTCTCAAAATAGTCTTTTGAGGCTTTATACTTGGTTACATCTTCATGGAATAGCATACAGCCCATTTCACACATCTTCAAGCCTTTGTAAGGCATCCGAAGACTCTTTCTTGCTCTCTCTATGATTTCCAGGGAATGCTTTGATACGCCCATTATAATACCTTCTTAAACACCTTTTTGTATTGTTTAGCTATATTGTGTATATAAAGTTCCTTAACGTCCAACTCACACAGTTCTTTAACAGCTTTGCACTTCGGTTCGTATATTACGTGTAATCCTGCCACTCTCGCTTCTACTACGGCATTTGGACACCAATCGAGGTCTGCTAGGTATACCATTGTACCGACTCCGGCTAGATACTTTTT
>JAAGZO010000646.1 GCA_024206195.1 bacterium | reverse complement strand
TCTCTTTGTAGTCTCAATTTTCCGCATAATGTGAGAGCTTTGCAAATCATCAGCTGTCTTGATTTTATCCAATACCACTTCTTTTAATGCTTCAAGAGAGTAGAATGGTTTTCTTTAGATAGTAACCAACAAGAAATACATCATCAATACAGAGGGGATGCAGCGGAGGTAAAGCACAGGGAACAGATAAACGTACAGTGAATATATGTACCAAACAGGAAAACTCAGAAGTGGCGCGTAGGAATTCAAGATGGTGCCCCACTCCTAAGGAAATGGACTTTCAATAGTGAACAGAGTTAAGGTGACTAAACAGAGTTGACGTGAGAGCATAATCTACGCAAGGTAAGTTGATGTGACAATATAATCCTACGCCATGGAAAATAACCCCTATCACCTTAACTTAGACTTAATGTGAGTAGACTCTCACCTATACTCCCCTGTTATACTAGAACAAGGCTAGATAACTGTGACATGACACAAATAGACATGTTACACAACCAAGATACCTATTGACCAGATACCTAATGGACTGTGACTTCTAATGGTCAATTTACTTACAGTCCAATCTTTTACTTTTAGGATCTGTCACCACAGGTCCCCTTTTTTGGACATAACTACTCAAATTACAGTTAAGTACTATCAATATAACTGTATAATTTCACACTTTCAACACAAACCCCATGCTATAGTGACGAAACTTTGTTCCTTCGTAAACCAACTGACTAG
>JAAGZO010000645.1 GCA_024206195.1 bacterium | reverse complement strand
ATAGTCATAAGTATAGAATTGCTTTCTAGACAGGAAATTATGCTCTAAGAAAAGAGTTCCTGGTCTCTTTAGGGTAGTATTTGCGTTTTTAATTCCTATCATGATGATAGAACTTAGAACAGAGTTTTCGAAGGTGAGATTACCCTCACTAGAAGGAATAGCATTACTGATGTTGTATAAACTGATTAAAGTTCTGTTGTATTTTAAGTCCATCAATGAGGTGTCATCTGCACCTTTTACCCATAATTTTGTATATATAGTATTAGGAATAGTTAAATGTACACCATTTCCTGGGAGGAATACTCTTCCTATTACCCTGTTGAACTTGTCATATGAAAACTTCACATCTAAGGGGGTTAAGGTGTTGAATGAAATTGACTGGTAGTTAGAAGAATAGAGTCTCAACATATCTGGGCAATTCTTAGGATCTTCTACGCAATTTGAGTCCATACACCTATAAGGAGTTGCAGGGTTAGAACACATCGATACTCCTATACACTCAAGCTTGTCCTTTACGCATTGTCCGTTAGAGCATTGGAAGCGACTCTCTAAAGGACATCCATTGAATGCTGGTTTTTCGTCTCGGCATAAACCATCT
>JAAGZO010000060.1 GCA_024206195.1 bacterium | reverse complement strand
GGCGTGGTAACCGCCGACAGGAGGTGTTCTTTCAAGATGAGAATTATCAGAAATATCTTAGTTTGATCTCTTGCTGGCGCAAAGAAGAATACATTGAAATATGAAATTATTGTTTGATGCCGAATTATGTGCATTTAATTGTGGTTCCACAGGAAGACTCACCGCTTAGGAGATTTAACTAAACAGAGCGGTAAAGGATTCAGTTATTTTGTTAATGATATGTTGCCTAGTGGAGCTCCTATTTCAAGAGTACATGATGCTTGGTTGAGTCCTGTATACGGTGGTTTAGACCTAGGGTGTCCAAAACTGTAACGTATTGATATTTCAGTGTTTTTTGATAACTCATCCTATGAACCCAAATCATAGTTGGATCTATGCACAATAGTCCCACTATGCCGCGCTTTTCATCAGTTTTTGAGGTAAGTGGTGGATTCTAAATAATCTGCTCATTCTTTTTGGATATTTTCTCCATCTCTCCTCGTTCTCTTTTTCTTGCTTGCGTACCTGTTGAATATCAATATCAGCAAATCGGCTGGCTAAGTCTTTTTGCCCTTTCAGCAAAACAATCATGTAATCTGGATTCGACAAATTTCTCACCAATGGTGTGTCAGCAAGCATACCTTTCAAACTTTTACTCAGTGAATGCAACCCGCTTTTTCTTCGGCTATCCCGTTTTAGGAAGCGAAAAGACTGTTCCATAAGATTGTTGGTTCTTTGAGGTTGTATTATGAAGTTTCCGGTCGGTGTTTCTATACTGATTGGGTCTGCAAATAACTTATCCCAATACTTGTCAATTTGTACGACCATTTTGCGGTAGCTAATGTCAGTTTTGGCTAATGTCTCTACCTTTGTGGAATAGCGAAATTTTTCAACTCGTTCTCTGATTGTCTTGATATCCTCATCACCTGCATCATTGAGTCCTCGGTTGTTGTCTTGACAAGCAATTCTCATGGCCTGTCTGAGTTCTTCAAATACTGAGATCTTCTCCTGTATACGTGACACTATTTGCGTGAGCGTAGCATCCCTTAATATTTTTCCTAATGTAACCAACGGTAATCTTGAAACGCCTGTTGCTTTTAACCTCTGCAATGATGGCCCAGCCTCCTGTAAACGCAGATAAAATTCAAGATGTGGCTGGTCAAATGGAAAACCAAAGCCGTTGGAGGCACTGTCAGATTCTAAAACCCACGCTATCAACAGGTACGCCAACACATGGGGATCAAGTGTTTCTGTGTGGCAATCTATTTCCTTGTCTTTCAGCAGGTAGACCTCCAAGCTCTCTAGCAAGGTGTCGTCACCACAGATAATAGTCTTCAGCTGTTTTGATACCCTGTATAGTTTTGCTCTGATGTTGTATGAGCGAGTAATTCGGCGAATTGCTCTGTACTCGACATTAAATAAATCTTTTCCAATATCTCGCAAAAAATGAAAATGGCAAATGTAATCAGCTATACCCGGAAATACTGTCGTAACAGCTTTTAGGATGGCACTCCCCATGTCGTGCACTAACGCTACCGGATCGCCATAAGCTGCTTTCAAATCCTGCAACAGGGGAATAATATACTGGCTGTCTTCAGTTGGCATTTTTCTGTTGCCCAACACGATATTACTGATTTCATCCATACAACTAAACAAATGTGGGCTACCCCCCTCGCAGGTTCCATCCATATGCAGGACATACCCCCCTTTTGACTGCATAATCTGCCTCAACTCCTCCTGGCACTC
>JAAGZO010000644.1 GCA_024206195.1 bacterium | reverse complement strand
TTGGTTCACGTTGCAAGCTTTCATTTTCATTATAGCGTGGCTGTCTAGTAGCATCTTCGCGTTATTAATTGTATGAATGCAGGAACCAATGAAAGGTGTGAAAGATATGAAACACTCGCATTACACCCAATGATTGCGTTCCTTAGAGTGATGTGTAATAGAGGCGTTTGGTTCATGTAGGAACAGTTTCTTGTGTTTGGTTCACGTAGGAACAATTTCTTTTTCATTATACATTGGCAGTCTATTAGCACCCATGCATTATTGACCGTGTGAAAGCAGGAACTGTGTTTGTTAAAGGTGTGAAGGATATGAAATATCTATATTGCATCCAACGACCCTATTCCACAGAGCGATGTGTAATAGAGATGTTTGGTTTACGTAGGAAGCTTTCATTTTCATTATAGCATGGTTGTCTAGTAGCAGTTTCGAATTATTAATTGTGTGAATACAGGAATCAGGAATTGCAATTAATGAAAGGTGTGAAGTATATGAAACACCTGTATTACGCCTAACGACTGCGTTCCTTAGAGTGATGTGTAATAGAGATGTTTGGTTCACGTAGGATGAATTTTTATCATTTTTCTATTCTCTTGGTTAATGTAGGTATAAAAATTTCTGATTATGGCATTAGCTGTCTGTTAGTATGGGTTGACTTTTCCATGGGAACCTATATATTTTCTCATTCCGATCAATTTATTCTATCAATAACACATGAGAGTAAATTCACCATGTCGCATTTTAACCACTCAATTGATTTGATATAATTTGGTTGAGACATGTAGACCATAAGACTATTAGACCAAATAAAATTTGAGCGATTTGGGTCATCTCCTTTCCGAGTTCTAGCCAATTTAGAGTCCAAAGGCCGCGCAGTCGGGCTGCACACGGGTTGCGGAGATGTTAGCCAATTAAAACGTGAGCTCGCACATGAAGAGATAGTTTCGTATTTTCGAGCTGTATTTTTAATCACTCAACCGATTTGATATAATTTGCTGGAGACGTGTAGACCATAAGACCATTAGACCAAAAAAAAATTTGAGCGAGCTGGGTTGCCTCCTTTCTGAGTTCTAACCAATTTAGAGCTCAA
>JAAGZO010000643.1 GCA_024206195.1 bacterium | reverse complement strand
GACCTGGTCTTTTATATCGGAAAACTCCGGTAGGTACCCGTGGGAACTCTCTCTTAAACTGGTCAAGAACCGTTTTCGTTTGGATGTTTTTAAGAGCCAGTTTTTCATACAGTCGAGCTTTTTGTTACTAACAACGACCACTATTGTAAAGTTATACCTGAGCAAGACACGCACTGCGGTGGATTAGAGATGAAGTAGTGAGGTGTAGAAGAAGACACAACGAGGCAGGCGATTTACTCAGAGCTCCTTATCTCCAAGGCAGCTCTTGACGCGGATCCAAGTGAACAATGACTCTCATCACCTGAGATCACGCCACTGGATTACAGTTACATAAGACGCCTCATACCCAGAATATTTGCATGGCATTTCATGATCACTATGTACAGTACACAAACCCAGTAATATCACCACCAATACTACATGTATCACAATATCACCAATACTGTAGCATTATTAGACTACTATCAAGGTACAAACACTAATAATACTACCAATACAGTACCATAACCAGCACTAATACCACAAACATGGTAATATACAGTAACCATTATTATAACCACTTTCAAAAAATGGATGTTTAGTTATCAGTATGACGTTTTAGAGCAATCGATTAGAAGATCAACGCAGGTTCTCCAACTTCGATCTGATCACCCCTTGGAATGCTACGCCCATTTTACGGAAGGGACCTCCAAAGAACCCTCCAAAATTGAACATTTCGACCCGATCACAAACTTTCCACTCGTTCCTTGTCCATACTCATCCGATTGGAATGATTTTTAGGTATCGTTCCGGTTTATTTGGATCCCGGTT
>JAAGZO010000642.1 GCA_024206195.1 bacterium | reverse complement strand
CCTTATGATTGCGGAGAAATCGATTCCCTAAAAAACCATCTTTGTCTTAAAGAGAAGGAATGCCCTATCAATGATTTTCGCATTGTTAGCCTCGATTAACATACCCCTGTCAATTATACTGAGATAAAGATGAGTTCTAGAAAGCTAATCTACACTACGGAAAAATACAAAAGTGGATTATTCCCACAGACTTTTGAGTTTGCAGATGGAATCCCTTGTGCAGATACTGGAGAGAAGAATATGCCTAGAGCGTATGGTCATATCCTTGATATATATCACTACTATGCTAAATGTTTCACCTCTGTTGCGGGCTCGACATTTGATGTCTCGTATAGGAAGCTTGACTCCAAAAATTACTATGACCTTTTAAGGGAGAATGACATTGCAACTCAACTTCTCAATATTCCCAGGTATTTTCAAAATAGAAGACTTGACTACCTCATAAATCTTTACGTTAAACCATTTATCGGAGTAAAACTTGAGTGCAAGACTAAAATATTTAAAATCATTAACAAGGATATAACTCAATTTAACGGTGAACTTCGTGGAGTCGGCAATATAGCACAAGAAGCTGTCTGGTTGGGTAACGTTACATTAGTCTTAGCCATAATCACCGCAAGTTTAGCTTTACTCTTAATAGGCATTACCTCAGCTCTAAAGTGCTGTATTGGCTCTAATCGTGATATAGGTCCCTATATGCTTCTGGTTCCTACTTTTTTAGATTCTATTTGTCTAATTATGACCATCGCTACTATAAGTATGGCTTGGAGGTTTCAGCAGAAGATAGGAGGGATAGGGAATGCTCACACTCTACTGACAGGGTGTTTAGATAACCAAGGAGAACAGCTCTTGAACACTTTTGTTGTTTCAGTTAGTAAAGTACAAAATTTTTCAACT
>JAAGZO010000641.1 GCA_024206195.1 bacterium | reverse complement strand
TCGGTAGCGAAGATTCAAAACGAATCATCTACTGTTGCTATAGATTATTCTGTAGACAGAGTGTCTTGTTCAGAAGCAGTTCTTGTAACTCTTAGTGATGCGCCTGCGGGTGTAACATTCCTTTCGGGATTATCTACTTTAGTTATAGGGGCTGAAGAAAGTGTTGTAACAGAAGGTTTGGAAGTCGCTGAATCTGTACCTGTAGGAACTTATGAGATTTCAGTTGTTTATTCTGCTTGCGGAACTAACAATACTAAAATATTAACATTAAACGTAACGTAATGAGTTTAAATCCTAACATACCTGTATTACATAGAAATGAAGTGCCAACTCCGCCGGCTTCACCTGCGGGGGTAGTTTTTGTTTTTTATGATGCAGACAACAAGAATCATTTAACTTCAAAAGACTCTAATTGTGATTTTGAGGTTTTACAGATTAATCCTATTCATATTGATACTGATTGCCTTTGCGATGCGGTAGACAAGGTTATTGAAGCGGCTTCTTGTGCTTTAAATAAGTCTCACATAAACGCTACAGAATATCAGTCTATAATTCAGAACGTTAATTATTATTCTAACGTAATGTTTGATATCGTGACTGGTTCTTACCAGCACAGTATAACTTCTGAGCCTTCTCTGTTTGTTTCTCTTACATTGACTCATGTTCTTTGTAACGGATCGTCTACAGGAACGGCAGCAGCTTCTGTTTCGGGAGGAGTTGCTCCATACGTATTAGATTGGGGTGGAGATGATCCTGCTAATTTAGCTGCAGGCACGCACACATTGACAGTTACGGATGCCAATGGAGTATCTAAAGCAGTTTCGTTTATAATCTCGGAACCCGCCGCTGTAACAGGGGATTTATCTTCTACTGATGAATCAACAGGAGGAGCTTCTGATGGAACAGCTACGGTAGTTGCTGGAGGAGGGGTTGCACCATATACTTACTTATGGGATGATCCAGGAGCTCAAACAACAGCGACAGCGACAGGCTTGCTTGCTGGGGATTACAATGTGGTTGTGACAGACGCTAACGGATGTATTAATCCATTTGGACCAGTAACTGTATCAGTAGCTTAATGAGATTTGAATTCAAAATATCTAAATTAATACCTTGGGCGCTATTGGTTATAATGGCGTTCTTGTATTACAATTCTTGGTCTAACAATGTGGATCTGGAGCGAGAGATCGTTTCTGTGAAAACATTTTTAGAAGAGGAGAAGAATCAATTGATATCTAGAGACTCTATAAAGGCTGAAGAGATAAAGGAGTTAAATCAGAATCTCATTAACGAGAAATCTGCCAGGATCCTTTTGGCTGATGAGTATGAAAGATTTAAGTCGGTGAGTAGTCATGTTAGGTTTGAGTCTGTCACTAAGATTGACTCGGTATTCATTCCTTTCACTACAACAGATACTTTAACAAAATATTCGGATTGCTCAGGAGACTTGGCTTTAAATGATGGATGGATGAATTTTGCCGGGGAAGTAGATTCTTTAGGATTACATATAGACTCCCTCTCTTTTGTGAATAAGTTCGATGTAACCATAGGCAAAAAGAAAAGTGATAAGCCTTTTGCTTTCTTGAGGAAGAAAGAATATACAGTAGAATTAATCAGTTACAATCCTTATACGGAGATTAATTATGTTAACAACATAGTTGTCGATGAAGGAGCTAAGAACAAAGTGTTTAACAGTAAGCCTGCCTTCATGGTTTATGGAGGTGTAATAGGTTCTATTTTAGCTTGGAAATTAAATAAATAAAGATGTCATTACTAAAATTAACAGCTATTTCAAGAGACGACAAGAATTTTGTCAAGAACATTCTTGTGGATACTAGAGATATCGTA
>JAAGZO010000059.1 GCA_024206195.1 bacterium | reverse complement strand
TCAGCTAGCCTACTTTTTGCAATTAATTTATTTCATGTTTAAAAATGTTGTTAACTTGATAACAGAAGACAATTAAGATGACATAATGCTGGGCATGTTCACATGAATATGGCTTCCATATCGTTTACCACACAAATGTACCTACACACTCGTTTCATTCCACTTATGATAAAACGACAACTTGAACCCCAGTGGAACAAAAAAATTCAAAATATTCCCATCGACGACTACCCTCTAGGAGTAGAATCAAGAAATCCATGATCCAGCATGTAATGGAGATGACCATACAATGAGAGCATAAGGCGTAACAAGAAACCTGCCCTGATCTGGGCTCACAGTGCAAGCTCATCGCGACATATGCAAATTTTATATTGTTGGTATCTGATTCTGCTCATATTTATCTAGACAAGATAACAGGCATTCGGATATGTCCAACACTGGTGGCTCCAGCCGGTTGATGACCAAAGTCCTTGATGAATGAAGTGTAGTGGATTTTCTTAGCACCAAAGAATTCAAATCATTCGTAGACTGAATACAGTCCTTTTCAGGAGCATGCAACTTGATCTTCTGTTCTTTAGACCTGGCCCAAATCCAAAGCACAGCAGGACCGAATCTCATACATCGTATTTGCCAAGTACAAAGGCAGAACCTTCAGAGAAGAAAGAATCATCAGGAACAATCGACAACAACTTTATTGCTCCTCGTTGTATTTGATGTTCATGAAGTAAAGCAACCACTCAGCACACTAGCACTGACTCACAACATGTAGGTAATAATCAGAGATAATTATAATAGTATGTTTCGTTCAAGCAAGCAATAAT
>JAAGZO010000640.1 GCA_024206195.1 bacterium | reverse complement strand
CGAACGCACAGCACAGCCTCATCAAGAATTCAAAGGATCATCATCAAACTACATTGATACTTCTGCTGTTAAATGTATTGTTTATTATAATGTCATTCTCCTTTAATTCACTGGTTGTTACCTAAACTTCGCTCATGAACGGTTGTCTCTCTGAAACGCTCTGGAGCTGCAACCCCTCCAGTCTCTCACATCTACATCTCTCGTTTACTTCTCTTCTCATCACGTCTCGCCTCATCACTTCATCGAATCTACACTCATCACAACGCCCTCATCGCTCACCCGCTCGCGCAATAGTGAACCGTTTCTACTGTTATCTCAGGACAAAATACTCTTTTAAGAGCCAATTTTCCTCACAGTGGAGCTTTGGTCGGCCACTTTCAAAAAGAGTGGGCTCATTCAGCTTATAAGAAAGCAGATATAAGCTTATAAGGTCCTGCTGTGTTGTTCAGTGGTGTGCTGTAGTAAATATAGATAGGTGGATGAAATACACAGGGACCAGTGGTATACGCTGCTATTTGCTGGCGTGTAATATAATAATTGGTGGATAAGAAAGTACCGAGTTTTTCTAATAGATTGCAGGTTGAAAATGGGAGAGGGAAGTGAAGAGGATGAGGGAATGAAAGAAGGTAGTAAACTGTTAGGAACGATAAATGG
>JAAGZO010000639.1 GCA_024206195.1 bacterium | reverse complement strand
TTTAGTTCTCCACCATTTTTATGTAAAAGCTCACTTGTATTAAAAGACTTAATCTTTGCAATCCCTGACTTACCTTCTCTTAGTGATTTTTCAAACTCTGTTATAGAATTACCTATTGGAGTCAGTACTCCTATCCCAGTTATAACAACTCTTTTATTTGACATATTTTTCTCCACCTTTTTTTATATCCCCATAGCAATTTTGATTGTTAGTGCGGTCGGTTTGTCGATCCTGCAACGCTCACCTTTGAATTGACAATTTCTAACAAATGGTTATATTACAATAGAATTGCTTTAACCAAAGGTGAAGCAAATGCGTCTAAATAATGTCATAGTATTCATTCTATTATTATCTTCCGGCTTCTTTGGAGTATCTGATTGTTTAGCTGGTTATGAGTTGATCGGAGTTATTGAACAATACAGTAGAATTTTCGGTCCTGTAGGAGATATCAATAACGATGGATATAGTGATTTTGCTGCTCTGCAGGACGTGGACGAATTAGATAATGTAAATATTTATTTGGGTGGAGAAGAACCGGAGTTTGAACCTTTTATAACCTTATCCGGGGATACCCTTTCTATAGGATACATAACCGGTGCTTTTGGCAGTAAAATAACATCCGGTGATATAAATGGCGACGGCTATTCAGATGTGATAATTAGCGCTCCATTGTACAGTCGAACATTCGACGAAAGCTTTGAAGGAAAAGTATATGTCTTTTTTGGGGGGGAGGAGATGGATAGCATCCCTGATGTGATTCTTACTAATGACCGTCTTGGCGAAAGGTATGGCAGCGAAATCGCCTGTGGCGATATCAATAATGATGGGATAGATGATTTGGTGGTATTCTGTTTTGGTTATAATATATGGGGGACGTTACCACGATTTTATATCTATTATGGTGGGGAAGATTATGAGGCGGATCTCATCTGGGATTATGAAGATTATATAGAAGAAAGCAGGAAGTTACAGATGGGGGATATAAACGGTGACGGTTACTGCGACTTATTAAGCTGGCCACAAACTGTTGTCCCACATGAGATACGAGTACGTTTTGGATCGGAGGTAATGGATACAACAATTGATATGTTTATCAGGTGTCCGGAAAGTTTTGGCGGGAGCGGTGATAAATTTGAGATAGTCGGTGATATCAATGGAGATGGATATTTAGATTTATTTGTTAACTTTAGTACCTATATCAATGACAATTTTTCCAGACCGTTTTATTACGGTGGACCTGATATTGACACTCTTTATGATTATATGTGTCAACAGCCTGGTTTCTCCAGTTCTTATGTTGAGAATTTGGGTGATATAAACATAGATGGATATGATGATATAATGTTTTATCCTTATATTTATTATGGCGGGAGTCCTCCTGACAGTTTTTATGGTAGTGAGATAGAATATCCTGAAGAATATCGTAGCTATGGACCTCCGGTCAACGTCCGAGATATAAATGGAAGTAGTTATGAAGAATTAATATGTAAAGCTCGACGAGCAGAAAATGATGAGCGGATTTTAGCGATATTTTCTTTCCGTCCGATTGTTGATATCTTAGAAGATGACAACCAATTAATAGCATCAAACATAATGATTAACAGCTACCCTAATCCATTTAATAATTCAACAACAATTAATTTCAATTCTACGCAGGGAGGTGATATAGAATTAGTAATATACAATTTACTGGGAGGCTTGGTAAAGTTATACACTATAGAAAACCATCATGCAGGTGAAGGCAACATCTTCTGGGATGGAACTGATGTTAATAGTGTAGGAGTACCCTCCGGAATTTACTTCATAAAACTAAATTGCGCAGGACAGACAGCGGTTAAGAAGATAACATTCTTAAAGTAGGTCAAAACCCCTGTGGTTTTGACTATTCTATGGACTGCGGAAGCGATAGCTTCCGCTAAGCTGAAGCTCCGCTTCAGCAATCCAAACATTAGTCAAAAGTCGTAGACTATTAGTCTATAATTCTGCCGGGAACGGTGACCCGGCAGCACATTAAAAAACACACCCCGTCAGGCTTCGCCTGCCACCCCTCTCAAGAGGGGATGAGGTAAGACCTTGATTCGGCGAGGCGGAGATGTGGTTATCCCCTCTTGAGAGGGGAATTAAAGGGGTGTGTAGGCGCATAGGATAAAGAACAGTCCCCCTTCGGGCACTCCTCTTTAAATTGGGGGGCATGCTTTTATTGTAATTGAGCTTGTCTCAATTATGATACAAGCGTGTATAGTTCCAATTTAAAATCATAAACTATAATACACACCTGCACATTCCCCCCTCCACAATACCCACTCCGGTGAAGGTGTGCCACCCTTTCTTAAGACAGTCGCTATCCCCCATTTAATTCCAACAAAAACCACTAAAACTGCAACAATTATGCGGATTCCCCGTACCTAAATACAGGTAGGTAGTGTTATATGACATCTTCAAGGAGTTTGCATGAAAAAATTTTTATCCGTGTTTTTGTGTATTGCTTTAATCGCAATCGGTTTTAGCAGTGCGCCCGCAGAGAATGTTAATGCTCTGCTTTTACTTGCCCAGA
>JAAGZO010000638.1 GCA_024206195.1 bacterium | reverse complement strand
TGTATGCATCTTTCATGATTTAATCCTCCTTTGTTTCCATGTCGTTGCGAACAGGCTAGTTCCGTAGCGGCTTGCCTGTTTTCAGCACTCCAGCAGGTTTTGTTGGTATATACTCTGCTGTAATTGGAGAGGACATCTTGGTATTTAAAGAAAATGAACTGGTCGCTATGGTGAATCAGTTGGTATTTGAGCAGGGACAAATGAAAAGAATAGGCGACAACGCCCGCACAGTTATTGAGCAACATTACAGCAAGAAGAAAAACGAGGAGAGAATAGCACGAGTATTAGGCTCGTTTGCCATTAAGAGCGTACGATAATATGGACTCCCATCTTTTTGAATACAGTTGAGAAGTATATTCTGATGATAGTTTCCGGAAACTCTTATTGGGATTTCTTGAAAGATACAGAGATAATCTTCCATACAATGGTCTGCCCCTCGGATTCTGGCCCATTTCGGATATAAGTAATTTTTGATAGGATGCATTCGGAAGGAGGCCGAGATGATGATGAAGCAATTCATAGAGGCGCAGATCACCTTTGCTTTTATGTCTGAGATACATACGCCCACCTGCGATGGTTGTCTCGAAATCATAATAACGAATACAAACCTGTAGATTTCATCAAGATGATTGACTAGAATACTAGGTACGGAGAGGACCTTGAAACAATCAGCTTATATTCTTGTCACACCGGCAAAAAATGAGGAGAAAAATATACCCGGGCTCGTAGAGGCGATTGTGAAGCAGACGATTCGACCTGCTATCTGGTGCATTGTTGATGATGGAAGTGAAGATAATACTGCAGATATTATTGCTAAGGTAAGTCAAGAATACAGCTGGATTCACCCAGTAAGACTGGCCACAAAGCAACGCTACGATTTGGGTAAGCATTATACATCTGTATGTATCGAAGGGTTTAATAGGGCATTCAACACTGCTAGTACTATGGGTATCCAATTTGAATATATCGCACTTTCTGATGCAGACATGGTATATCCTGCCGACTATTTTGAGAATTGTATGCATTTCCTTAGTGAAAATGAAGAGTATGGTATCGTTAGCGGTGACTTATTAACAATTGACAGTGATGGCGATGTGCATCAAGACGCGGCAATGATCAAGCTCGGAGACGGGGTTCCTTTTGGGACTGGAAGAGTATGGCGTCGGCATGTATTTGAGGCAACAGGAGGATATACGTTAGCAAAATGCCCTGATGTAATATCTAATATCAAGGCCATATTTCAGGGTTGGCGCATTGTTCAGCTAGACGACGTAGTATGTTACCAAACAAGAGGCACCGCAGAAGGGGATAGCTTATGGAAAGGTTACTTTGATAGGGGCCAGAGATCTTATTATCTTAACAGAAATCCGTTGAACATTATCAATGACATTCTATTAATGATCATAATTACACGTCCGAGCAGAAGCATTCTGAGAGGTGTTGCCTTGTTCGTTGGTTATTTTGATTCATTGATGAAACGAAGTGAGAAAGTCGATGATCAACAAATTTGCCAATATATGGGAAGCTATCGAAGAACTATGCGCATGTATTGGTTGGTACTAAAGCGCATGCAGTGCTGGGTGAGGAGATAAGCCGTTTTTCGTGTAGATTCCCAACAAATCACAAGTATGAAGAAGCTATGACAATGGAATTCCAGAGTGAATATCTGCCTACTGAATAGTGGGTGTTGGGCGTAACAAATGGGTAAATATCATGATTGAAAAGAAATTTATTAACAAAACAATGGAGCTATCCGACTTAAAATCTGACAGAGCAAGAAAAATCATCACAGAATTGAATGATTTAATTAAATCTCTCAAAGATAAGGAACTAAAAATAAGTTCTTGGTTTGGGAAATTCTCAAGTCAAAGAGTTCCAATGACTACACATTTGGAGCATTGTTTCAAGAGAAGCAGTAGAACTATGCTTTTCTTACACTGTTCCGCCCAGCAAAGCACCGTACTGCCTTTATTGGGCGGCTTCCTTTGAGCCTGGTGAGCTTAAGCGATATATTGATTGTACAGTAAAAAGTGAAAGTGGTATTGTTTATTTTAAATTGGATTCTTCAATGATTGTTAAATCTTTGCAAAAATCTGGCAAGAGAAGCATTTTACCTCATGTCGTGTTTATCATCCTTGCAGTTAGCATAGCGACAATACTAGATTTGCCCTTAATTAGGCAAGTTCTCGGGTTTATTTACTTGTCTTTTCTCCCTGGATTACTAATTATTCGAATTCTAAAACTGAATGACCTTGAACTGCTGGAGAAAACCGTGTTATCCATGGGAATTAGTCTGGCTTGTGTGCTTGCATTTGGGTTGGCAGTCAACTCAATTTATCCTTGGCTTGGCTACAATACACCATTGTCAACGGTTTCTCTTTTACTGTCTTTCAGTGGGGTCCTGCTACTACTTGCTTTTGTCGACTACAATAAGAATACTGGTATACCGACAATCACTTTACCAAAAATGAAACTCACCACAACAACCAAAGGTTTTTTGCTCATTCCTTTTATGCTCCCATTGTTAAGCATTGTTGGGGTGTATGTTATGAATACATACAACAACAACATAGGCCTAATAGCATTTCTGTTGATAATTGCTACGTATGTTGTTGTTTTAGCTGTAAAACACAATATTGTTCCACGCAATATATATCCGATAATAATCTTCCTCATAGGTATTTCATTACTGCTTATGGAGCCTCTGAGATGCAGTCATATTATGGGCAGAGATGCTCATTTTGAGTATGATCTGTTTCAGCAGACCTTGCTTAATGGTCAATGGCAGATTTTTCATGATCACGACTACGAAGCTTGTCTTAGTGTGACTATTCTACCTACGGTGTATCAAAGCTTTTTGGATATGGACTCAGAATATCTATTCAAATTACTGGACCTTGTTTTTTTCTCGTTGGTACCTCTGACAGTTTTCATATTGTGTAGGAGATATATTGCCGAATTCTATGCTTTTGTGGCAGCATTATTTTTCATTACACAAGAGAGGTTCGTATTTGCAGCGGGAGGATTTCGTACGAATATTGCCATATTTTTCTTTGCATTAGCAATACTAATTCTATTTCATGACAGAATTAGTGAATTTAACAGGAAGGTTCTTTTCTTTGTATTTGCTAGTGCTTGCATAGTATCGCACTATTCAACTACCTATATACTTCTTGTGATTCTGATAACAACATGGATAGGGACACATGCTGTGAAAAAGTGCTACTCATTTACAAAGAAACGATACTCTCTAACAAGTGAAGTGGATACATGTACAACAAAAGAATTCTTAAGAAGTAC
>JAAGZO010000637.1 GCA_024206195.1 bacterium | reverse complement strand
TGACGGGCTTCTAAAAGTTTGCCTTGGTATTCTGTTTCTCCACGGGCCATCTTAGAGGCCGCCATGTGTTGAGCGTCTGCCATCGCCATCTTAGTTTCTTGTTTTTTCTTATAGATGTGCGTGCCAGCGTTCAAAGCTAATTTGATTGCTCCTAACCACATATTAGAACCAAGTAGCTGATTGTTTTCTAGCTTTACCAGTACCTTTAACAGTTACTTTATCACCAGTTGGGATAACGTTTCTTGCTCTAGTGACATCAGCTTTACTTCTTTTGTCATAGACAACATTCTGTTTAGGAACTGCAACCTTTGTAGACTTTTGGTAGTTTTTCATATTTTTCTCCTGTTGGTTTCTTATACTATCTCTTAGGACCTTTCAAGGTCTTTACATCTTTACGTTTCATTTGATCTGTATATAGTTTGGTATCCGCAGATAATAAAGCTTTATCCATAGCTGTCTCGTCTCTCATTTCAGCTAATTCTTCATCTTGCTCCATTTTCTGTTCAGTCAAATCTCTATCTTGTACAAGTTTAGCTGTATCAAGAGTTAATCTATTCTCATCTTCCATTATTTTTCTCTCAGTTTCTCTAGCTCTTAAATCAACTTCTCTTTCTTTTAATTTAAGTAATGGATCATGATCGAATTGAGATGTTATTTGTCTCTCTTCCTTCATAAACTCTTCAGTCATTTCTGCAATCAACACAGCTTTTCTAGCTTCTATTGTTTGAGACATCATTTGTAAATCAGCTGCCGCTTGTGGATTCTGCGGAGCGATTTGTTCAAGTTGTTTCATCTGTTGCATTTGTTCTCTATATTCTAATTGCACTTGTTCTTGTGCCATTAGACTTATATGTTCTAAAATATTTTTTTGTAATGAACCCATAACCATTGGAGCATTTCTAACCATGTTAGTTGCCATAAAGTTTAAGTGTGAAGTAATGTGTGCTCTATGATCCTGACCTGGAAACGCTTGAAAAGGTTTACCACCTAATGCATCTATATTTTCTATAGCTGGATCTTTAGGAGCATTTGGTGGAGGAGGTGGTAATATTGCATCAATATTCTTAACTCCAATTGCTTCATACATAGTTCTATAAACATTATACATGTTGTGCATTTGTGGATTAGTGGTTGCTAATTGCATTTCAGTTTGTGCTAATGTTATTCTCTGTGACATTGAGAATATATTAGGATCAGCAACAGGTAGAATATCTACTCTGTCATCAAAGTCCATTTGCTTCACGGTCCTTGCACCACCGACAACATCGTAAGGATATTCTGGTGGTAAGTACTGTGCAATAATAGTTGAAAGTAATCCAAATTCTTTTTTCATTGCTGCATACAATCTTTTGTGTATTGCAGACATAACTCTTGATCCTCTCTCAAGAAGAGCAATCGTAGTTCCTACAGCTGCACCTTGATTACCATCACCAACTTGCATATCAGCAATAGCCGCGAATCTTTGTCCAGCTTGAACAACAATTCCTAATAACTGTAATAATGTTGGAGAAGGTTCTTTATAAGGTAGTGGAAAGAAAGCATCTCTTAAACTTCCACCCGGTGCATCTACATCTTTAAATTCACCTGGTTGAATTGGGTC
>JAAGZO010000636.1 GCA_024206195.1 bacterium | reverse complement strand
TTCTAAACAAGACTAATCCGTCAGTGGAAGAGTTTTAGGAAAGACCCTTCAGTTTGACAAAGAACTCTGCATAAACTGAAGTTTATTCCTGTAATCAGAAGCTTATCTCAACCAAAATACGACTGTGGCTTATCGATAGTTTCGATTAGTTCTCCTTTAATAGCGGTGCAACGTACTTAAAGGAGAACAAGCAATGCTAACTTTGAAGAAGTCATTTAGGTTAATACCAGCGGTAGCTATTAGTTTGTATGGGGCCGCTGCTTTTGCCAGTGAAGATGATCTTAGATTGAACTCTGAGACTAAAGCTGAAATAACAGAGCAGTTAACTCAAGAGGGCTATGAGGTTCGGAAAATTGAAGCCGAAGACGGTTACTATGAGGCCTATGCGATTAAGAATGGTGCCAGGTACGAGATATATTTAGATAAAAATTTGAAAATTGCCAAAGTCAAAGAAGACTAGTGTCCAGCGGAGGTTAATAATGAAAAGTATCTACGTCTGGGATCTAGGTGTGCGTTTGTTTCACTGGAGTTTAGTCATAGCTTTTTTTGCTAACGACTGGTTCATCGATGATGACAGCGATTTACATCAATATATTGGGTATTTTGTTATAGGATTATTGACCTTCCGCCTCTTGTGGGGCTTCATTGGTTCTACATACTCTCGCTTTAGTAGCTTCCCTATAAGCCCGCAGGCTTGTCTTGAGCAAATGCAAGCTATTGCGTTACAGAGAGATCATATTCACGTAGGTCATACTCCCCTTGGTGCGCTTATGATTTACAACCTGCTGCTGGCTATCAGTCTTATAGGGCTTTCTGGCTTTATGATGACAACCGATTGGCTGTGGGGGGCTGAATGGATAGAGGAGATACATGAAGCTCTTGTCGTTTGGGCAGAGGTTTCTATTGTTCTACATGTTTTAGCAGTTATTTTTGAATCTAAATTGACTTCAGTTAATTTATCTCGTGCGATGATAACTGGAGTGAAAGAGATACCAGAGCACAAAGCATGACATCATTCAGTACAGGCAGAGTGCCTAAACCATTATTTATCCTTTCAATAATTATCTTACAGTCTGCTTGTGCAATATTTTTTATCTTCGATGTAGTCATTGATTTTATAAGTTATGAACTTTCGAATAGTGAGAAACTTCACCTTATAGCTGAATCTATAGCGGCGGCTTCGCTAATCATTGCCATTGTTTTAGAAATAGGTGTGCTAAGAAGTATTCTTCAAAGAAAAGCTCACCTAGAAGCACAGTTGACCCGTTCACAGCAATCCCTGTATGAAATAGTCGAGCACCAGTTTTCTAATTGGAAACTAACACCTGCAGAGTTTGATGTTGCGATGTTCCTCTTCAAGGGGTTTGGGCCTTCTGAAATTGCAAAATTACGTGGTACTTCTGAGGGTACAGTGAAAGCACAACTAAGCGCTGTGTATAGAAAGGCAAATGTTCAAAATCGAGCAGAGTTATTAGTATCAATAATCGATAGCTTGTATTTAGATGAGTAGACCTAAAGGTAAGGACATTTAATTATTCTGTTCGACTAGCATGGCAGGGATGTCTGTGATTAATTGTTGTGAATACGGAATTGGTTAGCGTTCTTACTGTCTAGCCTAAGTTTGCTGGAAAGGCTCATAACTTGAGGCCTTATAGTAGCTACATAAAAAATCTCTCAGTGAGGTATGCGCCCTATCTCATACCGCGTAAATTCAACAGTGCATTAGATGTGCCTTCTCAAGGCTTCTGCTGTATATCTTCAAAGAAAACCTGATTCATCTCAAAAAATTACTGTAAACCCATTCTCCGCAACTATTCCTATTGACCTTCCAGTAACTGGAAGGTCTAGATTTTAAGACAAAGGTTACGGGCACAATTCTGAAAAAGTTGTTCAGAATTGTGGGAGCTAGCTTTAGAAATTGCAATCAAGGAGCGTGTGATGAAACGTCTAATGATAGGAATACTCAGTGTTGCTTTGATGGGCGCAGGTCTATCTGTAAATGCCCATCAGCAGGAGATGGGGATGCAGGGCGGTTCGAATAACGAACGATCTCAGATGATGAATATGCATGAGCATATGGGAAAAACTGAAAGTTTGATGAATGAGATCCAGAGTAACAAACAGCCTGAAAAGCGTCGGGAAATGATGCATGAGCATATGAAACAGATGCGAATGGGTATGGAGATGATGCATGACGGAGGGATGATGGGAGACAAAAAGGCGGACGGTGAGCCTTGCCCACATATGGATTCACGTATGGGAATGATGGAACAGAGAATGAAAATGATGCAGAGAATGATGCGACAAATGATGGAACATCAATCTCAGCAAGATATGCCAATGCATCGATAACATTTGATGCCAGATAAGAAATGAGGGAGGTTATCCCTCATTTCTATTTCTACGGAGTTTGCGCAATGAGTTTGAAGAAAGTCAGCGCTATCTTTAATGAAATGGAGAAAAGCAAGCTAGAAGCTGCTTTCAGGAAAGCAGGGATCTGCGGATACACTATTCATGATGTTCGTGGGCATGGCGTATATAATCAAGAGTATGGTCAAGAGAATTTGGTAGACCATCTGCAAGTAGATATTTATACCTCGGCGGAATATGCACACGCTGTAGCAGAACTGATAGTGGAGACTGTATCGGTCAATGCGGACAGTGAAGGGTTGGTTGCTATTCTTCCCGTCGATGATCTCTATTGGATTCATACTAAAGAAAAAGCTGTAGTCAGCGAATTTGTTTATAGAGCTGACAGAGATTAAGTTCGGGATGAGACAATATTCATAATCGCAATGACGCTATTCTTTAAGTATCTGCTGTTGATAGTAGTCTTACTGGTGCAGCCTGTTCAGGCTAAACTTTTTGAAAAAAGTGACTTATCAACAAAGCTTCATAGTAGTGAGGTGCAGCATGTCCATGATCATGCAGATGGGCATGTATTTGAGTGCCATTCAGGGCATTTTATAGCCATTCTGGAAAATTTCCCTATTACCCGAATTCACTTCACTCAAGTGGCTTGCGAACTGAAAAGCATTGGTGCTTATTCATTCATAATTATTGAAGATCCTCCACCTCCTAAGTCATAACATGCGCTTAGTTTTAAGTGGCAGTGACTTATTAATTTATTAGAGACCAAAATAATGTTTAAGAAATCAGCGAAGTATTTAATTGCGGTTAGCCTTACAGTTTCTACT
>JAAGZO010000635.1 GCA_024206195.1 bacterium | reverse complement strand
TTTAAAATAGGTTGAATTTGTTTCCAGGTAGGTTCATAAAGTCCCGAAGGCACCAAAGGTTGTCCTGGAGTAGTAGTAGGTGTTGTAAGTAACATATGATTGACTTGATCAACCAATAGTATCGGATAAGGAACATCATAGCAACACCATAAGAATTGTCCACATTCTCATTCCAAATCTTTAGGAACTTCAGGGAGAATAGGACTACTGTCTTCATCAGCTTCAAGTTCTTCAACTAAATAGTCAAAAGTTCCTGGACCACTCCATTTGTATCCAGGGAAAGGCCAAGTCTGTGGCATTTTCCTCTTCGACATTTCCTTTTCAAAACTCAAGATTAGTTCAAAGTCAAAAATGAAATCTTTCTCCCAATAATAAACTTTCTCTTTCATTGCATCTTCGTCTAATGCCAAATAAAGGAATTTCAGAATTGAGCAGAGAAAAAATGGATACTCATAGCATCCATCGTTTGTTCAGTTCCGGAATCGGCGGCAGTGGCACAGGCTAATA
>JAAGZO010000634.1 GCA_024206195.1 bacterium | reverse complement strand
ATTATGACATTATCCTCAGGTTCCTAATCGAGAATTTTGTCGGTGATGTCAATTACCGGTATTGGATTTCCTGTTTACCTACCAACCTCTATTCTTAGTGCATTCTTGTCATTGTGCAGCTTGTATAGCTCTAATTCTGTTTTGCTTTCTTCTATGTCAGCCTGAAACATTGATGCTAAATTTTCTCTACTGTACTTTGTCTTTATAGTGCATGCACTTGGTCACTTATTCTTATCTGGGGCTTACAATTGTCAATTTACAATAATTAAACAGCAATCCTATTCTGTTCTTAAACAATTTGGTTCAGATACGAAAAGCTTCAATTCTTAATCTCCTTCTGTTTCTCTCACTGCAATCCTATTCCTAAAGCAATGTGGTTCGGTTACAAAATGCAAATCCTATTCCTATTCCAACTCTTTCTCTATCAGCCCAGAAAAATTTGTCCTCAAATTTGAGAAACGAATTTACGGAAGATTCAAACAGACCTGAGCGGATGTAGGATCTAACTGCTATTAGTAGATCGGCGACATTCGATCCTTCAACAGGTGCACTCCATACGAAAGACCAGTTACAGAGTCAGGTCTTTGGATTAGGTGCGGAACTGAAGAGATATGACTGGGACCTCCACGTCTGTAACAATGGCTAGTCTCAGGCCCATCCGAGACCTATTTT
>JAAGZO010000633.1 GCA_024206195.1 bacterium | reverse complement strand
AGGTGAACACGACATTAATAAGATACCGCATTTAAACTACAACGCTGCTCTCCGTAAGCAGTTAGAAAAAAATCAGAGACGATTGGAGTATCCAATACAAAAATAAAAAGGAGGATGAGTGCTAATAAAATATAGAGACGAAATAATGCGGGAGATACATAAGTGTCACGGAGAGCGATGGCTTAACTCGACGCTCGCAAAGATGGACATGGAACGTAGGATTCACACCGGTCATTTTCAACAAAGTCATCATTGGGTGCACAAGCATAAGCTTGTCGACTATCAAGCCTTTCGGCATAACGTGTTTACTAACCTTTTCTTTCAACATACTAATATCCAACACTGCCTCTTCTATAAGTGCGTCTTCGATCATGTACTCCTCAAACAATCAGTGGTGGATAGTTGTCGCTTTGTTAAGTGTACTTTCAACATGTCGTTTACAGACCATAGTGTTGTAGCAAACTGTTTGATGGACAAAGGATGCAACGGCTCTATGAACTTTCTTCGTAGCTCAGCAGCTTACAATTACGGCTGGCCAACACCTGAGGGTATGGGAAGGTTTGAGAACTGTGTTGTTGTAGGTAGTCAGTTTAAAGAGAATAACCCGCATTGCTATGTAGAGGACGACATTATCTATCGGCGGGAATATCCATTCTTTAGTGACCCTCTTTGGGATCCAGCAAACATCTACGAAGGTCCTTACTTAATGCCTAACAAGCAGGTGCTTACATGAACTTACTAAGTCGTTTTTGGATGAGTAATTATAGGGGGCCTTTGTTAAAAAGTTTGACTGCCTTCATTAATGATTTCAGTTACGGCCTATGGGATTTTGACGAGGACTGGGATTGGTTAGTAAATGACCACATAAACTATGACAGACAATTTGCACATACAGTGAGGAACAAATGGTTGAAGGACTATGGCGTACTTGGGTCATTAACGACCAACCCTCCCCGTTTGCACTGACACTAGTTGTTATACGCGGGTGGTCAGATACAGAATT
>JAAGZO010000058.1 GCA_024206195.1 bacterium | reverse complement strand
GCTCTTTGTTAGGTTTAGCAAGCTTCTATTGTCATGGACATGTGCGGATCCCTCTTTATCTCGCTGTGCAATCGCAAGGAAGGTGATAAAATGGCTAATCTATCGATAGTTACTAATAGACTGATGGAATATTCTGGTGAAACTTCACCATATTTGTAATCAACGTCATTTGAAACTGTGTCTAAATTTTCAGGCGAATCGATAACTGCTCAATAATCAATCAATATTGACAGACAGTCTGTTGACAGACACAAAGATAGAAAAACAAAGTGACTACATATATACCAATATCTCACTACTTGAGCGCTTTATCAGCATTAGAAACACACTGAATATAAATCGGACGGACATAAATTATTGACCATATCGCTCTTTTACCAATTCTCTTTCTTCAATCGCCAGCTGCCTGTCCTGCTGCAGAAGCAGCTTCGTGTGGAAGTCATGGAAACAGTCCATGCAGAAGCACACGGTGGTGAACAATTTGCACTCTTTTTCGGAAATGTCCCAGCAATACATGATGTAAGAATTAGCCAAACACCTTGAACATCTGGAACAT
>JAAGZO010000632.1 GCA_024206195.1 bacterium | reverse complement strand
ATGGTAAAGACAGCATTGACGGAATTCGACGCTTTTGAGCTGACTTTTTCCAAATCGCAAATGGAGGAAGTATGAATTTTACATGAATTAGTCTCTGTCATGATGTCACTTTCTTTAAACTATATCTTTTAGCACAGAAGAAGAGAACGAGCACACGTTTTACGTGATGTAACTAGAATAGATGTCGCTTGTCAAAATCCAGATGGATCCATTGTACATTCGAATCCTTTGAAGCCGGACAATGTAACGTATCTTTTACGAAAAGATTAATGTCAACAATGAGCACTAAATCATTACAAGATATCGTTTTTAGGTGCAGACTGTACATCCAGCGATTGACTGGAAATATCCAAATGACAACTTCAAGAAGGAAAGGGTACAAAACAAACAATGAAATGTGTCACACAATAATACAAAAACTTAAGTTACTATCATTAAATAGGCCGTTATGCGAGGAAATTATGTAAAAACGGATCCGATGTACGTTGCCCCGAATCCGAAGATTCCGTTTGCTAGCCTTCACCAAAAGTTCGACAGATGACTAATCTCTAGCACAAGTAAAAATTGTACTTACAAAATGTTTAGAAAATGTTATAACAACAGTCGTATAGAAAATTTGATTTCCAGAATGCATGGGA
This sequence comes from bacterium, assembly GCA_024206195.1. The sequence continues at coordinate 2,482 of JAAGZO010000632.1, read as the reverse complement.
ATTCACTATTCAGATGAGCGAACTTTTGGATTTTTGGCGTTGTCAGGGCAGCCTGCAGAAATTGTGCGATACTATTGCAAAACGTGTCCGCTCCATCCTTACATGAATTGGCGCTTCTGTGATCTCTATGAATACTGTGAACGCCTTCAGGCAACGGTACATTTATCATTGATAGTTTAGTTAAAGATGAAGCATTGATAATGAAATTTTCATGAAAATGTTGTTTAGCTTGTTTTAATTGTGTACTGCATGCAAGAAGATAAATCTTTTTCCTAAGTACGTACTATCAAATTATTGCAGCTGCAAACGCCTTATGGGATGACCACAAAAATGATGGACGAATATGAAGAAAAGGGGCTCGATCTTCCTGGACCACGGCCAGCCAAATTCAAGTCTTTGTGGTTTGTCAATCCTGACAGCACAGTGCGTTGGACTAACTGGAAAAGACCAGTTAGAGACGATCTTGCTCGATATTCCAAAGTCTTGCAACGTGCAAACGCGGACTGGCGTGAGAAGGTCAGTCATTTGTAAAAATCATTAAATGCTAACAACTACTGTTTAGATCTTCTGTCCGTATTGTGGCCAGTTCTTCAAATACACTGAAATTTCGGGACATTGGTTTGGAATGCGACGCAATTTCGAAACAGAGCTGTGTGTAAATTTCCAAGTTGCATCAAATCTGATGTTCTGCTTGGAAGTATAAAATTTCTACAAAATAATAGCAGAAAAAGACTCTTTCTCATTAATTGACAAGATTTTTTTCCAGATGAGATGCCCGTTCTGTCATCAGTTCGGCCCATGCAAAAGCTTCGGATTGGCTCATACGGCACGACACTGTGGATATCTAAAGAAGTGTCAATTGGAAGGGTTCATAGAAGCGGCGAAGAGAGACAATCAGAGCTCTGATGAAGAACGAGAGGAATTGGAAGACTTGGTGTCGCTTTGGTCTGAACCAAATTCCTAAGCGGTAACTGGAGGACATGTCATTATTAATTGAGTAACCTTATCATTCTTATCACTGTTTCAATTTTTCAGTTTGACTGCAACTGAAAACGGTACTCGCTCAAAGATGCCATAAATAGGAAAAGAATGCTGACTAGAAAGAACAGTTGCTTTTTTGTTAGAGATTAAGTTATTCTATTGCTATGTTTGATAAACGTTCTTGTATTGTATTTTCATTTTCAAAGAAGACTGTTATCATACAGAAAGATTATGTATTATTGCAGCAACCGATAAACTACCATCAAGAACATACGATAGGAATCCAATTTCATAGAAGTCATTGGATTCCAAGCCTTTGTATTCCGAATACGATTGAAATCCAACCTTAATACATGAAGCACATTAGGGTTCAATTGGCTTCAAGATCTAACAGTTCATTCGAAAACAATATTTCTAAACTGGTGTATTACAAGTTTTAGTAAATCTACGATTCTTACGTAACATTCCTTGCATATGATACACGTTCCACATATTTCACAGCTATAAAATGAAAAGTTCTACTGTAATGTATACTCTCTACAAATGTCCTGTATTCTTCAATTTTAGTACTACCACTCCGTCATTAAATAATGCATGAAACCATGACTGAATTGGACAAGGGAGTGATGCATTTAAAGATGTGATCAGTTGAAGTTTTCTATAACTATGAACACAGTATATCGTTTCATTGTTGTGATTGTGTGATGCATGCGTATAATTGTTTGCACTCAAAGATGATCAGTTTTATCAGAGAAAAACATACATGAATAATTCATGGCACAATATTCTTCAAATGGAAAATTTGAAGTCAAAGTAATAATTTCGCATAAATGGATTCAAATACTCATAAATGTGATCAGTCCAATGCAGATGATGTCGCTGAACCTGGTTCTGGCATTCTTTGTCCCAGCAGTACTCAAACACTATTTTCTTCCCAGAGTCAATCATGAGACAAACATGATTTTTCGCATGTAGATCACCCCTCCTGACCGGACAGTCACGATTTGAAGTATTCACAACAACAAGATCTGCACTTTTTTGTTGTATACTAGAGATGGAACAATCAAAGTGATGACAGTATGAATGGAGGTAAGTACGAACATTTTCGGGCAGTGAACGGAAAGAAGCACTGATCTGCTCAATTGGAATTCCAGACTGTATAGTTTGTGCAGATCGTCGCGGCAGTTTAAACTGATCTTGTAAAAGACCATCAAATGGTTCAAAGTCATCTTGCAGTATGTCCAATATAGTGATATAATCATCCAGTTGAACATCATCAACAATAAGAGTACTACGCTCATCAACGGTGGTGGTATTATCACGCCATCCAGCAGCAGTTGTAAAAACGGAACACAAACAAAGTGTGCTTCTTTTCCCCCATTTATGACTTCTAACATTGCGAAAATTCTGTCGAAGTCCATATGGAACGAGATCAATTAAACATGAAGTTTGCTCCCATCGAGTCAAATCACCCTTGAAACCAAGCAAATCCAAACAGTCT
>JAAGZO010000631.1 GCA_024206195.1 bacterium | reverse complement strand
CTTTTCAGCTTCTTCATTTTCTTCTTTCTGAGTGAGAGCTTGATACAAATATGGAGCAATTTTATTTTTAAATAAAGAAAGTAATTATAAGTGCCTCCTTGCAATAAAGCATGGACTGCAAATTGAGCTAAACTTATTGTTTTGAAACCCAATCAATGCAAGAGACATTCAAGTGAAGTCTGGCACTTCTTTCAGCCAGAATCATTTTTGAAATTTCATCATAAACAAGTACGATTTCTGTCCAAGCAACAGAGAAAATATCGATTAAGGTTCGGGCTCTGAGATGGTCAACCTTGTTAAGGGTACCCCTATGAAGATTGACATACTCAGTGCAAGTATCCATGTATTTTCTCCAAGCAGGTTTCACTAAATCTCGAATTCTCGCTCGTTCATCTTTTGTGACTTCTAATCCAGGTGCCAGAGTGATTTCTGGGCAACTGATGATAGGTCTTTGTGTTCTTTTCAGAGTGTCTCTTTGAAATTCTTGAATCTGTACCGGATCTTCAGATACAGATTTAGGCATCCGCAAGTTTTGGGTAATGATCGCCACTGCTCTTGCAACGAACAGGGTCATAGATGCATCTTGTGCTCCATAAAGGATAAAG
>JAAGZO010000630.1 GCA_024206195.1 bacterium | reverse complement strand
GTACTTGAACCAAATTGCTTAAGAACCAGAATAGGACTGCTATTTAAACTATTATAACTTGATAATTGTAAGTCCCAGATGAGAATAAGCGACCAAAAGTGCGCAATATAAACTATAAACTGGAAAAATTTATTTGTGAATATTTCGGGCTGAGAGAGATCAATTAAACAGAGTCAGAGCAATACAAGCAGCACGTAGAGACGATCACGCTAATAATAGGGATTGGTTAAGAGGACACCCATTACCGGTAGTTGATGCTCCTGACGAAATTCTCGAACAGGAACCCAAGGATAACATCATAGTCGATGAGTTAGAAGAGGAAGTTGCAGAACAAGAAATAGTGTTAGTACCTGAGGAAGAATTAGAAGAAAATCCTGTAGGTGCTGATAACGAAGATCTTATCTTAGATTTTGATTTACATGACACTCCGGAAGAAGTTCCAATGGATCAACCAAACTGGGCTGATATTATTCACGGTCTTCAGAATGAAATCCTTGCTCTTAGGACCGAACTTACTCATATAGGGAATGACAATGATGCACATGTAGTAAATATTGAGAATCAGGTCCGAACTCTTGAAAGGGAACGTCAGAACAACCTCACAGGATTGCTGCCGACGGTAGCTCCGAATTCGCTGAGGCTCTGCTTCTCACATTACGGTAGTCACTGCACATAATGCAGTGAGCGGCGGTTGAATTGGCGCAACGACAAAAGACGCTCCAAGAACTGGTCGTCGCGTGATTCAATGTCGCTTTGTGATTGGACACGTTTTTCGTATTTCT
>JAAGZO010000057.1 GCA_024206195.1 bacterium | reverse complement strand
GAAACTTTTCTAATCTGATAAGTAGTAAGCACAATAACTGATGAACTAAAAACGATCCTGTACATATTCTATACAGAACAATTTTTAATCAGTCAATGAACAATAATATAATCAGCATGTTGAAAAGTAGCAGTAATGACATGAAGTAAAAGTGTTACCATAGTAGATTTAACATAATATGCATTATGCGCAATTGTGTATGTGAACGGTTGAGGGGGCTTGGCTGTGTATCTGCTCGCATTGGTTAGTCGTGGCTAGCCAAGCATCGCCGCTACACATCCTGCGCCAGCTACGCCTTTACGATGTAAATGCCCATGGGCGTTATCTTCACAGTCCATGGGGGTTTCTTAAAAATAACCCGCTTTTTCCGCATAGCAAATAAGAATCATTATCACCACTAAATTCTTCTATCTTTTCCTGACGAAGCTCTGCGCTTCCTTTCAACTTGAACATAGGCAAGTTGACGTCCTTGGGCTCTATATCTAGTCAAAGTTGCACAAGTCTTTGTAAAATAGTGATTTAATCATCTACAAAATGACATTCATCACCCTAAATAACCAAAGAAAGTTTCAACGTAAACAATTTTATTTGAACATTCGCAACACTACGATTAATGTGAATTATCTGAAGTAAGAAACAATATTTGCTTATAGGATTGTGTTAAGTGCCAAATTGGATGGTGGAATTTTTGTATGTTGTTCTAATGTCTAAGCGATGTGTTTCTGCGTTCTTGTTAGGGATTATCCTGTTCTTCTTGATAACCGCATATGGTCACCATGCTTTGGAAAATTTTCAACTTCAAGGAGTTTTTAAAGGAATTGAAGATGTTGTCAGAGATAAATTTCTTAGACGGTACGATAAACTAGCTCTCGGCGCTCTGATTACCTGCTGGATTCTGGCAATTAAGTTTTATATCAAAGATAGAAAGCGTGTCTTATAAACCTGGAAAGCCCTGAAATGGCATATCAATTTGTCATCCACTGAAATCGTAATAATAACTGTTATTACGATTTTAAATTGTCAGGATATAGTGTTATCCTGTTCGAATGAAATATCATCCCATTACTGACACCATCGACCTACAAGCGTCACTGCGAGATATTCTTGACACTCAAGAATTTAAATCGGTGTACCCTACTTTGTCTGAGTATCTTGATTCATTCGAGCAGCAAGGTATTCCTGCAAAAAACGATTTGAAGCAATTGCTTAATTTTTTGGTAACAGGCTTAAGCAATGCAAAAGGCACGCAATCAAGGTTCAGAAACGAGGCAGAGAGATTCACCTTGTTTTGCTGGCACGAACGCGGAAAATCAGTTCTCGATATTAAGCTTGAAGACATAAAGCTTTATATCGATTGGATTTGGTCACCACCAAAAAATTTAATTTCTGATACAACGATATCGAGCCGCTTTAAATACAGATCTAATTCAGATATTCGTGTTGTCAATCCAGAATGGCGCCCTTTCGTGCATCGCGCGCCCAAGGCAAATCGGAAAATCGAGTCATTTATTGCACCCGGCAAGGCTTCCAGTATCAAACATGCCTACAAACTTAGCCAAACTTCACTTCGCAATTCATATGCATCATTAAATGTTTTTTTTAAATGGTTAATCGATGCTGAACTGGTTATGCGTAACTATTTGGCTGATGCCAAGAAAAACTGTAAATATCTGACTAAAGGAAAAATATATCAGCCACCACATACGTTTGATGATGAGGTCTGGGATACATTTATCCAATCCCTTACAGATGCAGCTAACGAAAACCCTAAGTTTGAAATTCACAGATTTGTAGTGTTATCGCTAAAAGTATTGTTCTTAAGAATCTCAGAACTATCTTCACGTGACTATTACACCCCTTTGTTCAATCACTTTCGACCGGATCCTAGTAATGAAGGCTGGGTATTGCATGTCGTAGGCAAGGGAAAAAAAGAACGTGTAGTAACGGTACCTGATTCATATATCGAAAACGTGCTGGGTAGATACCGGGAATCGATGGGCTTATCTCCCCTTCCCAGAATCGATGAGGACACTCCAATCCTCCCATCTATGAAAACTGGGAAAGCGCTTAAGCAAGACAGTGTCAATAATATTGTTGAAGAAACGTTTGACTTGGTTATTTCTACTCTTATGAAGAGTGGAAAGAAACAACAGGCGCTTGATATTGCCGGTGCATCATCACATTGGTTGAGGCATACCGGCGCTACTCAAGCATTAGATGAATTGAATGAAACTATGTTAGCCGAAGAACTCGGCCATGCCAGTGTAAAAACGACAGTTGAAATTTATGTTGCTCCGGCACACAGAGATAGAATACGCAAAGGTTCACAACGAAAGCTCTAAGCACAAAATCCATTATTCTGAACTTGGAAATAGCATATCTTAGATAAGTACTGTTAGTCTCAGTTTGGTCATTAGCGGAAGTCTTGATACTGTTTCCCTGAGGTGGTTTAATTGAGTTGACCAGTCCAGTTAAGGATATAATTGAACCTTAGCTGGAGAAAGTAAATGGCCGGAAGAAAGCGGTATACGAAAGAATTTAAACTGGATGCTGTGAGCCTGGTGCTAG
>JAAGZO010000629.1 GCA_024206195.1 bacterium | reverse complement strand
GCGTCAACACCCAAGGACAAACCTACAAATGACTTTTTGAAAACAAATATGGCTATTACGAAAACACAAGGACCAAGGACCAAGGACCAAGGACCAAGGACCCAGCGTCAATGCTCGGAGACAGACACGAAGGTCAACCTCGGGCTTACATAAAAAATACCTATTACTAAAAAACACGGAACACGGAACACGGAACACGGAACAGCGTCAAATTTACTAAAACACATGTACCAACGACGCTGGAGGGGTTTGACGCTTTTGTCCATCAGTGGGCGCGGTATACTACTTTGATTGAAATGATTGCTATTAGAATTCAGACTAAACCCCGAAATCGGGCTGTGATTGAAGGAGAAATTCGGCAAGCTGCTAATGGGGTTGCTCATAATCATATACTGAATACATGGGCACTCCAAGTAGATGCTGGATTACGTAGTCCAGATGAAAGTGAATATGTTACTGTGCAGAGGCTTGGATCTCCACCTCCTATTAGTACTGAATCAAAGTCATCTGCTGATGAAGAAGAAGAAAAAAGGAGAAGAATTGGAAAAGAACAAGCCTATCAAAGACAAATTGAACAACAAAATCTAGAAGAACAATGGTGGGAACAGCAAAAGCTGCGGTACGCCGAGCAATTGTCTCTTGCTCAACAAAGAGAATGAGAACGATTTTATACTGACAAGGGAACAACAAAAGAAGAATATGATAAACTAAGTAAAGGAAGATTTTTTCTGGCTACTTCAAGAAGACGTCCTACAGTTTATCATCCGAGAACTTATGTCCTT
>JAAGZO010000628.1 GCA_024206195.1 bacterium | reverse complement strand
TCTAATAATTGGAAGTCTGTTTATCTATAGTTTATCCTATAGCTGTCCAGCTTGCAACATACATAACTATTTGCATGCAACAGTTTTGCGATCCAATCACATTGTTAAAGGGAAAATCATAAAAGTAAATCCCGAAGGTGTTGCGATTTATGAAGTAACTGGAATCATAAAAGACAAAGGAGATGTGCAGCTTGGTAGTGATGGGACAGTCCATTTGTACGAAGCAGAGAATGAAATAGGAAGAGAATTTATCATTTGTGATGCTAAGGGGCAAGGGGTTCTTTTTCCAGTTGTTAGTGTTGATTTGGAGGAAGAAATAAGATTTTTATCCGACACTACCAGACAAATTGCCAACATTGACGAAGCAATAATGCTTGCTGGCGGAATAAGCAGATATAGCAATTATACAGCTAGAGAGTACATTGAGAAAAACTACGACGCTTGCTTTGATGCGCTTACTAATCAGATTCGTTCCCTTCGAAGAAAGATAGATCAAGACCCGAATTACTCATTTGCTGACTACCGAATTACACAGTTGACGTATGCTCTAGCGCAGAAAAGAGGCAAAAGAACACAAGAGTTTCTACTTAGCGAAATTGATAGTGTGATGGCATCTGATACAGCAAACATCGACATGAATAAGATACCATATTTAGGAGGAGCTCCTTTGGGATCTTACCTGAAGGCAATGCTGATGGATTCGAAGAAATATGAGTATAGAGATAGAGAGATTAGTGCCAAACTGACACAAACAATACAAGAAAGCACTTCAAAACATATTATGTATTGCGCTTACGCTTTAGCATTCACAGACACCAAGTTTAGAAAATTTAAGAAGCTGTCGGATGAGCAGCGAAACTATGCTGCTTATGGTGTTGCATGTGCGGTAAGTTGGAGGTCCTATTGGCGAGTATCAAACAGGAAATCGCCACTCGTTGATGAGGCACTGAGCCTGTGTGTTGAC
>JAAGZO010000056.1 GCA_024206195.1 bacterium | reverse complement strand
TTGTTTTAGTTATTGTAAGCATTTTTATATGTAGTGGGCATTTGGTTTATGTTATAATGAATAGGGTAAATGTTGTTCGTTACCTATGGACTCATTTGACGCATGTTACGTCACCAACAGCAAGTCGGTGATCGTTCTGGTCCGTGGGTCTTCTTAAAAAAACTTAGGCTTTGCTTAGGAATGCGGGAACAAAATTTGTTCTGCCGGCCGAAGGCCGATAGTATCTGTGTGGGTAAGCCTGGGCTAAGGGATAGTAGAAACAATTCCTTAGCCTGGGCTTAATTATTCCGTGATTTGTATTATGTTTTATCCATCCAATATACAATGAAGAAAACAAATCGGGGCTGCTTTTGGTCAGTTCAAGTGAAATTATGAACGACATCAACTCCATTTCAATTGCTTTCACTTAAGGCTGTCCTGCCAAACGAAAAAGAAGTTGTAATTCTGAATCCGACTACGAAAACTAATTTCGATCTCACCGGAAAGATCGCCTGGGAGAAGTGCGACTTCAAACAGATAGAGGAAGCTCTCATTATTCTGTGAGTACGAAATATGTAAGAACGGTCCAAATTACTTATATATACCATATATACACAAGATGGAATATATAGTATATATAGAATGTACAGTATATATAGTATGTATGGTGCATATAGCGGACAACGAACAACATTTACCCTATTCATTATAACATAAACCAAATGCCCACTACATATAAAAATGCTTACAATAACTAAAACAAACTCCTACTGATACACAATTCTCCTGACACATCCAATAAATGTTCCAATCATTTCACTCACACAACAAATCGCCGCATAAAATATGATTCAAAGCCAAATACTAATATCTACGGCGAAACACAGCATATTCACCACAGCACCAGGCACATAGGCACGTTTTCTAAACACCAAGG
>JAAGZO010000627.1 GCA_024206195.1 bacterium | reverse complement strand
TAGTCCTGTGGGAAGTGACGCATCAGCTTATACTTGAATGTCTTTAAATGACTGCCTCTCCATGGTTGCTTCCTCACCGATTTATCTTTGTTGTATGGCTTACTTATCTTTGTACGGCGCTTCAGGTCTGGGCGGTAGTAGCTTCCATAAGTAGCACGTAGATTAGGTCGCTTCTCATACTTCTTAGCCACTATCTTAAGAGCGAACTCATACAGTTCATCATCAGCGTCAAGCCATGCGATAACGTCTTCCGGTTTCGGTTCTGCATACTTCATGCCCCACCATATATTGTACGCAACACCCTTGCGCTTACTATTCAACCATACTTTAATCCGGCTATCCTTTGAAGCCCACTTTAACGCTACTTTGTGAGACTTGTCTGTAGGTGCATCGAGAATGACCAAAGCTTTCCAATTAGTATACGACTGTCTGATTAACGACTTCAGGCAAGCTGATAGATACTCTTTGCAGTTATAGCCTCGGATTATTACTTGGAAGCGTGTCATCTTTTCCTGAACAGAGTTATAAGTTTATACCACCATTTTCCCTTTATCTCTTTCAACTCTCTTAAAACACAGTCTAACTCTTCGATGAGAGGATATATCTTCTGATTAAATGTCTCTGACCGTTCACACTCTGAAGCAATCCCTATTCCTTCTGTTAATCCATAGTTGTGGTTTTCAGTGATGAAATGAGATTTTTTGGGCTTATACCCGCCTTCCCACACACATTTTGCATGATACTGTTGCAGGTTAGCAAGAACTTCCTCTATTCTCTTAGAATAACTAACGTCCATTTCGTCCCACTGTTTAACAACAACATTTCTTATCAATTCTTCTTGCCCTCGAAAACCTCTTTTTAATAGGTCAATTTTATTCATTTCACCACTTCCTTACAATGTGCTTTTAACTGCTTTAATTGGCTTTTAACTGTCTTGTCTACTTTGATGAGGCTGTATATCTTCTTAAACTCCGGTGTCTTTCTCAATGCCATCCATTGCTTACACTTCTGCTTGT
>JAAGZO010000055.1 GCA_024206195.1 bacterium | reverse complement strand
ATCATTTGGAATCCTAAAAACTTAACCAAGATTTGTCCATACACTGTCAAAGGTACACATCACGCTGAAATAGTGGGACAACATATTATGATAAATTCTATACAGGCTGCTTATTCATATTCTGCATTACCATTACCTAACCATGCCCGTTGTATAGAGACGTTTACACACATGCGAGCTTTTCCCGTGGACCAAGGAGGAGTGTTCTTACAATTCCCTATGGAAGAACCCGAATGGTGGTCCAACAATAATTCTCTTTCTAATTTATCTTTGCAAACTAAGTTAAGTTTTGATCCCGATCCCGTTAATAGTAAGTTAGAATACTTGATGGAAAAGGTCCAAGAAATCGATTTTCGAAGTTTTCGCGAACTTTGGTTTCATCTCTGCAATTTAGCCGAAAGACAGTTATGGATCTTGCATCAATTATTTAAGATAGATCCTACGTTAGGAGCTAGAGCTCTAATGCAACGTGATGATATCCATGCTTCTTTTGCCGGAGAGGTTATTTCTGTCTGGGAATGTCGTAATGTTACTCCTGATGCCATTCATTGGTCTGGACGTGTACAAAATATCTGTTATGAATATATACCTGTTGAGTATCAGAAACAACTCTGGTTCGTTAGTCCTGGAAGTCAAGATTTAGTTTCATCTTCTCCCGTTGTCGATTGTGAACATAGAATTCCGTTAGTTTACAAAGACATCTTTGGCT
>JAAGZO010000054.1 GCA_024206195.1 bacterium | reverse complement strand
TTAATTCAACAACTTCACACCCTAATCTTTCCGTGTGAGCATAAATGCTTTTGTAAACAAACTTTCCAATATCTCCTTTGAGTATTCGATACCGATACTTAGGAACAAAAACTATATGATACTGGCAATACCATAAGACATGTGATAACTTTTGAAATCTGCTCATTTGTTTTCTCCTTCTTGGATTGCGGGAACAACTCAAAAAGGAGATACATCTGGGCAGAACTCTACGCAAAGCTTTTTTTACCCCCGCCCAAAGGGCGCGGTTATCCAAGATCTAATATATCGCAGACCAAATATAACTTATAGGAGTCACACACTGCATCCTGTTGCATGCCTACCCGCTAAACCGCAATATACAGTATGCTCGAAGACTTGAATCCTTATGTCGAATATCCAGATTCATAAAGAAAAGCCTTGCGCAATATGCCACGACCAGTAATATATTTATTGGTCCAAGTAAAAATATTCTGACTGTTACAGATTTAGGGACGTTCTATAAGGGATAGTCCCTGTAAAACAGTGCAGGTAAGTAAAAATCATTTTTTCAAAACGGGAGCGACTATAAGTTCACGCCATGTCAGAGGACAGGACGTCAAACCTGACATCATAGCAGG
>JAAGZO010000626.1 GCA_024206195.1 bacterium | reverse complement strand
CCCCTTCCGTTTAATACAGATCTCACATAATTTGCAAAATTTATGAACATCTCCAGACATTTGAGGCCAGAAGAACTTTGCTCTTAATCTTTGTAAAGTCTTCTCGGCATCTGGGTGAACTCCCCCAGGCATGGAATGAGCTTCTTTAAGTAAAACTATCCTTTGATTCTCTGGAACGAAAATTTGTCTGGGACCATAAATGACTTCTCCATGCTTTATGTTTGAGGAACGCCTTGTTAAGATTCCGTCTTCATCTAATTCTAGTTAATCTCCAACTGTTCGGATCCATTTATACATTTGTTCATCTTCTGGGAACTTTCCTTCATTGACATAACTGAGTCCAGCTTGAGAACATGGATCTTCAGCTTGCTATTTTCTAATTGTTGCAGCAACTGATTTGGTATCTGGAAAATGGATTTCATTCTCTGAAGTAGATAACTTTCTAACCATCACATAAGTTTTCTTTTCTGAGTCTTCTATTTTCTGAAACAGAGCTCGAGATGCTACCCATAGTTCTTCTTCAGCTTGGGTCAGTTCTGGAGGGTCTATGGGACCTCGAGATAGAGCATCTGCAACATGATTCTGAGCTCCTTTATTGTAGACAAATTGTAGAGAACCTCCGAGTGTTTCAAAGTCAGCAATCTCAACTCTCCAATGTAACATTCGATTGCTTTTGATAGTTCTCTGATCCATAATATGCTTAAGAGCAGAGTGGTCAGTAACAACCACAATGTCACTTCCTTGAATCAAGTAT
>JAAGZO010000625.1 GCA_024206195.1 bacterium | reverse complement strand
TTTTGCCTTTGAATTTTCAGTTCTTAATTACAGACAATCGGATAAAAATCAATTCGCCTATAAACTGGAAGGATTTGATAAAGACTGGGTTGAAACAGATTATCGTCACCGCAGAGTAACGTATACTGATCTTTCCCATGGCGAATATATATTTAAAGTAAAAGGGTCCAATGATGATGGTTATTGGAACAAAGATGGAGCAAGTATAAAACTCACTATCCTTCCTCCGCCATGGTTAACCTGGTGGGCATACTCTCTTTATACACTGGCGGCATTAGCTCTTATTCTTTGGTTCATCCAATCTCAGAGAAAAAAGGTTAAGCAAAAGCAAAAAGAATTAGACCGAGAAAAGCAGGTTTCATCTCGTCTTAGACAACTGGACAGGCTCAAGAACGAATTCTTGGCCAATACCTCTCACGAGCTCAGAACGCCACTTAATGGCATCATTGGCATCGCAGAATCCCTTGTGGATGGCATGGAAAAGTGGTCTTCCGAGAAAATCCGCTCAAACCTTGGCATGATAGCTTCCAGCGGTAAACGCCTTTCCAGTTTGGTTAACGATATCCTCGATTTTTCAAAGATGCAACACAGAACATTGGAATTGGCAAAGGCCCCGGTTGACCTTTATGCAATCACCAACGTTGTCTTAACAACTTCTAAAATGCTTTTAGGAGATAAAGACTTAAAACTTGTAAATGACATAGATATCAATATTTCAAGTGTTAATGCTGACGAAAATCGCCTCCAACAGATCATGTATAACATCATTGGTAACGCTATTAAGTTCACTGAGACAGGCTCTGTCACAGTTTCAGCAATAGCAAAAGAAGATAATATGGAGGTCCGCGTTGCAGATACTGGAATCGGTATTCCCAAAGAGAAAATTGCCCGAGTATTTGAATCGTTTGAGCAAGCTGAAGGTAGCACGGCTAGAGTATACGGTGGAACAGGTTTGGGACTTGCTGTTACAAAACAGCTTTTAGAATTGCACGGTGGTGAGATAAGGGTGGAATCTACCGAAGGTACAGGGTCTACGTTCTCTTTCACGCTTCCCATCTCCAGTGAAAAGGCCTCTAAGCTGAAGCTAGGGGAACAAGAAGTATCAAGAATACATAATCTGGAGCCGATAATTTCCACCGACTCAGTGGAAGACATTCCAAAAATCGAAGATGTAGAACCTGCAGAAGGCGACTTCAATATCTTAATAGTTGATGATGACCCGGTTAATCTCCAGGTTTTGGAAAACCATCTATCCTTACAAAACTACAAAATAACTCAGGCTCTCAACGGACCAGAAGCCATTAAACTGATAGAGGGCGGCCAGACATTTGATCTTGTTCTACTCGATATCATGATGCCCAAGATGTCGGGCTATGAAGTTACAGAGATGCTCCGGGACAGCCATGCTGCCCACGAGCTTCCGATCATTTTCCTCAGTGCCAAGAACCAAGTTGCAGACTTGATTACCGGTTTTACTGCCGGCGGCAATGACTTTTTGACCAAACCTATCTCCAAGCCTGAACTACTTTCCAGGGTGAAAACCCATCTTCAGCTCTTGGATATCAATCGCAACCTAGAGCAGAAAGTTAGGGACAGAACCGCAGAAGTGCTCCGACAGAAGGAAGAGATAGAAGAACAAGCCAAGCAACTGGCAGAGGCCAATTTAGAGTTGGAAAAACTCTCCATAGTCGCGAGTGAGGTAAACAACGCCGTCGCCATAATGGACGCAGATGGCAACATCGAGTGGGTGAATGAAGCGTTCGTACGTTTTTATAGGATGACCCTGGATGAATATATCGAAGAAAAAGGAAGGAATATTAGGGACACAAGTTCCAACCCAAGAATTAAAACCACAATTGACGAATGCATCTCTCAAAACAACGCTGTATCCTATGAATCATATATAAAAATGAAGAAAGGTGGAAACATGTGGGTCCATACCACATTGACACCCATGATAGATAAAAATGGCAACCTACTCAAATTAATAGCTATCGACTCGGACATATCAGAACTAAAGAAAGCTGAGCAAAAGGCAATTACACACGCTCACAAAGCCGGAATGGCAGACGTGGCCGTAACTACAATACATAATGTAGGTAACATCTTAAACAGCGTGAAAACATCTGTAGGCATATCTTCGAGATTGATAAAGAAACCCACACTAAAGAAATTTGAAATGGCAAATGGCTTACTAAGAGAGAATATGGACAAGTTAGAAGACTTTATATGCAATGATCCCAAGGGAAAGAAACTTATGGAATTTTATTTGGATATCGAAGACAATTTAATTAAAGAAAGAACAGAGCTGGAAAAGTCCATTGATAGAATCGAAAATAGAACAGAGATAATTGCCTCTGTAATTGATGCGCAGCGTGGATATACAAAAGATGTAGCATTTCTAGTTGAAGAAGTAGATTTAGTTGAAATGGTGGAAGATGCCATAACAATGAATTTAGACTTCATTGAACAAAACAGCATTGAAATAGAAAAGGAAATGGCGGATATTAGGCCAATTCCTATACAGAAATTGAAAATGATACAAATATTAATGAACCTCATAACAAACGCCAAAGATGCTATGAAGAAAACACCTAATGATAATAGACAGATTAAATTCCTTCTCAATGAACAAGGTGAGACAGTTCAATTAAAAGTAATTGATACCGGAGGTGGTATTCTGCCGGAAAACATCGAGTCAATATTCAACCATGGATTCACCACAAAGAAAGACCATCAGGGTTTTGGACTTCATAGTTGCGCTAATCACATGTCCGAGATGGGCGGCAAAATGTGGGCCGAGAGCGAGGGAGAAGGTCTAGGGGCGACCTTTATCTTGGAATTTAAAGATAATGGTAATTAGGCCGTAAAATGTTGAGTTAGTTAGGGATACGTTTCCGCTTTGGGAGGATGGTATGCAAATCAAGACATTCGGTACTAAAAGCATTAGGTGGAATGCCGCCTTTTGTTTTTGGATTATTTGGTTCGCTCTTTTAGAACCAGTTTATGCTCAACCCGGGAATGATATCCGCTTTGAGCGGATTTCCGTCGAACAGGGCCTTTCCCAAGTAACAGTCACAAGCATACTTCAAGACAAACAGGGTTTTATGTGGGTCGCGACAGCGGACGGGCTCAACAAATACGACGGTTACAAATTTACCGTATATCGCAATATTCCGGATGACAGCACCAGCTTAAGCAATAATTACATCAGGTCGTTTTTTGAGGACAGAAGCGGCACTCTGTGGATTGGAACACACGGCGGCGGGCTGAGTAGATTTGATAGAAAGACTGAGACCTTTACTCATTTCTTAAATAAAGAAGATGACCCAAAGAGCATAAGCAACAACTTCGTCTATTCTATTTTTGAAGATAAAAGCGGCACTCTATGGATTGGAACTTATGATGGCGGGCTTAATGAATTTGATCGAAAGGCAGGAACATTTACCCGATATTTGAACCTGGCCGATAATCCCAAGAGTCTCAGCAACAATAAAGTCAGATCTATTTTTGAAGATACCATGGGTAACTTGTGGATTGGCACAGAGGGAGGATTAAACAATTTCGATAGGAGGGAGAAAACCTTCACTT
>JAAGZO010000624.1 GCA_024206195.1 bacterium | reverse complement strand
TATACCCTACTGAATTTTCTTTTCTATTGGTTAACCTAGGTACAAGTTTTTCTGATTATAGCATTAAATGGTTGTTAGTTATATGTATTATGTAGAATAGAATAGGAAAGATTTGATGAATTTTAAGTAAAAATCAATCAATTACATTATTTTCGCACGTGAATGGATAGTTTCATATTTCGAGTTGTATTTTTTAATTCAATTGATTTTTGATATAATTTGGTGGAGACATGTAGACTATAAGACCATTAGATCAATGGCATTAGAGTGCAGAGGCAGGGTGTTGATGCTATAATGAAAATGAAAAACATTTTTCGAAAAATAGGAATGAAGGACAATTTCATATCTCTCATTTTCATTATCGGTTTTCGAAGGATGTTTTCGTTTTCATTATAACAGGAAGGGGTGCAGGGGTGAAGGGGAGGGGTGCAGGTGCAGAAGTTCATCTCTCTCTTCTTCATTGTCGGGTTTCGAAGGATGCTTTCATTTTCATTATAGTTGTGCTATTGAAGGATTTAGTCAAGCGAGACGTGATTGATGACTGGCAGATGCTCTGTTGAGCTTCGCCTCGCCTCGGCTCACCTTGGCTCGCCTCGCCTCGCACTGTTTCTCGAAGGAAGATAGACTGGAAAATAATTCCTCAGATGTACCAAGTGAGGCCATAAATCCATTTCGATCCTCAAGGACTAGTAAAAAAGATATGGTGCTTGCAAATTATGGCCTCAGTTGGTATATCTGAGAAATTATTTTCCAGTCCATACAAAGGGACCGAGAGGAGCTGTGAAAAACTAGGTAACTAGGGACCTCCACCCCCGAGCACACAAGATTATGGTAGGATACAGATGCTCAGGGATGTCAACTTCTTATATTGTCCACAGGGTGAAAGGTGTCATCACAGTCCATGAGCATGAGCCGAGCGGAGCCGAGCGGAGCCTCGCCTTGCCTTGCCTCATCTCGCCTCAGCTCACCTTGGCTCGCCCTGCCTCGCACCATTTGGGT
>JAAGZO010000623.1 GCA_024206195.1 bacterium | reverse complement strand
TATGTTTTCCATTTGTTATTCCTATTGACTCACCATTCTCAACCTTTGAGATCAATTCTTCCCAATTCTCTTGCCAGTGTTCCACGGAATAAAATTTCATTCTTGTAATATGTATATGATTATTATTTCCACAATCCTACCACAATCAGAAGTCCTTGAGCATAAAAGAACAGTAATACTGAACCTATACAAGCACTAATGAGTGAGGCAGTTTTGTTGTGTTTATCGATAGCCTTATCGATCATCTCCTGACACTGTTTTTCTGTAATACAGTTATGAGACATAATCACCTAATTTCAAAATCAAGTTTTTTTACCTTTCGGTTTCTTCTCTCTTCCTGATACATCAAGTCTTGAGAAGACAGAACATCTTTTTGTTTAGTGTTCTTCTGTGAATTTAACATAATGACTTTGTTTAAGTCAACTGCAGAAATTTTTTCTCCAATGACTGTCATCATGTTGGGACATCCACACGACTGTGTTTTGTTAGTGCCGTGTATCTCCGTGTTGCATTGTTTGCACCGTACTATCAACATGATAGTATAACCTCTTTACTAAAGTAAATTCTTTAATCATTTGATATATCCGTTCTCAACTAGCCATTCTCTTGTCATTGGGGTAGGTTCATATACTTCCCACATATTACCTGCTGCACATGCTGTAAGTGCATTTGCGGTTACTGCTTCAGTTCTACCTGCCCAACCAGCTTCTGCTTCCCAAGGAACTGCTGATGATGGATATGTTCTTTCTGCCATCTCTCTCCAGATCATAGGAATAGAATCTTCTGGTTTGATGATGGCTATCATACTATTATTGATGGTTCCTGCCATACAGTCTTGAGCAGCATGCCAACCTTCATGTCTCATCACACTCATCAGTACACCCTCTTTGTGCATGAAATTAGTGTTGAGAAAGAAGTTGTTTGTTACTGTATGATATACCCCTCTATGACCTGATGGAAAGTATTTCTCATCCGCTAGAAAAACTTTAACTCCGATCTTATCAAGGGCCCGGACAATTGAATCAAACTCAGAAGCGACATTACTATAACTATCACTAGGATAATACTTTTGAATGTCTCTAATTGATCTGACTTGTTGAATGTCATCAGTACAATCTCCAAGTAACATACATCCCATAGAGTCATATGTCTTCCAACCCTTCACTTCAGTGTCAGCCAGCACTGGAGTAGCAAGAACTACTGATGACAATAATGCTGCAAATAATTTGTTCATAATTTCGGTATAATAAATGAGTCTACATGTACCAACCAACTAAGGTTGTTCTGTTCCCAGACTTTAAAGGTTTCACTCTATGTAGTTGAATTGCTGGGAAGACAATAAAGTCCCCATAATCAAACTTTCTTGAGTATACACTTTTGTCACGTCTCCTGACTTCAAACTCTCCACCACTGTAATCTTTCGCATAACTTAAACAATATACAATGGTCAGTTGTCTATCAACTCCTATGTCACATGATCCATCTCTATAACTATCTTGATGCCAGCCATAGAAATGACCTTCTCCTCTATACCTTGTATACTGTATAAGTCCTTCCCATTCATTTTTAAGGTCCATTTTCCATCTCATATCATTGACATGCATGATGATTCTTTTAAGACCTTCATTAATAAAGTTAATACTGTCAACAGGTATTCCGCCTGTTTTACACTTTCGATGTTTTGTACTCAGTATTCTACCTCCTACAGTACCGTCAATCATATCATCATAAGAAAAGTTTTTTTCACAATTTTTTAAAACTTCGTCAGTTGCTTCAATAGATCCAAAGTTTCCTACAAAGTAATCGTCAGTTAGAATTTTGAATGGTTTCATTCTTCTTTATTTTAAAGTAGAGTTTATAATATGGTTTTTTCATTTCATCAAGGATTTTCATATCTTCTTCAAAACCCATCCACTTACAGAGTTGATAAGACCCTTCTAACTCACTAATCAGTCTTAGTATGTTAGCAGGACACCTTTCAAGTCCTCCAAAATCATATTTACTCATAAAAATAAAAACATAACGGGTCAGGAGGGACTCGAACCCCCGACCAATTCATTAGAAGTGAATTGCTCTATCCATCTGAGCTACTGACCCTAGTGGTAGTTCCTATCGCCGCTAACCCTGAACTACCAAGGAGGTCACCGCAGTGGTCTCTCAACCACCCTCATAATATAGACTACTCTTGAGTCTTTGTCAAGTGACTCAGTTATGCCAACACCATCTTCTTACTATAATCATATGCATACTGTTCACGGTATCCTTTGATTCCCCATCCTAACCAGTAGTATGCATGTGACATATACTGAGGAATAGTATTTCCATGTCCCTCAAACTCAGGGAGGACACGTTGGAAGATTGGTTCGTTAATCATCCAGCGAACTTGACCTTCTAGACTACTAGGATCACACTGATATTTTGCACAGAACTTTCCAAGTCCTCTGTAACGACCGATACTAGTCCACTGAATCAAACCAAATCCACCAGACCTACATTCACTATAAGGGACACGAGCACCACCTTCACAGATGTTAGCACGAAAGTTTGATTCTGATTTAATATTTCCCATGATCGTTGCGAGAGCATTACGATCATTGATTTTGGTATATTCCTGAAGTTTCTTAAGAACATATTGCTCATTGGGAGAACAATCTAGACACTTCCATGTAGGTTCTACTTTAACAGGAACAGAAGTATCCTCACTGACAGTATCAATAGAACTCAAAGTAACATTACTCAGTTCTCTATCAAGTCTTGTAGAGGCTGCTCCTGAAAGTGTTATAAGAGGAATAATGCTCAACCCAATAAAAATTTTCTTAATCATTAATTTCAATAAATTTACTTGTCAAAATAATCTTTACGATAGTATCGTCCAAGAATATTGGAATTGTAGTACAGGGGTGTCTCATCTGTCAACTTTTGTGATAGGACCTCGTTCAGAAACAACTGACGGGTCTCCTCAAAGTTTACCTTTCCCAATGTCACATGGAGTGAGATGATCTCCCTACTAAAAGATTCCTTTCCATACTTTGTAAGATCGTCCTTAAGCTCTGGACAACTTCCGTAGTATTTTTTCCAGTCACTTTCAGTTGTAACTCTTCGTCTTGACTTGTTCTTAACTGTAGCTCTAGGCTTTCGTTTGGACCAGAAATACTTTCTACCGATGTATTTTCTACCATTCTTGAGGTTTGTAATCCTATAGACAAAGCCGAAAGAATCACCAATGTCCTCAGATAGAAAAGGTTGTCCTTGAAACAACCACGGATTTTCGTAATCACACACATATCCATCGTATCTGTGGTATTTAGTGGCTCCTCATGGAACCACCAATCATCCTGTCTCTTGGCCTTAGCCTTAGAGTTGGAATCCTGAGAACGTGTCTTTTTTGACATCTTGTTTAATACCTCCAACGATATAACTCTCGACTTCTGTTTCTTGAGGAGCAACTTGAAGACCCTTAGAAGAGATCCAATGTTGCGTCCAGGGAAGGGGATTGTTCTTAGCAGCAACATCATACACAGGTTTCAGACCAATAGCCTTCATACGGCGATTGGCAATCCACTCAACATATCTTTGAAGAAGAACATCATTCAGACCGATCATTGATCCATCACGGAACAGATAGTCTGCCCACTTCTTCTCTT
Organism: bacterium; assembly: GCA_024206195.1. The sequence continues at coordinate 2,439 of JAAGZO010000623.1, read as the reverse complement.
CGTTTACAGCACGGTCAAACATTGCGTAGACCCACTCTTCTTCTTCCTTGGCAATCTGTTTCATCTCAGGATCATCACCCTGCTTCCACTTGTTCAGAATGTTCTGAGTAATTGCCAGGTGTTGATTCTCGTCTCTTGCAATCAGTGAGATGATTTTAGAAGATCCTTCCATGAGTTTAAGTTCACCAAAGGCAAAAGAACAGGCAAAACTGACGTAGAACCTGATACCCTCAAGGATATTTACGTTTGCAACTGCCCTATAGAGTTTTCTTTTGACGTTTTTGATATCTTCTTTGGATGTATATGTGTCACGGAAATCTTCCTTCCACAAATTACCATTACCCCATTGTTGAGCAGTGTTAATAAAGTCATCATAGGACTCGGTAACACTTGAAGCCCTTTCAAGGATACGTGGATCATTAATAATATGATCAAAGATAACACTAGGATCAGAATATACATTCTTGATAATGTAGGTGTAGGAACGACTATGGATCATCTCCATAAATCCCCATACTTCCATACAAGCTTCCAGTTCGGGTAAGGAACAGTATGGAATGAATGCCATACCAGGACCACGACCCTGAACAGAGTCCAACATAATCTGATACTTCAGGTTAGAAGTATAGATATGCTTCTGTTCTGGACGAAGTAACTGATAGTCTGCCCTATCTTTCTGGAGAGAAACTTCCTCTGGTCTCCAGAAATACCCCAGTTGTTGAGTTGTTAGTTTCTCAAAAACTGGATACTTATAAGAATCGTATCTTTGTACTCCCAATGGTTTACCAAAGAACATTGGTTGTCTTTTAGTATCAACCTGTTCAGTATTAAAAACTGTCATTCCTTGGACAGTATTAGTATCATTATACTTTTTGCTTGATACAAAATCGTACTGCATTTACGCCTCTAGTCTAAATTTTACAGCTTTCACAATCGTCCTCATCGGACTCCATAATATCATTTAGGAGATTTTGAAGTTCAGGAGTTTCCTCTGGTGCTTCATCAGTCTTGATGTCATATGTATTCTGATAATAACTAGTCTTCCATCCCAACTTGTATGTTGTCAAGAAGTCTTGTGCCATTACAGAGACCGGGACTTCGTTATCAGGATAGTTCTCAGGGTTATAAGACCAGTTACCACTGATGGCTTGGTCAAAGAACTTCTGCATCACTGCTACAACATTGATATAACCACGATTAGAAGCCATGTCCCAAAGAAGAGTATAGTTGTTTTTAAGAGAGCCATACTGTGGGACAATCTGCTTAAGCGGACCCTTTTTGCTCTTCTTAATGGACAAATAGTCTCTAGGTGGCTCAATTCCATTTGTTGCGTTTGACACAACGGAACTGCTTTCTGATGGCATCTGAGCAGACAGTGTTGAGTGTCTGAGTCCGTATGTGGATATAGATGATCGTAGACTCTCCCAATCATGTTGTAACTCCTGTGATGAAACTTCGTCCACATCTTTTTTATATGTGTCGATAGGAAGGATACCGTCTGCATACTTTGTTCTACCAAAGTATTCACAATGTCCTTTTTCTTTGGCAAGTTCATTTGAAGACTTCAAAAGATAATACTGGAAGGATTCTGTCAATCCATGGACGGCATCCCACGCTTCCTGACTATCATAATTATATCCCAGTTTAGCGAGATAGTGTGCAAGACCAATGAAACCTACTCCAAGAGATCTACGGGCCTTTGTAGCTATTTCTGCGGCCCTTACAGGATACTCCTGATAGTCTACCAGTTCTTCTAGACCACGGACTGAAAGATCACACAAATCTTCAAGCTCCTCATCAGAACGAATCTTACCAACGTTAACTGCTGACAAAATACATAGAGCAATCTCACCAACACCATCATCAATATGTTGAAGAGGATATGTAGGTAGAGTAATTTCCTGACAGAGATTACTCATATAAACCTTATCTTTGAATGAAGAGTGTGTATTACAGTGATCGATATTCATCAAATACAACCGACCAGTCTCTGCTCTCTCTTTCAGGATATCTAGAATAAGTTCTTGGGCATTGACAGTCTTTCTTGGAACAGACTGATCTGATTCATAGCCCACATAGCAATCGTCAAATGTATCAGTACCAAAAGCATCATAGAGACCTGGTACGTCATGCGGTGAGAAGAGGCTAATCTCTCCATTCGCAATGAAACGTTCGTAGAAAATCTTTGAAATTTGGATTGAGTAGTCAAGTTTCCTCACTCGATTGTCTTCTGTACCCTTATTATTCTTAAGAACAATAATATCTTCTATTTCTTGGTGCCAGATAGGAAAGTGAACTGTAGCAGAACCACCTCGGATACCGTTTTGTGTACAGCATCTGACAGTTGATTCAAACTTTTTAAGGAAGGGGACAACACCTGTGTGTTGTACCTCTCCGCCTCTGATTTTAGAGTTGATCCCACGGATTCTACCTGCGTTA
>JAAGZO010000622.1 GCA_024206195.1 bacterium | reverse complement strand
CGGGAAGATTCAGCCGCTCGGGATGCACGTGAGAACTTGTAGAAAATCCCTTCCAGAACTCCACTTGGCCATAAAATAAGCTTGCCACCTCGTTTACTCATGCCGTAACGAGGTTCGCCAAAATCCATTATTGCTAACTTCACACACGTACGTACACAATGGCCTGACTGCTCAGTCTCAGTAACAGTTCCAAATGTGAGTGTAAACTTAGGTCACTTATGCAAATTTTTATTCAACACTTGTTACAGCTTGTCTCTTCTTTCTTCCTTCTTGTTTCTTGTTTCTTGATTCTTCTCAGATCCCATTGATTACTGTATGTGACACTATTCCACATATAAACCGGGACTAAATATAAACTGGCACGAAATATATAAATCGGGAAATATAAACTGGAACCTGAATAAAATGGTACCCACCCGACGGTACAGACTAATATCGAGAATTATTCTTGAAATCAAAGAAGTCTGGCATCCGATTAGCGTCTCACGACCCGTCGAGATCTATTCAAATGGAACAAAACATGGAACGGAAACAGATGAGTCAACCTATCAAAGAGGAAACGAGAGCATAAAAACCCGGATTTCTTAGCTATCCCTGAAATACTCCTGTAAGAAATAAAACGGATAATTAGAACATAGTTAAACATATAAACCAGGTCATACAAGGGGGTTTTGAATTATAAATTTTGAATTTATCAAATACATAGACAAGGGTGAAAAGACTTTAACCCTTTCTGGCAAGGATGGAATTTCTGGCCTAATTAGGCCCAGCCTTCTAAAAGGCAAAT
>JAAGZO010000621.1 GCA_024206195.1 bacterium | reverse complement strand
CGTTTACATGAAGGACTGAATTGCTGCCAGTTTACATGCAGAAATTGCTGTTTACAGCCAGTAATGGCAGGCACGAGGATTACTGTCTGTAAACATGCTGGAGATCATGTAAACATGTGGCTTTTTGGTCAGCGACCTTCAATTGCTTTTTGTTTACAGGCTGTAAACAGGATGTATTCGCGGGTTGTGCTATGTATGGAAGTTGGCTGTGGGTGACAAAAAATCATTGCTAAGTATGAAAAACTGTCATTAAATATGAATGGGTTTAGACCATCGCAACGTGTGTATTTTATTGGTAAATTACACGAGGCACCATCTGGTTGGTTGTTATATCATATACCATCACTATCTATGCATGTGCCAATTTGAATTGACTATTTGCTTCTGAAATGATGTGGTACGTATATAGTATCTTGTCATTGTGGAACTTCTTTATCAAAAGGAAAGGTATGTGTTAGGTAGTTTAACATAAAAGCAGAAAAAGAACATAAAGCAGAAGCAATATTTATTGGATCGCTTGCATAACGGTCCAGCAGATGGATTAATTTGCGGAATTCATGGTCAGTTCAGATATGATTTCGCTCTTCTGCTTGCGATTCCATTTGGACAGCCTGAAATTAATCTTTCTGACAATGATGATTTGAATGCTAGGTTTTAAGAATGCTGTTTGTGATGACCGCTGTATGAAAGCAAAAAGTGATTGATGAGAACACAGTTGTCGTTTGATTATCGATTTTG
>JAAGZO010000620.1 GCA_024206195.1 bacterium | reverse complement strand
TTCACGGTCTGTGTTGTTTAGCAAGTGTTCAGTTAAGTATTTCTCGATGAGCCATGCAAGTGCTCTGCCACTCTTACTTTCAAATTGTGCCCTCTCTCCCCAATGTATTTGACACCTCACGAGCAATGAGCGTAATATACAATATCCTAGGTCTTCAAATATATGTTTTTTCCTCTGAATTTGGTGAACATATCTGATATGTGGCCAGGATATGTGAACCAGGTGCGAATCAGGATATTTTGTTTCAACGCTTTTGAGATGACCGCCGATTCCCGGAATAAATGGGATAATCATCAGTGGAGAGGCATGGTTTTGAGATGTTTATGTTTACAACCATGTTTAGCGGATGCTACGCTCAATCAACTTATTAGTCTGTAAATTGTGTGAAAAGCCTTGCAAAAAATGTAATGATAAAAAGAGGTCTCTAGGTGAGTTCTTGAATGACGCGTATGCACCAACAATGAGTTTCTTTTTCTATGAAGTGGAAAAGATCGGTCTGTCTATGATAGGGTACCC
>JAAGZO010000619.1 GCA_024206195.1 bacterium | reverse complement strand
AAGAATGGAAGCTGATCACCTGTATCTTTGCATTTAGGAGGGTCTATATTTTTACGTTTCATATGAGAAACACCTAGGATGAATACATTATATTGCTGACAAAATGCAGCTAGTTCCGTCATAATAATGTCAAGCTCCTTAACATCGTTACTTGTTCTCATACCACTTACTAACATCGTGTAATGGTCAAGTACGAACCAACGACAACCAAAAGCCATCATCTGTTTTAATTTGGATATTAAAGTCTCGATTCCTAAAGAACCGAAATGGTCGAGGACATAGAGGCAATCCTTTTCTTGCCAATCTTGGTGTATCTTATCGTGGTCTTCTGCTGAAATATTCCCCTCAACATCTTCTACAAACTTTTTAGGATCTATTCCTAAGTCCATAGCATAAAGTGAATTGAGACTCTCATCATAACCCTCTTCCAAACGGATAATACCAAGTTTCTCCCCCTCTTCGAAATCTACCAGTCTGACAAGACCGTCATCACACTTCAAGACTTCATCTTCCCTGAAAGAATACATGTCATCAGGATTAAGCCCGTTCTTCAAATAACTAGCTAAATCGAACTCAATATCCCTAGCAATGGTGCTTTTACCTGCTCCACTTGGAGCTGTGAGAGTCCACAATTCACCTTTAATAGGAGACTTGGTTTTATGCTCTAGTTTCTTTAAGTGTCTCAGTGGGATACCTTTCTTCTTTTTCTTACGGAGGTCTGAAACATTAACATCTCTTGTGCTGAGGATTTTTTCAGGTGAATACTTAATCTTATTAAAAGCCACTGCCTTTGCGAAAGAGTCAGGTTTCTCATCCACCCACTGACGAACATCCTTAACACCTTCTGGAAACTTAACCACATGGAAGTCAGGTGAAAGAAGATAAGCTGCGATATCCTCGGTAGCCTCTTTGCCCTTCTTGATACCCTTCGCTCTTTCCATCTCCGTGGCTTCATCGTTATCCATCACACAACAGACATCCTTGAAGCTTCTGATAAAATCTTCATTGTGAGCAACAGATTGTTGGGCGTTACCTGCCCCACAGTTTAAACTTACAACATTAGGAACTAATTTTCCTTTCCAACTACTGCTATTAATTGCATTTAACATATCCCGATAGGCAGCGATACAATCACCTTCCCCCTCCGCCATGACCAAGGTTGTTTTCTTGGAAGGGTTGCATTTGTGTTGACCGAACATTTGACTACTTACTTTAACCACGCCCACTACAGTGAAGTGACCATGTTCTTCCTTATCCTTAGTCCAATCTCTGCGTTTATATCCTGTAAGTTTCCCGTCCTGATTGTAGTAAGGGAAATATGAAGCCACTAGAGTGGTTCCATCTTCTTGACTGTACTCAGACCTTACACCAAAATACTCAGCATCTTCCGCAATAATATCTTGTTGAGGAACAGCAACACAGGGAAATGTCTTAACCTCGTCAACTGTAAGCGGTTCTTCGTGACGGTAATACTGTCTTAACTGACGACCTTTCTTTGCACTAACGCTCATTAACCCTCCAAATCTTTTAGTTGTTTACTTGCTTCACAAGCAAGTTGGTCAGCAATTTCGTTATAGAAATTTCCTGCATGACCTTTCACTTGAGCTTCACAATGCTCCCGTGTCATTTTATGTAGACCTTGGATAAACCTCTTATCCTTAACTGAACTTGTATTTTGCGTCACTTTCAATATAACTCTCCTTCCCTTTTAATGCGGCTTTGTAGGCAAGTTTATCAACTTTTTCGTTTAAGTCAATACCTGAATGAGCTTTTACTTTGACAAACTTCACCTTGTGTGTCTGGCACAGATCGTAAAGCTGTGTAATAAGTTCTTTATTCTTAACTGGAGAACCCTTACTTGTTTTCCAATCATTCTTAACCCATTTAGGTATCCACGATGTGACACATTGTAGGCTGTAAGCTGAGTCAGTAAAGATAGTCACCTCGCAACGCCTGTTTAACCCTTTAAGACCCAAAATCATCGCGTAAATCTCCGCCATGTTGTTGGTAAAGTCTGGTAAGGTCTCCGCTAAACACTTAGTTGTGTCTTTATATTTCAAAATTGCACCGCTTCCTCCAAACCACTTACCTTTGTAATTGATGGAACTACCATCTGTCCAAATCTCTACCATATAACCCTCCTTTGACAAACCTATTATAAAATGTTATAATAAACTATAACATAATAAATTAAGAGGTGTCAACATGAAACTTAAAGATTATACCTGCTCTTATGAAGTAGCGAATGCTATCCGTAAAGGGCTTTTCTCTTACCAAACAGTTTTGAATTTATCATCCAGATTAAAATCTAAAAATGACCCCTCACATGAAATATTCCTGAACGGGTGTAAAGAGTATACCAGAATGAAGAAAGATGCAATAAATGATTTCCTAAAGGAGTGGGCTAATGAGAAAGGTTTATAAAGTAGGTTGGTCAAAAATTACACCTAAAGGGGCTGTGCTGACGATAATTAAAGAAAATACCGATAGTTCGGTGGATCTACACTGCTCCGCCTGTAACGAAGATGAAGAGTTATTTCCTCAACCTTTCAATGTTAAATCTCCTTCTGATCTAAAAAGTAGGTGCCCCTGCGCTTGCGCGAGAAATTATCAGTGGTCTGAGTATCAAAGAACTATTCAAATTGAGAGGATGTGTGAGTCAAGAGGGTACATTTTTAAAGGTTTTAAAGGGTCTTTCAATGGGAACAAAACTTATATTAAACTTTATAATCCAGTAACAGGTAACAATTGGGAGGGATGTAATATCCCAAACTTTCTTAATAATAGAAGAGGTGACCCAGTAGTGGGTAGAAAGTCACTAGTAGAGGCTAGAGCACTTAGTATAGAGGATAGGGTAAAGCAAGTGGAGGGTATACTCAAGACAGAAGGGATACAACAGGAAGTAGAACTTAAATCGGAGTGTAAACAACGGAGCTTTTCTAAGTTCGCGTGGGTTTGTAAAAAGAGGTCACGAGACGGTAAGTACATTTAATAACTTCATAAACCATAACACTCGTTGCAAGATATGTTACCACCTTACAAATAGTTTTTCGGGGTTTGTTGATGGTATTTATGAGGCAAAAAGATGTGAAGATGATTATCTCTATATTTTAAGAATAGAAAACACTGAAGAGTCTTTTTATAAGATAGGCAGATCCTTTTGCCCAGAAAGAAGGGTTATAGATATCAAATCATCTCTACCTAAATCTTATACAGTGGGTATAATCTACCTTGAGAAACATAACCATGAAGACTGTGTAGTGAGAGAAAGAAAATTATTAAACTTCTCGCTAGATAAACACTACATACCTAAAGTTACGTTTCAAGGATACACAGAGGCGAGGGAGGTATTCGATATTAAAGATGTCACAGCGCTGTGACATCTTTACATACAAAAGCCATGTCGCTGAACATGTTACATCACTACAATATCTTCTTCAAGTTCTTCGTTGACGAAATAATCTTTGCGGTTAATATCTACCCCTGTCAACCACATAATATCTGCCCCGTCGTCCCAAACCTCTAGAATGACATACATACAACCGTAATCCCTTGTGGAGCGTTCACTTGCCTGATTTGACCTTTCTTTACTTTACGTGTATTGATTATGCCTCACCTTCTCCGTAATAAACTTCTCTACGTCCTCCACCTTCTTCCCATCCATCAAAGATGTATAGGTGGTTGTGGTCGTCCAGTTCTGTTAACTCCCTGATAGTGGTGACTTCTTGAAAGCCCAAATTATCTCTGTAATCAGGAGAGAATTCAATAAGAATACTTTCACTGTTGTCAGAAACAGGTTTAAGGGTGAATTGATTCTTATACCAACTTGTAAACTGTACAGGAATGTCTCCGTATTTCCCTAACATTTCTACTTTATCCATAACTATTCCCTATCTGTACAGCTCCGATCTTTCTATTGTTTTTCATAATCTACCTTACAACCCCCATAATCTGGATCAAAATAACTGATAATATTGGTGATCCTCTGATTAATCAGTTTAACTTCATCAAGTGTTAAATCACTAATCTCAGCCCATGATTGTTCTCGACCTTCACATAAAGTGATGTCAAACAAAGTACTATGTTCTGTTATATCTAACTCATAACCAAGCTTATACATTAGTGAGTAATCTGTACTCATAACTACCTCCTCAACACCAATCAGCCTTCACACCCGCTGCACATAACACCTTAACAATATCACGATAACCATTAGGAGCGCCATATTTATCTTCCAACTCTTGCTCAAGTTGTTCATCTATATCTTCATCACCTGTGTTCACATCCCAGTAACCACCGTCATTATCCATGACAAGTGTGGTGATGTCTCCATTAAGGGTTCCGTTGTTGTAATCTTCAATCACCTTCTTATAATTCATAATACTTCTCCTCAAAAACTCTCATTAACCATCATCTCTACATGCAAATCAAAATACCGCAAGATATCTTTATCATCAAGGTTGATATCTTGCCCACTCACGCTTGGGTGAGACGTACATTCGAAACTCTCTACTTCCTTAACTCCCATCTCATCCCAATCACTGTCTCCATTTGGAACAGGAAGCTCTACAAACACTTCTGCCACGCATTCGAAGTTGACTCCTTCATATTGGTGTACGAATTCAAAATAAATTGGGTTTGTCATACATCACCTCGCTTATTTTTATCTTCAACTTTCTTGACTACAGCACCCTTACCGTTACAATGAGAACATTCGTGTACTGGTAGATTAATCACTTCCATAAGCTCTGTCAAGTAAAGTTTAATATTCTCTGCTAAGTCAGAAAGACTCTCACCTTTAAAACCTGCAATTGGTGTGTAGCCTCGGTATACTTTACTAGGGCACATTTCAAAGATTTCCACTTCTTTAAACTCAACCTTGTGAGTGTTGAATCGGGGACGTGCGTAGCTTCTACCGTTAGCTTTCTTAATCTCTGTTTGGTATGTGTAAGGTTCTACTCGTACACGTTTATTAACTGTGAAACAGAAATCGTAGTCACTTGTGACACGGGCATACTTACCATCGATATTATCTTTAATATGATTACGGATGATCTTGTATGTTGTGTCCGCACTAACAGAACATGGTCGATTATGTAATGCTAAGTCAGGAACTAACATCTTCTCAATCTCAGCGTAAGTGACAATCTTCGACAAGTCTTGCTGAATATCAGTATTTGGTTTACTAGATTGATAACCCGTCTTACCTACAACAATCTTCATATCTGAAAAGTTGTCTACTTCTGATTGTAAAATGGTTCCAAGGTTTTTAACTGTAAACTCTACCTCTTTCCACTCTTCTGGTGCTACATCCTTTTTCCGTTGGTAGAAAGTGCGGTATTTGTAATAAGGACTTTTCACACCAAAACAATAATCGTAGACATCATCGTCATCGTCCCACCACTCTTTTACATCTTCTCCTCTCAAGACTTCAGGAAGGTTGATAGGGTTATCTTCTTTATCTATAAGCTCCCACCGGATATTAACATACTTCGTAGGTAGTTTCTCTTCTACAGATGTAATTGTTTCCACACCTTCCATAAACATCCAACCGCTTGTGAATGTCGGTGTTAAAGTTGCCCCTTTGTTGTAACGGTAACGACCCCAAGGTAGGTGTGCTCGACCGCGGTAATTGATAACGTCACTGCCCACGTAAACACCTTTCTCAGATTTCATAATTACTAAATTTTGCATACCACACCTCGTCCTACTAACTTACCTGCTAAGTCTTTGTTATTCTTAACCCACTTAACCAAACCTTCACCAGAAGCATAACCTACAGCAACTCCTAACCCTGTATTTACGGTAATCTGCAGTTGTTCTTGCTTTGGTAATTGCTCATATTCCTTAATGAAATCTAATGTTTGTTCATGTTGTTTAGCCTGTTGTTCACTAACAAAGAACTCTCCATCTTCTGTCTGAAACCCTTCTACTTTCTTCATATTACACCCCTTCTTATTTATCTTTACAACATGTTGTGTAGAACCAAGGAATCTGGCATACCACCAATACCAAAGAAAGCAATAGGTTTTTATCTACTAAATTCCATGCTAAAGGTATAATCCCAAAAACCACTAGAAACTTGTACCATGTAGAACTTGTAAAATCTAACATATCACACTCCCGTCACATTATCAATGCTAATTGCTTGCTCAAACTCAGCGTGTTTCTTAGCTGCTGCCAACAACGCTTCGTTCACCTCACCACCATTCTCAACTTTATCCATAATGTATTCCCACTCATCTTCTGTGAGCTGTACAACCTCTACAGGTGTGTTATCTTTATTGCTGTGGTGATGTGGACACGTTGTTGCGTACTCTATCTTAGTCATTGATTTCCTCTCCTTCAATAAGTGTTTCCACTTCTAAAGTTTTGTAGTTGATCTGGTATACAGATTTATCATGATAACCACAATCAAAAATAGCTGTGTTATCTTCTAGGTTGATATTGCGGCTACTCACAATCACTGTGCTTTTACAGAACTTTAGTAGAGGTATCACTAACTGTTGTTCTATCTCTGTCTTTTGGGAAGAGTCGCTGATATGCATAAACGCATTACCCAACACTCCACAAGCAAATCCCCAGCAACCAACAGCAAGGCATATTGTCACTTTATTTTTAAACATCTTCCCTCTCCTCTAACATATCTTCAATCTCTTCAATGTATGCAAACACATCAAAGTCTGTGTTGTTCTCAATATACTCCTTTCCTAAAACACTTTCAAGTGCTGATAGATTATTTTTGTGATTAAAATAATTAGTCTTAACGAACAAGTGAGCTGTGTTATCTAAGATGAGTATAGGGTTGCTGTCAATTGCCTCTGAGCGTCCCTGTACGTCACGTAGGAGCGTTGTATGTGTGTTCTTAATACAATGTACTGTTGTGAACAACATCCCTGTCAGAGACGCTGAGAGGTGCTGAATGTTGATGTTTTGGATTAGTTCCATTGTTGTTTCCTCTTATTACTTAGCTAGATTCTTGTAAACACCTTGAACACCTTTCCAGTTTAACCCTGTCTTACTCATCAAGAAGTCAATACTCTTACCTACGTTTTGATTCACAATTAACAGGTTATCTTTTGTGACTGGTTGCGTCTTATCTTTAATCAAATAGTACGGGTTAGTGTGATCCAGTGGTTGTTTTGATAGTGAACACGTTTGACGTTGATGTTTAACATTAAACTGAGATGCACTCATAGACACTGTACAACCAAACTTCTCCATCTCATCTACAAACTTCAGGTATTTACGTAAGCGGTTTTGTTGAATGGTGTGTTGTGTGATAGTTGTTTTCATAATCTTCCCTTTTGTAAATTGTGTTTGTTCTTTGATATCAAGTTCATCGCCAGACATCATACGTTTAATGTTCTCTTGTGTGTATTTATTTTTGAGATTGTTAATATACTCTTCATCTCTTATAACGTCAACAAGTTTAAAGAATGTTTCACGATGCTTACCAAGAAGTTTGATGCCGCTATTTGTTTTGTGATCGAACATTGACCCCTTAACGTGGTTTGCAGCTTTGGTGATAAAACAAATGTTTCCACTTTGATATGGAAGTGTTTCATCGATTCGTTCAAGACTGATATAGTTATCTTTAAGGTGATCAGTGGACATCTTATCCCCAGTGTATTCGCAAACCATATTGTGGTGTTGATAGAGGTAAGTAAACTCCTCTTGAGATAGAAGCATTGGAATTTTACGTTTAGCACAACTGCTCTTCTTATTACGCCATTTCTTATCAATTTGCTCTGGGGTGAAGTTCATAAATTTTCTCCTGTAAGGTATGTGTCAAATCATAACACCTCATCTCTTCTTGTCAACAAAAGATTAGAATAAAAATTAATTTAAATTTTCTCTTGACCCCACCCATCTTCTTTGTTTAATATCCACCACATACCAACGGGACATACGAAAGAGGAAATGAGTATGATCACACCAACAGAATTTAAACAATCACAGACTGTTGTACGTTGTATTTTAGAGGTAGTGTTTCACCCACAATACGAGCTAGATTTTAAAACTAAAGTGTTAGCACATAACGGTTGGAAGCATGAAGAGTATCAAATTGAACGTATGCACATGTCGGGATATAATTTCCGTTTATCATTAAAACATAACGATGGTCGAGAAAAAGAGTTGTATATTCATGGGGATGATGTATACTCTTGGTATCGAGACTTAGGTAAGACTATTATTAAGTAGAGGAGAAATAAATCATGGCTATTGAAAAATTCGAAGTTGGAAAGAAATACCGTTGTCTGAAAGATGGCGATGGTGATAATTATTGTGGATGTGATATTGTCAAAGGTCAAGAGTTTGTGGTTTGTGAGGTTGATACTCATAATGTACTAACTCGCGATGTGACTTTTAACTGTAATGAAGGTTTGTGGGCTATTTACACTAAAGATGAGGAGTTCACATCCCTAAACGATTTCGAGTTAATAGAGGGAGAAGAACTCTCCCTCTCAGACACCCCACAAACCCCTCAGACAATCGTTTCTGAACATGAACACACTTGCTCCAATAAAACACTAACAACGCCACACGATGCGTCTGAGGAGGTGGATACTCTATCAATAGAGATACCCCTCCAAAACATCAAAGCTTTGTGTGAACAACACAGCATGAAAGTGCTGATTGATGGAGATACTGTTGAATTGTGGACAGATTTTGGTGACTTTAAAATTAATGACGAAAATGATTTGACACAAGTGCTGGATGCTATTAAAGTGTTGGAAAAGTTTAAGAGTGAGGAATGCTGATATGCACACAAAATACAACCTGAATGAAAATGTAACAATCACAATTGAAACAGTAGAACACCCTGTAGATGTCATTGGCAACATCCGTGGCATCCGTACAACTTCCATCTTGGATGATGAAGGTGCGGAGTTTGTGGAAATCGAATACCTGATCCATCATTCCGGTAATGAAATGCAATGGGTGTACGAAGATGTTTTGTTGGAAATGAATCGAAAATAATACACAGAGGTAGGATTATGAAAAGATTAATCAAACTCAAGTTCAGTAAATACGAATACGCACTAATGTGTATGGTGGTGCTAGTAAGCTTGTTGTGTTGGGGATTCTGGGAAGTGGTGTT
>JAAGZO010000618.1 GCA_024206195.1 bacterium | reverse complement strand
ATTAGTAAGCCAAACGCTTCTTTATCTTTTGCCCATGAACAAGCATGATTAAAAGTAGCTGTACCTATATATGGAGGTGCTGCTATATTAAACTGCCCAAACGCTACAGGAAGATTGTCTTTTATAACCATCCATACCTGAGATATCTCTCCACCGAATTGTGCTGTCTGTTGAAGAAAAGTAATAAAAGACTCATAGGTTATTCCATCCTGTTTGATTTTCTCAACGTACTTTAAAATCTCTGGTGCTGCTAACTGAATGTAAATCGGATTTGTTATCTTTACTGCTTTCATACTCCCCTCCTTTTATAATAGTGATCGTTTATCTACTTTAACATGCCAATAGCCATTTGCAAAATCTATCGCTCCACCTGATTCATTTTGCAATCTTATCTCAACATTGTTTGAAGCTTGCACATAGCCCGTAGCAATACAATCTTGTAAATCATAAGGTGCTGATACTGTAACAAAATCACCCAACGCTGCACCTGTCACTGTAATAGACCCTTTCGTTTCACCGGCACCATCAATAAGATTACCAGGGTTCCACTCAATCCTGGTAGTTAACGATGGGGGTTTACGAATTGCAAACTCTCCAGGGGAGACGCCTTGCACTATAGATGGCTGATAGATGTATATTTTATCGGTTCCAGTGTCTTTATGTATAATGTGAAATTGTATTTGCGTTGTTGTGGTTGCAGTTTTAAAACAAAACACGTATTTTTGCCAGGTAGTTAAAACATCATTTTCGTGTAATTCAACAATTTTCAAATTATCTTCATCGAAAATTCTAAGCCCTGCATCCCCCTGTGTATCGGCCTTAAGCCAGATTGAAGCTGTATAATATGTATACGGCAGAACATCAATAAGGGTACTTGTCAGTGTATCATTAGATGCTGCTTGCTGAAAAGCTATTGCCCTTCCCGGTCCCGGATGACTTGTTGGTGCTGTATCAATTGCACAGTTTCCGCCAGCAGTATAGGCCCAATCGGTAAAAGTTGTTGCATTATTAAGATTGTGAAACCCGGCATTTAAAATAAGGTTATCTTTTTTCATCCCTATAATTTTTCCGGCAGGGTCAAGAACAGTGGCCCCATGCACAGCACCCCCGGCGAAGTCTGGGCGATTGCCTTCGTAGTTTACAACACGAATATCAGAGCCGAGTGTGATTAATGGATTTCTAAAAGCTGCCGTGTTTGTGACATAAAGATAATTATCTTTTATATTCAGCACATCCATATTGTCTGCATATATATTCCCACTCCCGGCCCCTGTATCATTCCGTGAAAAACTATTGTTTATGATGTTGATTACATTCGATGGGTATGTGTCCATGTCAACATAAATGTCATATAGTACATCAGATGTAGCATTTTCTTCAAAATAGTTATGATCTATAGTTATATCATAGGTATCTTTTATAACTATTTGATATCCATCGTTAAATTCTATATCGCAATCCCTAATCGCAATGTTTCTGCCGGATATCTCTCCAGATGTTGCGCCCTTGATATAGATTCCAACATCATCATTATTTGCGACTACACAGCGATTTATAACAATATTGTTTGCGGCATCTTCTATGTGTATTCCGTAGTCATCGCAATTTTGAACAATGGTATTATCTATTCCACCGATATAAGATTCTATCGCCTTAATGCCTGTTTTATGGTTACTTAAAGAGCAGTTAACAATCGTCCAATTGTGGACATCATTAAAGGATATGCCTTGGCAATCACCGGCAGGAGATTGATTTACTATTAATAAATTCTCAAGATAAACACCACTGATAGCACTGCCGGTTATGATATCCACATCTCCGGTAGCTCTAATATTTGTGCTATATTGCCCCTCTCCGATTAGCGATGTGTATGCCCCAAGTGCGATGCTTGACTCAACCTGGTAAGCACTGTTTGTATAAGGAAAGGAAACGGGAATTTTACCTGCCGCCGTTATTGCTGCTTGTATCGCTGCCTGGTCATCCGTAGATCCATTTGCAACTGCACCGAACCATTGAGGATGCACCCGACTAATTAAATTAGACGAGAAGGAAACTGCACCAGTACCCGTAAGCGCAAAACATTTTGTTAATCCCGCTTTAAAACCACCTTCTATGGTTAATGTAACCCCTGTGGCTATCGCTATTTGTGCCCCAGGTTGTATATCTATAAAAAAATTAGATGACATTGTTTCAGAAGTGTCAAGAGTGTAAGTCGTGGTATTGCCATCATCAGCATAATGAGGAAAGAAAAGGGTAGCTTTTTTAGTAGAACCAACAGAATCAACAAAATCTTTTATAGACCGACCATTACCGGCTGAACCCTGATCTGTTTCGGTAGGATCAACCAAATATCCAAATCTATTAGCAAGAAAAGTAAGATTCTCTTTTATATTAGGAATGTCATCCGCTACTTGGTTTGTTATTGTGGTTACTCCACTATTCCATGTTTCTGCCATTTAAAAACTCCACCCTATTTCTATCGCATTATATTCTTCCACACTTCCACCTGTGTCTACTGGGTGCCAACACATATGAGAAAAATCCACGTACTTTTTAATCTCTGGTGCTGCTAACTGAATGTAAATCGGATTTGTTATCTTTACTGCTTTCATATTCCCCTCCTTTTTAATTATGCGTTATATCCATATCCTACAAGTGTGCAGTAAATAGAAAGTGAACTAAAGCTACTTACCCAATAGGCATCAAAAATCACAGCCCCATCTACAGGAATAGTTGCTTCGCAAACATCCTGCACATATGCACCCCCACCGGCTACAGTGGTATCCCTTATATAACTTATAGTGTTGTCCGTTGCTGCTGCCTCAGAACTACCGTTCTTTCTTGCATGTACCTCTGAGTATAACTGACTAGACGCTGCTCCTGCTGTTGCTACACTATGTACCCTTATTCTAACCCAAGCCACACCAGTCGGTACAGTGTCTAAGCCTGTCCATATATTATCCGCGCCTGAGTCTGTTGGCCCTACAGTTTCCCAAGTACTTTCAGTGATAGAAGAATCAATGGTGAACGTAGTGTCACTGATATTAGGATTCCCGTTAGCGTTATTTGCACATGCTCCTTGGTTGTTATCTATGTAAGCTTTTATACTTTGCTGCGAGGCTATACCAGCGGCACTGTCAGAACTCAAATCATCTTCATCAATAAATGTCTTTCCGTCTGTTATATTTATCTCTGCTGCTGAAGCTGTCACGCCATCGAGAATATTCAATTCTGCTGTAGTCGCTGTCACGCCATCGAGTAAATTAATCTCCGTTGCTGTCGCTGTGACAGAAACATCTTCATTGACTTTTATATCATCTACCCTTGTCGCGTCTGCAACATCATTGACTTCTAAACTCGCTGTGCTTGAATCGCTATATCCTGTACAAATAGCCTCCAAGCAATCTTTTAAATGAGCTAAACTATCATCTATTGCGCCTATGTCTGAAGCTACTTGATTTGCAACATCTGGTATATTGTCTGAAAACGCCATACTATCTCCTATAAACTTGGGACAACTCTTACCCTGAGTGTCCCTTCCCCAAGGTCTATTGCTCCACCTGTATTATTTAAAAAAACACACGTAACTGTGTCTGCTGCTGTTACCTGTGCATCTAACGCTAAATCTGTCACATTTAAAGAAAAACTTGCTTGAGCGAAGTCCTCAAGTGCTGCCCCCGTCACAGTTACAGTTTTAGCCTCTTCATCACCATCTGCGATACTACCAGGGTCCCATGTGGCAGATCCCACTAAAAAGGTCGTAGCTTTTTCAAGATAATTGAAAAGATCTTGCAACCATACTGAAATGTCTTCTGTATCTTGCGGAGGTGGTCTTAAATCCATTAGAAGTAACCTTGAGGTGTGTATTTTAAAATAATGGAACTAACCTCAAATTTCTCATCTTTCAAATTGGTTCCCCATTTTATCTGGTGGTAACGACCAGATTTTTCACAGGTTATTCTTGGTAAGGCAGGGTTGTTACAAGATAAGGAGTCTAATGCTGTCCATGATTCACCTAATAATTCGGCTACCGTATTGGCGCTTCTGTGATATATATCTATTGAAAAAGACCCTGAATTCCCTATGGTAAACCATATTTCCTGCAATAAATCTTGTCTCGCAGAATCCCCAAAATCCATCGCTGGTTCTATTCTATACCCATCTATATTTGAAGTATTATATGCTTCTGAATATGAATGATAAAGATGTCCGTCTTCATGGCCATGTACTAACCTTGATCGCTGTGAAACATACTGTGACCATGTTTCTGTACCAGCATCACTCCATACTCCCGTTCCGCCTATTGCTGTAATAAAATCAGTCCATGTGTAATCCTCATAAACTCTCCATGAATCAATATATCTTGCAGCGATATTTCGCTTTCTCCAAGCCCCTGTGTCTATATTGTAATAAAGTAAATGGCTTGGCGTTGTTCCGCCATCTAACGGGACTGTCCAGCAAACCTCTCTTTGTAAGGGAACATAAGTACCAACAATTAAATCCATATGATCTGCACTGATAGTCTGTATATCAGATTCAATATCCTCAGATATTGGTTTTCCTCCAAATGGAAATGTTGACCCTCTGAATTCACAAAACCCGTAATTCCGGTTAAAGAGGTAATGCCTGTCACCCATATTGATAATTGAATGATGCCCCTCACAACCTTGATGGTCGTTCACGTTTAAAACATAAAAAGGTTGTTTATAATTAGAGGCATATGTTAAAGAATGAATAGCGTCTTCACAGTAAATAAAACATCTATTCATCCCCATTGTTCTGATTCCAGTAATAGAACTGTCACTCGGAAGATAGACTTGATTTGCGGCAGGAAAATTTAAAGCTGTAATTGCTGTTGTTGGCCAATCGGTAGACCACCTAATAGAAATATCAGGAGCATCCGTGTCATCTGTACAATACGCCCCTATCACACGTCTCTGAAAAGGTTCTATGTATCTAAACTTATACTCAGTTCCACTTTGAGCGAGTTTTGTTAAATTAGCATCCCCGTTTTTCCATTTATAAGGAGTGTGTTCTGCCCT
>JAAGZO010000617.1 GCA_024206195.1 bacterium | reverse complement strand
TCATATTGCCCACAGTGCGTATGATATCACTTGCAAGTGAAGGCCGAATACTATATACCTATGGAGACCACAGTGAAGA
Source organism: bacterium (assembly GCA_024206195.1). The sequence continues at coordinate 1,284 of JAAGZO010000617.1, read as the reverse complement.
AACAGATGACGTAAGCATTAAGTACGATGATATACCTGACCTCTTAACAAAGATAAAAGAAGAAGTAGGTAAGTTAGACGGTGCAAATGCTACACTAAGAAAGATAGGATTCGATGTCCCAAAAGAACAAAAGTAAAGTGATAGATATAAATAAGAATAACGACAGGTTAAAATTACATAAAGGAGGTAAATGCACAATTAAGTACATATGCATCAAGTGCAAGCTTTTAACGAGCACAGAAATTTGCAAGAAATGTAACAGTAAATTAACTAAATTTTACATTCTAAAAGGAGGGCTATAATGCCTGCATTAAACAAAGTAATGTTAATTGGTAACCTTGGGAAAGATCCTGAGATTCGTAAGACCAGTAGTGACCGTGACGTCGTAAATTTCTCTATTTGCACAACTGAGAGATACAAAGACAAAGACGGGAAACAGCAGGAAAGAAGCGAATGGCATAACATCGTTGCGTGGGGACCTCTCGCTGTAACGTGTGATAAATACCTCTCAAAAGGTAAGCCGGTCTACATCGAAGGTCGTATCACGCAGAGTACATGGAACGACAAAGAAACTGACGAGAAACGTTACAGAACAGACATTGTTGCTAACAATGTACAGTTCCTCGAATCTCGTAAAGCTTCCCAAGACTCTGAAGAAGATCCTTTCGAAGGATAGTCTAACACTACAACCAAGAACATTGAAGAGTACCTCGCAAGGGGTACTCTTTTTCACTAAAGGAGAATATATGAAATGCGACTCTAAACAGATAACGCGATGGTTACATCCAAAGGATAAGTTTGTATCCAGGTATGGCACAATTACTAACCATGCATTCTTAATAAAAGAAATGAGTAGAGTAACAAAGGCATCTGGTCATAAATGTGAAATAGTTACTGCCTCTGATGGAAGAGAAGCATTACAGTATACTGACCATGAACCAATCATGTTCACAAGAAGTGAACTCAACAGCAAGACATATAAAGTTAAGAGTAAGAAAAGTGCCAAGACTCAGGCCGCTGAATTACCGAGAAAGCCACAGAACCATATTAAAGAAATATTCATGTATGAAAGGACATTAGCATAATGGACATGGTACGACCATTACTATTCGATACCAAACTAGCAGATAAGCATAACGATGCTAACCTAGGAAAAGGGCTAATAAACTCAGCCATCGCGAGCATGAAAATCGAGAACAATGAGCTATACGGACACGTCATGGAAGCTCCAAGATATCTAGCAACAATAAAAGATACATTTAAAATGGCATCTGCATTGGAAAC
>JAAGZO010000616.1 GCA_024206195.1 bacterium | reverse complement strand
CATTAGTACTAAGGGGAAGAACATTTGTTCCTAAGCGAAAAGTTCCTAATTGAAAATCAAACCTTATAGGGCGTAAAGCAGGTTGAGATAGTAAATCAGTACCAAGTACCAAATCATAAGGTGTCTTTTGAACTACGTAAATTCTTTTCCGGATAATGTTCACCGGAAGGACAAGATCTACGTAAATAACTCCAAGTAGAGGAAAAATTCCAGACATAGATTGTGCGTTTGGTACAGGGCTAGGATACATAAAAGGATTTCCAATAAGTGGAAGGATTGATTGAGAAATCAAAGTCAAAGCAGATCCAGTATCAATTAAGGCTACTAGAACCTTATCCTTGATCGTAAGCTTTGTATAAGCTTGTCCTTCTAAAGCACATACGGGTAAATTCTCAGGCGGTTGCGAAGCAACTAGAATAGATACCATAGCAGCAAGAAGGGCTAAATGGATAGAAAAATGAGAAACAATAGTAGCTATTATAGTTAGAAAGAAATACGTACTATTTAAAATTTGCATGCAACAAATTTTTACGGAAAAATTAGACGGAGACAATTCCGGAACATAATCAGTTTCAATCGGATAGTCAACCGTACTAATTCTAGGTTCAGATTTATTTCGTTCTTGGACAAACCTGGCGACGAACACAATAACAGGAATAAGGAGAACAAAAAGAATCAAGGAAAACGCAGAAGCTGGTGCCAAATCTAAGGCACAAGAGAAATTCAATGGGGGATTCAACATCATATCCACAGGAAGCGGATAAGAAAGACAAAGGCAACAAAAGAACAAACCAGAAAATATCGGTAAAGAGTGCGGACGAGGTATCGAAGACGTGGTAAGAATGGGACGTGAATTTTGACTAAAAGATCGTATAACAGGCATAGGAGTTTTGTTTTGTATGGGGGAAAAATCTTTTACCGAAGCATCTAATTCCTCCGTAGAAAGGAAAAGAGATGCTTTAGGTAAGGAAGCAGCTTCCAATTGATCTAATCGAGTTTCAAACGTTTGAGCAACGTTGAAAAGCGTAGAAAGTTCGTTATGTTGTTTTCGAAGTTCACGTTCGAAAGCAAGCCGAACATCATGAATAAGAGCATTTGTAGTTTTAAGGACATGTTCAAAATTTTTCATACGACTATGTAATTGCAAAAGGGATGTCATATTAGTTGCAGATAATGGTTGATTTGTTTGATCCGGACAAGGAGTTGCAGCATCCTCAGAAGCAGCAAATGTCGATTGAAAGGAAGAACAAGATTCAGTGTTCTCATCAATTGACGAATACTTAGTTTTAACAGTTCTCGCTACGGACAAAGTAGGGTCAGAAATCGAAGATACTTCTAAATCAGCTTCACAAGTAAGGCAATAGCCACTCTCATGAGCACAAAGAAGACAATATGACTCGGAACAATTTTCACAACGATGAATTATAGTGTCGACAGTAAGAGGACAGAGTTCAGCACAATCGGGACAGTAAACTCCAGCTTGACATTCAGGTCCTAGATCAGCAAAGGATCGTAAAATATGCTTCATG
>JAAGZO010000615.1 GCA_024206195.1 bacterium | reverse complement strand
TTTTTTGCTAAGAACAAAGAAGGTTTTAGACAAAGGTCAGAGATAGGTCATGGAGGTCTGGATTAGTAACAGATCAGTCTTTCTTAGCTGCCGTGTGCCTAAATGGCTGCAGCAAAGTTTATCCAAACTCAAAAGAAAAATTCCTTGCTCATTGTACAGTATACAGTAGAGTGTTGCAAATCCAGAACAAAATTACGTATACCAGTATCAAAAATCTCGAGGTCCAGTTGGCCATTATCAATGCAGAAATTGCAAACTACTAAAGGCGACAACCGCGAAGTGAGAGTGCTCTGATTGGGGTACAAAATGGCAGACTCACTAAAGAAGACACAGATTATCTGGAGAACGGCATCGATCAACCAGCTCCAGTCCAGCGTCGAATCATCCTGGAGTATCTGGACCATTGCCACTACTGCTTGGCGCGAGCAGAAGATGATGAGCATGCCCCATGATATACCTATGTCTTATTTCTTGTCTCATGTTTGTCCCGTTGACCACATTTATCTTATTTATTAATAATCCAATGCAAGCCGTAATTGCCCCGTTGCTATTGCAATTACCTACATTATATTCCTATTGTGTGCATATTCCTAATATGCATACATGTATTGACTGCCTATTTATGCCTATGCCCATTGCTCTTCTTGTAAAAGACTCACGAACTGCTAACAGCTTCGTTTTGAGTTCCCTCCAATTCGCTCACTACCACTAAAATACATAACACACAGCACAACACGAATTATAAAAAATAGGCTGGGGGCGTCCTGACC
>JAAGZO010000614.1 GCA_024206195.1 bacterium | reverse complement strand
GAGGGGAAAACGCGTAGCTATTGCTTCTGTGGGGGCATTGAATGATTGAGATGGATTCCATTATACTGGGGCATAATCAGTTCATGGGCGTGAACCATTTGAGCCAGCAGGCTGCACGAGACAAGGCAGTTCATTTAAATGGACTTCATTCAAGTATTGAGATGATACGCTTCAGCGCTAATAGTGGAGTAAAGGCATTGATGGTCTCCTCCCACCCCACGATGAAGGAAATTCTGGAACATATGAGGGGAGATGGCTTGAGTGACTTGAATCTATACCTCATTATTCCCTCTGCACAGGAATATGTGAGACAGTTCAGTGAAAAAGGTGCGCTGGGATTGCTCAACGAGATGCTGGCGCCCGCCGGTGTGCTTGCTAAATCAAAGATACTGATGAAAGGTGGCCTGGGGGTACTGAAGAAAAATGCCTTTGACTTGCTGGGCACTCTGATCGATATTGAGATGTTGCCATTCAAGGGATTTCCCGTGAAAGCCGTTTTTCTTCATAATGTTCTTACAGATTTGGCGCTTGGTTTGGGCAATCGGGATATCTTCGAGTTCTGGGTTGAATATGTCAGGAAGAACTACAATGCCGTTCCGGCGTTTGCTACCATGAATTATGCCCGGCTGGCCAAAAATCTCAATGAATGGGGTATCCATGATACAGTAGTGATGGCATCGTTCAACAAAGTCGGTTTTCAGATGAATCCGTCCAAAGAAGAATGCGAAAGGTGCTTAAAAGAATACGATGTTCCTGTATTAGCGATGAGCACACTTGCTTCCGGGGCGCTCAATCCAAAGGAAGCTTACGAATACTTGTTTTCACTGCCCAATATAAATTCGGTTGTAGTGGGAGCTTCAACACAAGAGCATGCTGAGGAGACGTTCAGGATCATCAATGAATACAAACGATGAATCTAAAACAAGGTCGCCTGAGAAGAACATCAAAGTGGGATTGGTTTGTGATGGCAGTGGGCACTACGCTCAATTGAGTTCACTTGAGGAAGCATTCGAGGATTTTGAGTATTTCTATATGACAATAGAAAACATTGTTACTAAAGAACGAAAGGACGCATATCTATTTAAAGGTATAGAATTGAGATCACGTTTGGTTGCATTTCAATTACCGTTATACCTTTTGAATGTAGTAGCAAAGACATTGCGAGTGTTTTTTTTGGAGAAACCTCAAGTACTAGTCTCGACGGGAGGGAGTGGATTTGCTATTCCGGTGTTCTATATTGGTAAAATACTGGGGATGAAATTGATTTTCATAGAGACAGCATCAAGAGTAGAAAAGCGTTCTTTAACGGGAAAGATACTAAGTCCAGTTGTTGACAGGATATTTGTGCGTCATCCTGAGCTGCTTAAAGCGTATGGGGAAAAAGCTGAATTCCATGGAAGAGCTGTATGATATATGTAACAGTTGGTACTCTCAGGCCTTTCCCAAGGCTCGTCAAAAAGATGGATGAAATCGCCCCGAAACTGGGGGAGGAAATAATCATGCAAATGGGAGATGAAAATTACAGGCCATCTAATGCTAGCTTTTTTGATTTCTGTACTCCATCCCAACATGAAACACATATTAAAAATGCCAGCGTAGTAATAACTCATGCGGCAGTTGGTATTACGAAAACACTTGCCAGACTTGAGAAGAAGGCAATTCTTGTAGTTCGCAGGCCGGAATTCGGTGAAGTGGCGAATGATCATCAACTTGGCTTTTCTGGTGCACTGGAGAAACGGGAATTGAATATCACAATTGTGTACGATTTCGATCAGTTGGAGGAGATATTACGGAATGATCGTCATTTGATAGCTGTTCCCCCAAAAGCAGATGAATCAAAGTTAATACAGAGACTAAGGGAAGTCATTATAGAACTTTGCTCAAAATGATATGTAGTGATTCACGATAATGAGAAGATTGGAAATTGCTGCTCTTGTAGGAGCGTTGTTGGCGGCTGTTGGAGTATTAGCACTTGCGCTGGGGAGAGTTATTGACTTCAACAATTTTCCGTTGGGTGCTGCTGTCATTCTGAGTATTCTGACCTATCTTATATTCAAATACAGATCACAGCAAGTTACAAGTCCTCCAAATCCCAAATTGGACCTTACAAACCACCATTTTCGTGTTTTGGTACTAATCTTCTTGTTGCTGATTATTGGGCAATTACTACTAATCCACAGTACGCTATATAGCAGACCTCTGGCATTCTTCATTTTACAGACCATTGCCGCTATAGCTATAGGCCTTCAGGTATTCTTGCCTCGAAAAACCACTTTTCAAACCTGTGTCATAGTAGCTGAAATACTGTTACTGGGTATCATTCTCAGAGCATCTATTTTCTATGTTAGTCCGGGCTTTCATTCCTCGGATAGCTGGGCTTACTCCAAACTTGCTCAGGATGTGTTGCAATCAGGTAGCATAGATGATCTGTCTATACAAAAAATGAGAGACTTCCCTTCGCTGGCACTTACGCCTGCCATGTTTATGTCTATCACTTCGCTGGGAGTAAAGACCGCTTTCTTTTTATCCGTAACCGTACCATATGTTTTGAGCACAGTTTTTGTTTTTCTCATTGGCAGTAAACTTCATTCCAAGGAAGCAGGCCTTCTGGCTTTGTTACTGTTGGTAATGGCGGATATCTTTGTTGTAAGATCAGTCATTTCAATTACTCCCATGCTGGTTGTTTTACCTTGCGCACTTTTTATTTTCTACTTGTTCTTGCGCTCCAGAAGAGCCAAACTGACGCTTCTGGCTATTGTGGCAATGGCATCAATGATAATATCGCATCAAGCCAGCACTGTTATGTCTTTTATTTTGATAGTTGCCCTATTCGTCGGTGCTGGAGTGCACCGGGTTGTAAACAAGCAAGAAAGAATAAACACAGTTGTGACTCAAAGTTTGCTTTTATTGTTCCTGGTTGGGATTGTTGGCTACTGGATGAATGCATGGAATTCAGAGGATACAACAATGTTTGATGCTATGGTAAAACCAATAGGCAAGGCATTCACGGAATCTGATGTTGGTTATACTGGTGCTACCTATTCATTCGGATATGATTTGTCCGCCATTTCCACAATTATGTGGCAGTTGGGCCATTTGTTATTGATATTCCTCGGAGTATTGGGGGCCTTCATATGGGCATTTCAAAGGGATGTTACACCATTACGGAGCAGTGTGGTTTTCGCGGCAATACTTGTGGCAATGATCGTTTATGGTAATTTGGTAATAGGAATGGTTGATTTACGCCCTACAAGGTGGGCGCCTTTCCTGGCTTTATTTCTTACACTGTTTGCCGCAGGAGCAATGATAGAATATTTGTGTATTGAACGAAGGAATATCATAAGAATTGCAGCAGTAGTTCTAGGGATATTTCTTGTAGTGTTTTTCAATGTAACCTCACCACTCATCAATAATGACTCACCGATATATGCTAAAGATCGAGCGTCAAATGTACATCTTGAGGTATCTGAATTTCAAGCGTTTCATACGCTATGGGCACTTTGTGGGTCAGATAATTTCATTGTTGCTGACAGAAACCTTGGGCCAACAAGCCGTTCCATTGATCCCGATAGTGAACTAGATAAGGTCACGGCTTTCAGACTGGATGATACTGGTTTATATGAAATGCCTATAATCAATCCTAGCATAGAGCAGAAACGAACAAGCCTTTTGCAGTTGGATAATGATGATCCTTATGTTGGAGCAATTGCCACCCTGCGGTATGGCCAAAGGGTTGATATAGGCGAAAAAGAGCTATCAAAGCTCGACATAGATCAAGAAATACTTGGGCAATTTGTTTCTCACCGGCCATTTAATAAAATATATCATCTCGAGCATATATATGCCTTTGCGCCTTCAATTATGATTCACTTGTCTGAGGAGGATTAGTTTTAATGCGCATTGGCTGGCTGAACGCAATAAGTCGTCGGTATGGCGGAACTGCTTATAGCAGTATGGCACAGCGCGTTCTCTCCAAATATGCGGATGTGGAAGTTTTTGATGTGGGATTTGAGAATTATAGAAAATACTATTATCCACTGTCCTTGTTTCGCCTTTCCAGGATTAAAGGAGAAAAAGATGTGTGGATACGAGACTATGATTCGGTAATTTCGATGCCGTTTAACAGGACAAGCAGTAAAAACGTGGCCTTAATTCACCACATTGATAAGTCCATCAAACCTACATGTATCCAAATAGTCGCCACTGTTCTTGAAAAGATATTCTATCACAATTTGAGAAAAGTTGATGCAATCGTTACAGTTTCCGAGTACTGGCAGCGGCATTTTCTAGACAGAGGCTATACCAACGTCTACTTAATCTACAACCAGGTTGACTTCAGTCAATTCGATTTCTTGGAAGATGAAGTCATCGATTTCAGGGAAAGACACCGATTGGATGATAAGCCCATAATATACATTGGTAACTGCCAAAGGGCTAAAGGTGTAATCGAATCTTATGAAACACTGAGGGATATGGATGTTCATCTCGTAACCAGCGGAAGAAAGGATGTCAATATTCCTGCCACCAACCTTGATCTGAATCACAGAGATTATCTCAAGCTATTGGCTGCTTCCTCAGTAGTAGTCACTATGTCCAAATTTAAAGAGGGCTGGTGCATCACAGCGCATGAAGCCATGCTATGCAAGACGCCAGTGGTGGGTTCAGGGTTTGGTGGAATGAGGGAATTATTAGGAGGTGGAGGACAGCTCATTTGCGAGGATTTTACCGCTCTGAGGAAAAGCGTAGAATATTTGATGCAACATCCGGAAGTAGGAAAAGAAGGATATGAATTTGCCAAACATTTTACCATTGAGCGATTTGAAAATGAATGGGTGAGTTGTCTGACACAAATATCCGAGAATACTGAGGGGGTATAGAATGCCTGGTATCACAGGGGGGGTTGGGATCGATAGCAGCCAAATGGCTCAGCAGTTGATATATGGAAATCGTTGCGGGATCACTTCGGTACGAGTTAAACAATATGAACTTTCCATTGCATATCATGAGGCTGCTCGGGGTTTGGATTGGGTAAAGTATAGTTGTGAAGCTGATGGTTTCAGCGCTGTTGTATGGGGGCAGATGCCGGCAGAATTCGATGTTGCGAATACAAAGCAAGCTTTCGATAATCCTCAGATACTGAAGGATATAGACGGTTCTTGGGCAATGGCAGCTACAAATGGGGATGTTCTATTACTTGCCACCGATTGTATGGCAAGTAGACCACTTTTCTACTGGGAAGGAAATCCTATTCGTTTCTCATCCGAAATTAAAGGTTTGTTGCCAGTTATTCCAAAATGGTCTGTTGATACGCATTGGCTCATGGATTTTCTATTATTCGATTTTGGGTGGGGTGCGCGAACGATTGTAAATGAGGTAAAGGCAATCCCGCCCGGTACTGTGCTCATCGCTGATAAGAACACCTATTCTTTGCATCGGTATAACGATTGGTCATTTCAGATTGGCCCCGATGATCCCAAAACTTATGTGACCAGATTGGCACAGAGTTATGCAAATGCAGTAGATAATACAGTAAATGTGCTTCCATCTGGTCTAAAATTAGGCTTCGATCTTAGCGGAGGCTTGGATAGTCGATTATTAGCTGCATTTGCACGAGAACGCATTGACTACACTTTTACCTATAATAGCAATCCACCTACAGGGCGCAATCCAAAGATAGCACGACAGGTAGCTGAACGGTTGCAATTACCTAACGATTGTATAGATAATGCTGATACAAAAGACTGGTCCATGACGCTTCAAGATGCCATATGGGCCTGTGACGGAATGAAATCATGGATTCATTATCATGCTATGCCATTTGTGTGGGAGGAATTGTCGGAACGAGTGGATGCCATGATCACAGTAAGTGGGCAAGGAGAGTTGTTTGGCGAGGATATAGAGGAGTGGTTTCTCAATAATCATGGTATTGAGGCTCTGCTTGATAAATATCAGAAGTGTCCCACTGTCACAGCTCAGGAACTGGTGATTTTGAGAGAATACTCTCCGTTAGATTCAGTGCAGGATAGTGTTACGGAACATGAAAGTCGTTTACCGAGAGAAAATATCCTCGGCGCTGTTTATGAAAATTTCTATCCAAATTTCCACTATAGAGCCAAGCCAGAGAGAGCCGTAATCGAGCTTGTTAACCCTCTCATATCTCATGATGTAATATGTTTGGCTGCAAGAATGCCCAAATCTTTACGTGCAGAACGGCATCTCAGTGGTAGACTTCCAGATGCATGCAGCAAGTTGAAATTGGAGTTGATTCGCAATATTGGGGCAGGGCTCGATAATATTCCCTATGAAAGATCATATCTTGCACCTAAAATGCCTGCTTTCCTACATACATGTGGCTTTGTGGGGCAGTATCTGCAAAGCAAACTAAAGAGAAGCAGTTCAAGTGCAACGGCATATAAACTGATGTATGGCGATAGCGAGTTTTCTATGCTAATCGAGAAAGGGCTTCGGAACCTTGAGGATATATCCGAAGTTAATATGGACCAGGTGTGGATGCACTGGCACAAAAGAAACCATGGCCCTGACCAGACGTCGATTCCCATTCTTGCCAGATTATCAACCGTAGGGTTGTGGATAGATAAGGCATCGTCAATACAAACTACGGTTAATTTATGATTCACAAAGAATAAAGTGGAAATATTGCCAATACTCTGGGCAAATTGATAAATAGTTCTATAGTAAAAATTTGGCGAGAATTGGGTATGAATTTGCCAGGCAGTTTACTCTTGAGGGGTTCGAGAACGAACGACGATGCTTGATTAGACAGATTGGAGAAGGTTACCAAACAACATCAATAAAAAGCTACGAATTTGTTTGCGCCAGATGGCAAGTAGTTCTTCAAAATCATCAAATCCGCAGTGTGGTATTTAGAGGGTTCGATGGTCACAGCTCAACCTTCTGAACTTTTTGTTTGAGCTAAGAAATGGGAGAGCGCTAGAGTATGAAACGCTTTATCACAAAATGGTTATCAATATCATGTATTAATAAACTTCGAAAAATTAAGCGTCATTTTGAGAATAAGCGCAATGCTAATCGTACAGCTGGGGAAGTGTTTGCGGAAATTTATCGAAAAGGGAAATGGGGCAGAGTGAGAGGAGAATTCTGTTCAGGCTCGGGATCAATCGCAGCTGAGATCGTCAATCCTTATGTATCGATGATATGTCAGTATCTCCAAGCATTTGGCCATGAAAAAACAGTTGTTGACCTCGGATGCGGTGATTTCGAAATCGGCAAACGCCTGATTGCTTATTGCTCCGAATACATAGGCGTTGATATTGTCCCGGATTTAATTGAAAAACACCAGTTAGCCAAATATGAGAGCAACGTTAAGTTTCTCTGTTTGGATATTGCTGAAGGACAACTCCCTGATGGGGATATTTGTTTTTTAAGGCAAGTATTGCAACACTTATCAAATGATGAAATTGCCAATATTCTGCCAAAACTCCAACAATATGAAGTTGTTTTTGTGACTGAACACTATCCTAATGATAATCCAAACATAGTTCCAAACAAGGATATGGTTCATGGTAGTGGAATTAGAAATTATAATAACTCAGCCGTTTATTTGGATAAAGCCCCCTTCAATATTCCAAGTAGTTGTTTGGAGATGGTTTTGGAAGTGCCAGGAATCAGTGTTTGGAATGAGTATGGCCCCGGTGTTGTACGTACATACAAGATAACTTTTACTGAAATCACTACGCCTTACAAATTGAAGTGAATACTTTGAAATTGAAGCATGCCATGAATTCGTAGTTAAGGGGCCACGCGTGTTATAAATCGGGCATTAGAAAAACATACTTGCTAGAATAAAAAACAATTGGAATTATATTAGCTGGTGGATGAAGACATCACCAATTCGAATAATAGACGATGATGTTGTCCCAGATTAAAAAACGCCAGTGAATCTATTATAAGAACGACCTGAAGTTTCTCTGTTCGGATATTGTTGAAGGGCAACTTCTTGATGGTAGTATTTGGTTCTTTTTGAATATGGGGGAATCGTTATTTTAGGTCCGAAGTAGTATTGGTTATATACTAAACCTACTTGTTCAAAGCCAAACAACCGCTGTGTATTCTGGAGGCAGTAATGGAAGATTGGAAGTCAAGAATCTATGAAACATATGTTTCTGTTAGTCATAGAGTTATAGATTCCGATAGGCCAATAAACCTTGCATTGAATAACTATCCCTTTTACAGAGTATTAATTCACAAACATGTCCCAAAGCGTAGAGACATTAGGATTGCTGACCTCGCGTGTGGACATGGCGCTCTGCTTTTCTGTTTGAAGGAACTTGGATACCGGAATATCAAAGGCATAGATATTTCAGAGGAACAGGTTTTATTAGCTCACCGATTTGGAATTACGGAAGTGGAACAAGATGATATCAATGCTTTCCTTGCAAAACAAGCCCATGACTTCGAACTTATTTTTATGATAGATATTCTCGAACACCTGGCAAGACAGGAGTTGTTTCGTACTCTCGATAATGTTTACAATTCATTAGATTCAGAGGGTATATTGATTGTACATGTGCCAAACGCTGAAGGATTTTTTGGAATGAAAACTAGGTATGGAGATATTACTCATGAATTATGTTTCACTCCAAGTTCGATGGCACAAACACTTGAGGCGGTGGGTTTTAGAGAATACCAAATATTTGAGGACGTATCTATGATATACGGATTCAAACGATTCGTCAGAGCCATTCTGTGGCACTTACTAGCCTTTTACCCAAGGTTATTACATTTCTTGGAAACCGGTGAGCGGAAGAGCGTTCTATCACGTAGTATGGTTGTTGTCGCGAAGAAATAATACATTTGGACTTACGGAATTATGGTTACTTGAATTAGTTTACGATCTTTTCGATATGACAGCTTGACCATATAGTTCATGGTAGGGGAATTAGAACTAACAATAACTCAGCCGTTTGTTTAGATAAGCCCCCCTGCAATATAAGGGTGACGATGCGGTGTTCTATTAGCAGTCTAACAGGCAGGCGCATTTTCCACTGATAGACGTATGAATATATTGAAACGTGCTGTCTAATGGCCACGATTCTTGCGTAAGCTGTGATCAGAAACTAATTCAGCAAGGGAAATAGTCCGAAATGAAGCTAAGAGTAGTCCTTGAAAGACTCAGCGAAAAGGGAATACGACACGCTTTTTTATACGTGATTAGAAGAGTTGTCGAACGGTTTTGTGGTTTCGTATATGATCGCTACAAAATTGGGCGTTCAAAGATACGCAACAAACCGTTAGTCCATGTAGTAGGGGATAGTCATGTTGAAGCTTTTCGCTGGAACAGGTCATTTATTGCACATCAAATAGGCCCGGCGACAGCCCACAATCTCAAGAAAAAAGAAAGCTCCACGAATTCCAATAAAAATCTTTTTAGGATCATAGACAAGATCGCAAAAAAAGACTTAGTGATGTTGGTCTTCGGGGAAATAGACTGTAGGATACACGTATTCAAACGGTACAAGGACACCAATATGAGCTGTTCGATAAATGATATCCTTGACTTGACAATTGCGAATTATGGGGAAGTGCTACAGCGTATTAGGGAAATGAACAGGGTCGTATGTGTCTACAGTGTTCCGCCCGTGACGACAGTTGGCAATCAATACAAATATCCGTTCTATGGAACACCTGAAGTTCGGAGAGAAATCACAAGGCTCTTTAATGAAAAACTGGCCAACTACTGCGAGCAGACCGAATATGTATACATCAATGTGTATTCGAGCGTTTCTGACGGGAGCGGTATGATGTTGCCTGAATACGCAGCGGACGATATTCACCTGAACAGTAAAGTCGTGAGTATTGCCAAAGTAGAAATTGAAAAGAAGCTTGGCATTAGTCTCGAAAACTAATTCTGTATCGTGAACTTAAGACGGATGTGCGTAGAATCGGAATCATGTTTGTTTCAAATCTAACTTGTGAGCGATGCGCTGCGATACCATTATCGCATCTTAACAGACTGCTCTTCGGATAGCGCACAGTATCAAATATGCTCCGTATAATCATTCCAATCATGAGGTGAAACATGGTTAAAAGAACATTGCTCCAGTTTGGCAGGAACTGTGTAATATTCAACTCAACAGTGCACCCAGGGTGGTCAATTAACTTGAGAATGGGTGGTAAATTAACCTGAGAAACGACAGTGTGTCTGACAAGCATCTCCAAAGGTATCTCTCGGAGGTTTGCTATCGTTTCAATCGTAGATTTTGGGAACGAGAGGCATTCCATCGCTTGCTGTATGCATGCGCTTCAACTACTACCATTACCCGTGACGAGTTAATGGGGACCAAGGCACGGTGAGCTAAGTCAATAAGCTACTGATATTTTAAAAAACACGGAATAGAAGAAGAATTAAGGAGATTAAGTAAATACAGCCTGTTTTGAATATCATGGCAATCTTGTTTTCAGAAGTATCCACTTCCTTTTTACGCCACTCTTTATTGCCCTGATTATCACCTTATCTTCCTCATCAAAACTTCTCGTAAGTAGTAGCATGGCTCCATAGATAATGCAATACACGACGAATAAAATTGGAACCATCCACAACATTATGTTGACGTGATCCGAAAAGGTGAAATGAGAAATAAATATAAGTACCAGAGAGGCAACAGCTGGTTTAAGCAGGTTCCTATCGAAAGGCAGTATCCTGTTGAGTGAATAGATCTTCCAATTGCAGATGAGATTCACTGAAGTTATCGATATAACTGAGGCGATGGCTGCCCCTTCAACGCCAAGAGGGGGAATCAGAGCAACATTCAAGGCGATAGCAAGTATGGCGGTAACCGCCGAAGCCCACATCATAAAACTGGTTTTTCCTAATGCAATCAGGGTGGCCCTGTTTGGTCCCATCAGATTGTTAATTATAAACCCCGCGGATAGTATCCTGAGGGTATTGGATGCTTCGGAATAGCCTTCTCCGAAGAGTGAGGTGAGAATTGGGTCCGGGTACAAAAACAACATCAGAAATACCGGCAACGTAACTGAACAAAGCCACTTGGTGAGAATGATATAATTACGTTTTATCTCGGCTCCTGAATGCCGTGCATGGAGTCGCGAAGCAATTGGTAAATATATCAGTGTTATTGCTGCTAATGGTGCAGAAATGAACATTGCTAAGGGTTGTGCGGCACTATACAATCCCACATCTGTGGAGCTCTTGAATCCTCCCAGCATCATAGTATCTATCCACAAGATTATCATATCAAGCGTAGATGTAACCAGCAGGGGCAGGGAAAAAAGTAGAAGTTCTTTGGTTGTCGGATTCACTTGAATTATACTGGTGAATGGTGGAAAGGAAGGCAATCGTTTACTGGTGTAAACAATAAGTATCAGCGCAGGTATTGCCAGGGATAAACAGAAGGCATAAAACACACCGTTGAACGATAGCTCAAAAAAGACAAATGGCAATAAGAACAGCGGGAACAGGGCATTTCTCAGTATTACAACAAGAAATGTCTGTGGTTTTACATTGTCAAAACCACGGAACAGTGCAGTAAGAATTCTAATGATAGTAAATAACGGTATCCCAAACGCGAAGACCTTTAATGAGAAAGAAAGATCGCTATCATTAAGAATATTGTTAGCGATGATACCGGAGCCGCTGAAAACAATGAATCCAAAAACAATACCCGATAGAAGACCTGATTGAATACTGGCGGAGACAAATCCCTCCACTCTGGATGTATCACCTTTCCCTCTGGCATAGGCAATACATCGAGGAATACCACCCTCAAGCCCCAAAAGCGCTAGAACAGTGCAAATGTTTAGTATGACAAAGGAAAGAGAAAAAATTCCGTATTCGGCTTCTGTCCCAATTCTGGCTACCAGAACTCTGCCAAGAAAGCCAAAGCCCAGGCCTACCAAAGAACCAAAAAAAACGAGCCCAGCTCCTCTAGTGATCTTTACCAGGGATGCATCTAACATAGCAATATCATTGTTATAAAAGCGTGTTAATAATCAACAGAGAGATTTTAGTCTTCCAGTATTTCCTAGATATCAATTGTGCCCTCTTTTACATTGATCCACAAGTGAATTGAAGGATCGTCATTTGAGGTTTTTTCTTTATGTAGAAGCTTCCCATCTCGATATAATGTGAATTCCAGGCTCTTGGTTTCTGTTTCCAATATCGTATGTCCAAACTCCGGTGCCCATTCTTCTCCCGGGCTTACAACTTTAGACTGGATCAAATCAGTTTCCACCCCTTCTGTTGCTACCTTTACTTCATAATTTGCTTCAATTTGCCCATCGTTTATCACCATAGCACTCAGATTCTCCTTTCCACACCACAGGGCGCAAGATGTGTTTCTCCCCTCATCCTTGCCCAAGTGATACATTCTATACAACCTGAACTCCACCTTTTGGATTTCAGTTATCTGTGTCTCTGCCGGGTAATAGCTCTGGAGACCTTCTTTGAGCACCAAAATATTACTGTCAACAGATTGGATCTGGGCCAGCTCATTTTCTATTTGAATGTAATCATCAGGTTCCAGGTACTCCGTTGATTGAACTCTAAGATACTCGTACTCGATTGGAGAAGGATCAATGCCAGAGTTTGTATTTTCAACTATAGTGGTAGTGCCACAAATCTCGTGAAGGGTGAAGCCAATTTCCGCTTCCCATTTCTCTTCAGGGGCCAATTCAATTGGCCCAATTTCTTTTATTAATGTTTCATTTGCATACATCTGTACTATGCAACTGGTCATCTGGGATTCATGGCTCACAATACCTGCATATACCCTTGCCACTTCATCCTCTACCTCAACCACTGCATCTGTGTATCGCCAGAGGAAGGTTTCGTGTCTTACCGCATCAAGATACCTGACCAATGATATCTCTCCATTCTGGTTTAGCACAATCTCTCTAGGATAAAGATCAGTATTCCCTTCAAGTCCAAGTAGATAGAATTCGGTATATTTTTCTGCTTCTTTTGGGGTTGTAATAACGTATACAAAAACCACTATGGTCCCGACAAGAGCTACTGCTATGGCAAAAGTGAGGATTTTATCCAAACATCTACCCCACGGCAACACGAGATTAAAACTGATATCCAGTTTTTCATCGTCTGGAATTCCTCGTCTTCGGTACCAGCCCGTACCCGACATGATTGCTATGAAAGTGGTTAGTGCAACCAGAATAGGGAGTATGTCTATTTCCCATGTGTGATTCAGGATAAGTCCTGTCAGCGGTACAATAGCGATAGAAAGCCCTACTGAAAAAGCAAATCTCTCAAAGCCTGTAATCTCTGTTTTGTTTGGGTAAAGTGCAGCAACAAGCGCATATCCCGGGAAAAAGAGAAGGAAAGGCATCCCCAGTATAATACGAAGCGCCTGAATATCAATCACGGCAATGATGAGTATCAGGATTGCAGAGCAAATGTTGATGACGAGTAGTTCGTTCTTAATATGTATGCGCAATGTATAACCTCGGTGGGATCAATCGGCTACTATTCCCTGGTCCTACCCCCCGCTTCATATTTGGTTTCTTCCATCACTTCCAGGCTTTCCACAATCTTCTTCTCTCCCGACCACCAGGTTCTGGGAAGTATCAGATGTTTCTTTTCCTCTATCCTTTGCTTGATTTCCGGTTGGGTAAGCAGTTCAAGCATTCTGTAAATCTCATCTTCTAGCTGGACTTTAGGTTCGAACCCAAACTGATCCGGCAGTTTGTTGTAAATGGGCTCATAGGGG
>JAAGZO010000053.1 GCA_024206195.1 bacterium | reverse complement strand
GGTATTTCCGGGAATGTTATTTCAGCCCGCTCTATTGCCATTGCCAATTTTTCTATCAGTTGTCTCTTGCTTATATTGGAAAACTTGAATCCCTGTATGGCTATACCTGACCGCATCACATCACTCAGTATCGGATCGCCTAACCCTGTACTGTCCATCTTTGTAAAGGCTCTGTATTGTCCACACGCATTAACAATTCTAGGCTTCTGTAATGACCAGTCAACATCTTTAAATCTATCGTAGAATACTAAATGACCGTAGTTGTCCAATATACAAATAACACTAAAATCAACACTCTTTCCTAAGTCCACCCCTGCATAATATGAATTCTTTGGAGTAAATGGTATATTTCCCATAGGCCCCTTAATGCAATCCCTTATATTACGAAATACCTCACCGCCATCATCAAGGAACTCTGCCTGATACTCTTGACGGAATATCCTTTCTGGGAACTCACTTACTATATTCCATTCCTCATCTGAGAAATAAGGGCTTGCCTTACTGTCGAACTGAAACGATACATAATCAGGTTTGAGCTTGTCCATACCCCATGTGTATAGTTCATAGAATAGATTCTTGCCTTTTGGAGTGCCTATAAACATAACCTGAGCTTCTGTAATGGTTATTGTCCCACGAAGTGCAAATTGCCAAGCATCACGCTTAATCATGCCCATTTCATCAATAACCATAAAATCAACAGTCTCACCACGTAGCCCCTCTTCCCTGTCAGCACTCTTAAACTCAATAGCAGCCTTGTTAATGTCAAGGTCGATTCTTAAGTCTGCCCTATTCGTATGATGCCCTATTCTGTTTTCATGTAAGAATGTAACTAACCGCCTAAATGCTATCTTGCTATTAGTGTATGTAGGGGATACCCACCAGTTAACACTATTAGGCTTTTCCATTGAGTTTTGAAATAGCTTATATATACCAAGGAAAGTCTTGCCTGACTGCCTGCCTGCACTTATGACTACAAACCGATAATCATCAAAGGCATTATTAACCTCATATTG
>JAAGZO010000613.1 GCA_024206195.1 bacterium | reverse complement strand
AATTTCTGGTTCAATCATCCAAAACTCAGCTAAATGTCTTGTGGTATGGGATACCTCTGCCCTAAATGTAGGATCGAAAAGGTAAACATCCCAAAGAGAGCAAGCGTAATTTTCAACTGCAAGCTGCCCTGAAACAGTTAATGATGTCTCTTTTCCAAAGAAATCCTGCTTGTAATCAATAAATCCATCCTTATTTAAAGGAATTTTTGGAGGTTGGTTGGGTTTAGGAAGAAGAGTTGTGACCTGGAACATTTCTCCTGCTCCTTCGCAATCTGCGCCAGTAATAATAGGAGTAGGGATATACTGAAAGCCTTTATTTTGGAAATAAAGGTGAGTAGCGTAAGCTAAGTTATTACGTACTCTAGTGACACATGAAATTTGATTAGTTCTAGGTCTAAGATGTCCGATTTCCCTCAGTGTCTCTAACTTCATCACACTATCCTTTCCCTTAGTTATCGAATACTCGGATGGATCACATTCACCAAGTACCTTTACATCATGTAATTTAGGATCATTAACTTGCATTTCGATTGGTTGTTCCTTACCAGGGGATTTAATTATTAATCCCTTTAACTTAAGACTTGCTCCAATTCCTTGTTTGATTAAATGCTCAAACCTTGGCATATCTTTATCAACTACAATTTGAAGGTTTTTAATGGTTGAGCCATCATTGAGTTTAATAAAGGCAAAAGATCCTTTTCCTTGTTCTTTGATAGTCCTTGCCCATCCTCCTACAGTGACGACTTTATTTATCCATTTAGTGGCATCGTTCGCAACAAGTGAAGTGATCTTAATTCGATTTCCATAGCTGTTGGTTAAGTTTTAATAATACGTTGTAGTAGGTAGAGTTTTGGTTGGTGCTTTAACACCATAGTTATCATCAATTCCCATCTCATTTAAAAGTTTTTGAAATTCGGGGTCAATTCTT
>JAAGZO010000612.1 GCA_024206195.1 bacterium | reverse complement strand
GTACTTGGTTTCAAGGAAGTGTGAACCAAGTGCATGCTCAAGGTCTGCTGAAATCACTCTGCCATTTAATCCTGTTCCGCCATTGGGTAAACTAATCTGGTGTTTCTTCATTGTTGAAATCAATGTGTCAAGTTTCATTTTAGTACGTCCTTTTCAATTTCTTTTGTACGTTTGTTCCACTTATTATTTATATCATCCCAAAAACCTATACCTTCATCTTTAGGCGTGTCACTCCAAATGAAAGTTCCTACTATGTAGTCTTTGTATGAGTACTTTAACATGATGCGCTCAAAGGGTACGTCAACGTTAGCCATGTACTGATCATAACAATTGTTGTCTTTTAAGAACTGGATGAATATTGTTTTCATTGGATAGTTCCTTGTCTTTGCTTAGGTCCTTGTAGTGTTTGAGCCATATGTAACTACACTCTTCAAATGCAGGCTCAAATACATTAGAGCATACATTGCAATCATCATATTCGTTATGATCTTCACCCATCGTGTGATCATATGGGCAGAGTCTTATTTCATCCATCTCTTGTCGTCCTTTGTTTTATCAGCAGATTATGAAGTGCAAATGTAAGCGCGTTAAATT
>JAAGZO010000611.1 GCA_024206195.1 bacterium | reverse complement strand
GTCTAACTCTAGGATAAGTTCGTCGTTGTCAGCACCTATGGGATTCTCTACTAATTCTTCCTCAGGTACCAATATGACTTCCGGTTGAGCAATTTCTTCTTCAGGTCTATCAACTACGACGTCATCCTCAGGTTCCTGTTTGAGGATTTTGTCGGGATGATCAATTACCGGTAACGGAGCTCTTAACAACCAATCCCTATTATGCGCTCGATTTTCTCTCTGTGCTGCTTGTATTACCCTAACTGTAACTAGTGCATCTCTCTCAGCCTGAAACATTCATAAATAAACTTTTCCAGCTTTCAATTTATCTTTTTAGTGCGCACTTTAGGTCGCTTTATTCTCTACTGGGACTTACAATTAACAAGTTACTGTACTTTAAATAACAATCCTATTCCCTATATCAATTTGGTTCGGTTACGAAAAGCAAATCATATTCCTATTCCTTCTCTTTCTTTATCGGCCCAGAAAAATTTGACCTCAAATTTGAGATTCGAATTTAAAAATAGTGATTCAAACAGACT
>JAAGZO010000610.1 GCA_024206195.1 bacterium | reverse complement strand
TTTATGGAATACGACAAAGATCAAGAAATCGAAGAGTTAAAAGTAGAAGATTCTTACAATGAAGAACAACTACAAGGCGTACTTAAGTCCGAAATGGATGACGCTAAAGACTTTATCGACCAGATAGACGAGGACAGAGCTGACGCTACTGACTACTATCTTGGAAACTCGCCAACATCACAAAGCTCTATGCAATCAGAGTTTGTATCAACCGATGTTAGAGACAGCGTGTTATTCATGCTGCCTTCCATCATGCGTACATTTTTTGGTACTAATAAGATAGTAGAGTTCATACCCAATGGTCCAGAAGATATCGACTTAGCTAAACAACAAACAGATTACATTAACTATGTCATCCAGCAAAAAAACCCTGGATTCAAAGTTATATATGATGCTTTCAAAGATGCCCTTATTAGAAAAACTGGTTTTGTAAAAGCCTACTGGGATGACAGCATTACTGCATCAACTCACGAATATACAGGACTATCACCAGAGGCTTATCAAGCAATTACCCTCGACCCAAATGTAGAAGTCGTTGAAGAAAAAGCTGAGATGGAAAGCATGACAATGATGAATCCTGAAACTGGCGAAGAGATAACACAAGAAACTCCAGCTAGTTACGATGTCAAAATAAGAAGAGTTAAAGCTAAAGACCAGGTGGTTATCGAAGCAGTACCAACTGAAGAAATACTTATATCAAGACACGCTAGAGATTTAAACTCATCACCTTATGTTGCACACAGAATGGTTAAGACTGTAAGTGACTTGGTTGCTATGGGTTATGACAAAGAACAAATGGAACAGTTCGCTGGTTCTGGAAGTGCAGTCGATGAAGACTCCTACGACTTAGAACAAGCAAGAAACCCATACGCAGATTTTACTGGTGTTGATAGAGCAGACAG
>JAAGZO010000609.1 GCA_024206195.1 bacterium | reverse complement strand
TGAGTCGGTTGATAGAGATGGCGAAGGCAAGAAAGGTAATCCATATCGCTATCATAAAAAAATGCTCGTTTCTCGTTTTCCCTATATAGGGGAAAAGGAAAAACTAGAAAAACAAGAATCGTTGGTTGGTGCAGGAAGTCAAAATTGGGCGGAAATATAAAATGACCCCGCTTGAATTATTGGAAAAGGCAAAACAACAAGGCCTTGCTATGAAGGTGGAAGGGGACCGACTTCTATATCATCCACTATCTGCTATGACCTCCGACCTAAAGGAGGCCATACGAAAGTACAAGGGTGAAATAATCGAACTCGTATCCCAAACGAATGAGAGTGAGATTCCACCGAGGATCATCGAAAGTCTTCAAAAGGCAATCTCCAAAAAGGAAGAGGATTTGGCAATCAGGAGAAAGCAGTTAGCTGATCCTAAATGCCCCAATCCCGAATTTTGCATAGATCAGATCACGTCTATGGAAGGGCATATTGTTGAGATTAATAGATACATTAAGGAAGGTGGAGACCTAGCTATACCTCGATGCTGTCTGCAACACGAAAACTACTGCTTTCTTAATCATGCTATGGCTATGAAAGGATTCGATGGATGTCTCTTGTCTCCTGATGGCTGCGAATTTGGATTGAGGTTGTGATTTGATGCAATCTCTTTCGCGAAGCTTGGTTATTTTAACTCGTTCCACCTACATTCCATCGTGTGTAAACTAACATAACACTATACTCAATACCCTACTGTTACCTACAAAACATTAGTTAAACATTAGTGCTACATTGGTATGGAGTGCAGTGATGTACAGTAGTACAGCCTACCTTCAAACCCATTCAAAATACAGACGGGCATACTACCTACTAGATGGAACCCGTTCCATGAAGAGGCATACCGGGGGTAGGAGACTAGGTGTTCAGGAAAACCGCCCCTTGCAGTCGGTCTCCAATGACTTGTTAGTTAGCGCCCAGCCCATTGCTATACGATCCTTGTTCCCAAGTTCTAAAACTAAATTTTCTTAGATTTTGAGTAACTGATAATGCTGCTTGTGAAAATGATGTACTTTTAACAATCTCTTCAAGCTCGTCCATCAAAAACCTTATGTCTTCTGCTGTATCTTGGTCGAGTTGTTGGGCAATGAAATATGGTATAGCCAAGGTATTGAGTAAACAGAAAGTATCCTCTACCGAAGGTGATGAATGTACAAAACTGCTGATTTTTTGCATATATGTATGCGACCAATTCAATAGAGAGGAAGTATTGTCTTCTGTTATTGAAAGTACGTCAATCTGCGTTGAAAGAACTAAAATACCCAGGATAATCTGATGTAATTCGGATGACTCATTGTCGAGTGATAAATTTTGGAGAATAATTGCTGCATTTTCACGATCATCTGCACCTATAAGGCATAGTGCAATTATAAGCGAATAATCATCTGACATTCCAGCGTTTTCTATCACGTCTATGACCTCGTCTGGAGATACTTTATTGGCCAATATGAGCTTGTCAACAAGACCCAATACACGTAGTTCTGAAGGCTTACCTTCAATCCATCTAGAAAACAGATTAACGATACGGGAACTGCCAATAGGAAAAAACTGGGTAGTAAAAAATAGTAACAAAGCGGGATCATCACTTGCGTATCCCTTGTATTCTGAGATAATTATGCTTTGTTCTTTGGTTTTTAGAGCCTTGTCCATTTGGTTTAGCGCCAAATAACATATTGATTTTAGTACAAAAAAATCGGGGGTTTGAGTTCTTACTTTGCGCAAGGATGACATTGCTGAATTGAAGTGACCCATATGCATATACGATTCGGCAATTGCAATGTAATCGTCATCAGTACGTCTAAATTCTCTAAATCTATATACAGAGCTTACAAGTGACGCATAAAAAAGAATCCCTGTTAAACCTGCTGAATATTGAGCAAATGATGAATCATCATCTTGGAATAGATCCCCAATGCCCTGTATTCTCAGGATATCAACTGTGACATCAGTCAATGCAGTAATACTAAGCCTTGGGGAATCTTGATATAGCACAGAATAGGAAAGTACCAAAATCCCATATATTGACACAGTGAACAGAATAAAACGAAGGTACGGGTTTCCGATTTGTCTACGTGCCCTCATAGCTACTGATTGATCCAGTAAACCTATTATTAATGTGGCTGTAGCAAAAATTATCATTATAATAGAAAAACCATTGGCAGGGATATGTGGAAGATTAAACCAAGTATGAATTCCAATTACCAAAGCCAGACATGCAACCAATGGTGCTGGTGTAAGAAGATTGTTTGAAAACAACGTATCATATGCTGCTACTCGGTAAACTCCTTTCGGAACCTTCCGAGTCATACCTAAAAGAGAAATGACCAGTTGTCCTGGCCATGAAAACGGTAACGATATCAATGTTAGTGTTGATATAAGAATAAATTTTGCTCGTTGAAGAAATGTGGTGTTTTGTTTTGAACTTGACCAATAAATAAATGGGTATATCTCTTGAGGGGGTAAGTCGGTTCCGCGAAATAGACGAACAACAATTACGAGGACTGATATGGCCGTTACTAATGCCATGAATATATATGTAGCAAAAACTGTGTAGGTCCAATTGCCATATACATAAACAGAAAAAACATAGAATAATAAAGTTACCAGACAGATAAGAAAAGCAATGGCCGACGCCAATTGCACTCTCGATCTATTTTTCATAATAAAGGTATTTGCCCATGTTATTTCAGTTACTTGGTCTTAGTATATTGCTAGCTAACGCTCTGCGTAACACGCACCAAGAGGATATGCCGATCTGGCTTGGCGGCACTCCAATTTGGCTCGAATTATAGCACATTTTGCGGAATGCCGACCATACATGTTATTGCCCCCGTGACACATAGTATTGTGCAAAATCGCAATCGGAAGCAAGCCCAAGCCCAAGAGAAGCCACCCTTTGGGGTCGGAGTTCACGCAGTTGTTAGAATGCATAAAATTGCAAATAGTTGGTATGATATCAAGCAACAATGATATAAGTGCTATATATAATGAGCTAATTTACTGTATCTGTATTTTAGGTGGGTATGGATTGAATCTTTTATAAAAAAACCGACGTCCGAACTCTGTTTTCAGTAAGAGTCTGATTAGTATTGAAAAAAGATAACTCGGTCCATGGTAAAAAACCAATTTTATAAGTTTTGTTATGAGTGATACCAACGACCGTACTAAGAATGCTACCAGTATGAAAGGTAACACCATTAAGAAATAAAGCAACCTAAATACTATTGCAAGTGGGTACAGTAATTTCCTGCGACGCAATTTCAATTCAAATTCAATACGATGTATTTTAAGATTACCAAACAATATTTGTAGTTTAAGGTAATGTATTGTTTTTAGCATGTTGAGTTTGGCTCGGAATAAGAGATATTTAATACCTATTGAAGGCTTTTTTGTATTGTATACAAGGATGTTTTTAGGGTGGGTATTTCTCACTAAGATAGCACAATCGTTGATACTAAACCGCAGGGGCCATGTGAGCTTCGTTGGTTCAATATCAAGGAAGCATGGTGGTCGATTTACCATTTTCATAGCTTCTAAACTATCACCTAATGATTCGATATCAGCTAAATTTTCGGGTATTGAAATATCAAAAAAATCAATGTGTCCGTAAGTCTCTGATATGATAGACAAGCCCCATTGATCACCAGGGATTACGCGGGGCATAGGATTGCATATCGTGGCATACAGTTCTCCGACAGGATGTTGGCTATTCAATGCAGTCGATGTGTCAATTATATCGTTTGCTATAGTTTCGACAATTATGGCCACCCTTTTTCTCGCGTTTCTTGAGACACTTATTACCAAATTTTGATTGTCTGGTTCAAATAGAAAGATTTTATTACCATATTCATTGAGAACCTGACTTAGCGTGCAATCAAATCTTGATTGGCTCATACCTTGTTCCCGGTGGTAAAGAAGGGGTCTGAAAGTGCGATCAAGTCCAGATGGGAACCCTGTACGAAGAAGATAAACTCTTGGAATTTCTGTTGTTAGCCACATTTTGTTTTTCAATTCAACACAATGCACCACAAACATTCCATCTTCACAATTAGTGGTGAAGTTAATTAATGCTACGGAAATTAAAGGCTTTCCAAATAATCGCCTTACAACCCGCTCGAAATGAAACCTAATAAGAGGATTACCCGCAATAAGTGTGGCAATAACCCCGATTATAAAAGCTATCAGTAGATTTAAGTATGGCACAATAGTTTATCCGAAAATGCCTATAGTTTGTCTATTATAGACACAAGCATTCTAACGTCCGAATTAACAGGCTGCAATGGCTTATGCCGGATTGACTTGGCGGTAACCTCACTCCCTAACAGAGCGTCTCTATCCTACCTAACCTTCACCTAACAGTCAAGCTACGCCCTGTTGCACACGTGAGTCCTGAAGCCTATAATGGTGGGAAATGCGAGGGAGCGAGAGATGAAGAGATTGCTGCTGATCCTGGTCGTAGTGGGATTATTGGTTATTGGATGTGATAGTGGTAGTGATACCTCTTCACCAACGTCATCGAGGAAGACGGAAGGGGCTTTGCCAATATATAGAATCGGAGACACTTGGACTCAGAAAGGGGTAAGTGAAGGCTTTGAATACACAGCCACCATGCAGGTAATTGGAGAGGATACAGTAGATGGAATGGATTGCTATGTATTGGAAATGGCCTCAGAACCTGCTGTATCAGACACCTCATCCAATCCAATACTGATGGTAGATAAGGCTACTGTCGATAAAGTAAAAATGCAATTTACTGATGAGACGGTAGACGCATCAATAGAGGTGGAGACTAAATTCTTTTACACACGCTCACAATCACCTTCACCATATGAAGTGGGTAAAACATGGGAGACTACTGTAGCCACTTTCACAATAACAAAACATATCATGACCAATCGCCCATCGACGGCTGAGACCGAATTTGAGGAAAACACCTTTTCATACAAAATTGAGGGAAAAGAAATGGTCACCGTACCAGCGGGGACATTTGAATGTTTCAAGTTAGTTCAATACAGTGAAGACGGTTTTCCATCAAAGGTTGCCTGGCAATCAGATGAGACGAAACTTGTTAACGTGAAGGTCTATGACTATAACAACGCAGAGAGTATTGAATTAATCTCATACGCTGTGTCTGATTAGCAGGAGACAATGATGAAAAAGACTGTACTATCTATTGCTATGATCCTGTTCGTAATTGGGTTGTTTGTTGCTGGTTGTGACGGCAATGACGATACACCTATACCTCCAACTACTGTGGCACCAACAGAGACACCGACTCCCACATTATCACCAGAACCTACCGCTACACCTACGGATTCTCCCAGTATCGAACCGACACCTACACCGACGACCACCATGCCCGAGTATCTGGAAGTCCACTTTATCGATGTTGGTCAGGGAGACGCAATATTGGTTGATCTAGGTGAGACAGAGGTCTTAATCGACGGTGGGGGTAGGTCTCCTGGTGTTGTTGATTATCTCATAGACTACGTAGATGGCCCCTTAGAGGTCATGGTAGCCACTCACCCTCATGCTGACCACATCGGTGGGCTCATCGAGGTTCTGAAGGAGTTTGAGGTCAATGAGGTATGGCACAATGGGGACAGAAACTCAACAAAG
>JAAGZO010000008.1 GCA_024206195.1 bacterium | reverse complement strand
TAAAACTCGAGGATCAATTGATCTGTCTCACAGTTCATATGTACCCAATCAGCTACTTCAGCGTTGTCAACTCCTATACATTCGAAATCAACCGCCTCAGCTTTTGCATGCTGCGATTTTTTAGAGCTGCCGATTGCTTCACATAACTCTTCACTACGATATCCGCTAGTAACCTTAACTCTGCCAAAATGATCTCTGACCGGTTGCAATACATTTTCACATAATGCTTTTAGTTTTTCTACTTGATCACTATTAGGATTATTATCTATACCCTTACGGATAGCTGTATCTGATTTGATTAACTCTTGAAGAGTAAAATTTTGAGAAAGGTTCATTCTATAATTTTTTTAATAGCCTTAGATCCGTCTATGTTTTCTTCTAATTCAACTTTTACTTTTCCACATTTGTATTCAATATTATCATTTGCTGAACGTTCTGCAACACGTTTTCCTTTTAAACAATCTGACATTGCGGGCTGTATTCTATGTTCTGTAAGTTCTCCTGCTATAAACATACAAAGTGCGACAACGCTACTGATGACCGTTTCCATT
>JAAGZO010000608.1 GCA_024206195.1 bacterium | reverse complement strand
GACCGGGGCTTCCAACGATATTGAGCGCGCCACCAGTATTGCGCGTAGCATGGTCACCCAGTGGGGCTTGTCAGATCGCATGGGCCCATTGACTTATAGCGAAGAAGAGGGTGAAGTTTTCCTCGGCAAGAGCTATGGCAAGCAAAAGACGTTATCTGGCCTCAGATGGTTAAGTTGAATCAGCACATGCAGGACGATAAAGATATATGGCAGAAAATTCCTTATGAGAAGAAAAAAGATATTATCGACAACAACCGCGACCCGCTAATGGGTATGCTGTTTCTCTTATATAAAAAATTATACAAAAACTGGTTTGGGCCTGGGCTATATGATCAGAAGGAGTTTATGAAATGATTTACGAAAGAAAAAACTTGTGTCGTAGTAAGATTAATAACTATGAAGTAAGTTCAGGCGATGAATTTGTTCAATGCAATCTTTCGAGAAGTGTGCCACATACTGAGATATTCAAAGGATTGACAGAGTTGAAATTTATTGACTGTAATTTGCTAAATTGTGACGTTCCAAAGGGTTCTGTTATTGTAGGTGGTTTGCATATACACAAAAGTATATGTTCTCATTTACATAAAAACAGGCTTGACGCGGGGGAAATAACAGAATGTGAAGAAAATTGTGAACATGTAATTGACAGTGATGAAGTATTTCCTGATTTTATTGTTTATAAATATGAAGACAAGGTGGTGATATAATGGCTAGAAAATATGCTGATCCTGCGGGTGGTAATAGTGCCCCTTATGAAAATTGGGGTGATGCAGCAACATCTTTACAAACTGTACTTGACATTCAAACAGCCGGGGAAGAAATATGGGCGCGAGGAACTTTTAATGAAGATATTGATGTTGATACAAATTCTGGGGACACCGTAAATGGTATGATATTCGTTGTAGGTTGTAATGCCGGTGGAACAGTAGATGGGACACGAGCAAAAATTGACGGACAAAGCGCAAGGGCATCTTGTTTACAAAACTATGATCAAAATTATATTTGGTGGGAAAATTGGGAGTTTACCGGCGCAACAGGTGATGGTGTTGACTTGAGTAGTGGTGGTAACTATGGAATGTGGATAAATTGTGTATCACATACAAACGGGACTCATGGATGGGATGTTACTACCGGGGCAGATTATCATATTTGGATTCGTTGTCAAACTTATTTATGTGATTATGGATGGAGTGCGCCGGGGGCAGATTCCAGGTGGTTTGGGTGTACATGTTATAGTAATACCGATGGAATGATATCATCGGCTTTCGAAGATCACTGGGTTGCGATAAACTGCGCTATAACTGACAACGGTGATGGTGATCCCATGATAACAATGGATTCATTTTGTGTAATATACAATTGTGATATTGATTCAAGTAGTCAAACAACTGCAACAGGATGGTATTCGAGAGGCGGGGGATGGTCGCTTGTTTTAGCTAATAGAATAACTAATTTTACGGGAGTTGGGGGTGTGGGGTTAGATGCTAATAGTGATCTTATGTTCCACGGATGGAATTTATACGATAATAATACTGATGATACTGACAATGACACATTGTTAACAGCAATCCCAGCCGATGCAGACACCGACACTAATGAATATGATCCTGATGTTGACGATGGATACAATAACGCTGGTAATAGAGATTTAAATAAAAAAGCAAGTAGGACTTACAACGGGGACGGGACAGACACTCTCGGCCTGAATATGGGAAGCTAATGGCACAAACGGGTGAGACCAAATGGGTAATAACCGCTGGAACACCTACTCTCAGCAATACTGGTGAGATAAAATGGGCTATTACCGCTGGTGTGCCTAATGCGTTTACAGCAGGTGGTTCTCCAAGCTCCCAGTCTTCCCTCTCTGCGTCTTCCTCATCAGCATCGGTCTCATCTTCGTCTTCGTCCGATTCCGCATCTCTTTCTTCGTCATCGAGTTCACCTTCACCTTCATCGTCAAGTCCGTCTCCATCTTCATCTTCTGCCTCGCCGTCATCCTCTTCTTCGTCTGATTCTTTTTCGTTATCTTCCTCTTCCTCGTCACCATCGGCTTCTTCTTCTTCAAGTTCGCCGTCAGAATCTTCATCTTCAGCTTCGCCATCGTCATCTTCTTCGTCCGACTCTGCATCGCTTTCATCTTCGTCAAGCTCTGCGTCAGCGTCTTCTTCTTCCTCTTCAGATTCTTTTTCACTCTCTTCCTCATCTTCTTCACCTTCAGAATCTTCATCTTCTGCCTCACCCTCATCTTCATCGAGCAGCGCTTCAGAATCATCTTCCTCAGACTCTTTTTCATTATCATCATCTTCCAGCAGCCCGTCTGAGTCTTCCTCTTCGGCCTCACCTTCCTCTTCGTCAAGCAGTCCGTCCGAATCATCGTCTTCGGATTCTTTTTCGCAGTCTTCCTCATCTTCTTCACCTTCAGAATCTTCATCTTCAGAATCCGCGTCACTTTCTTCTTCGTCTTCTTCACCATCGGAATCATCTTCTTCGGCCTCACCCTCTTCCTCTTCGGACTCAGCATCCCGATCTTCACCCTCTTCCGAACAAAGCGAGTCAAGCCCTTCCAGTGAATCCACCGAACCACCACCCTTTGAGGATTTATATTCTCAAACGCACATTGCTAACCACATGGGAATTGCGATAGCCTAATCTGGGAAAATTGGGACATATAATAGGAATAGTAAAATCCTGCGAATAGAAAAAAAATACATTATTTGCAAAATAACTGTTGACAACATTGATTTTATTTAGTATACTTATATTAACTTAATAATTAATGAAAGGATTAACTAAATGCCATTGCCAAAATTACCAAGGTCAAAGAGAGCCACAAAACCCATCTTGGTCACATCAGACCAACACAAGAGAATGCATTCGATTGCTAGAAAGAGAAGGATTCGGATAACTGATCTGATGGAATCAATGTTGAAACATGAAGAAACTTTTGTTGTTGTGCAACTGAGATAAAAGGAAATAACAATGAAAACCCTATCAGACCAAAAAAAGCGCATGATTGAAACTGCAAAGGAAAAATGGGGCAAGATAACCCCCTGTGGAAAGTCTGTTATTTTCCATAATGGATTTACAGAGTATGAAGGTAAAATATATTTCTGGTTTAACACAAAGGGCCGCAACACTCACATGATAACTGAGGATATAAATAATGGATAAATGGAAAGCAACCAGACACAAGCCCGACAGTAAATATATGAGTATATCTCACATAGTATCGTATGATCATTGTAGTATAATAATATATCCTGGTGGAAACTCACAGGAGGAAGTTGAAAGAGTTTCAAAAATCATCGTTAAATCTCTTAATCAGGAGGCACATAATGGTACTATCAATCAAAGGAAAAAACGAAAGACCATTTCACACTAAAGGAAATCTGCGTTTAAATGTATTCAGTTGGAACGATGGATTTTACAATGTTGAATTGCAGGAATATGACGGAATAAGTATGTGGAATCGTCAAGGGAAAACAAAATGTATAACAAAAGCAGAGTTTGAAGAGATGGAAAAAAATAACCGATATGAAATTTATCAAGGGGAATAATAGTGGGACAATTTAATCTTAGCGATTATGAAACCGTGCAATCCAGATTACCAAAATTCTTTGCAAAGTATGAAAAGGGCAGAGTTATTACAAATCTTGAATCAGATATTAGTGATTTGTCTACTGTTGTATTTAAGGCTGAGTTGTGGGATGGAGACACAGTTTTGTCTACAGGATGGGCTTTTGAGAAAGAGGGTGCTGGATATGTAAATAAGACCTCTCATGTTGAAAATTGTGAGACTTCCGCTATTGGTAGGGCGTTGGCAAACATTACTATCCACGGTGACAAGAGGGCTTCCAGAGAGGAAATGGAAAAGATAGAGAAACATGAAAAGGTAAATGATGAATTGCTCACGCTTGACCAAGTAACTGTTATCCAAGATGAAATAAACGAGAGACAAGGAATGGATGATATTACCGGACTTTTAAAGTGGATAGGAAAAACATGGAATTATAATGTTGAAGAAATTGCCGATATCAAACAGGGCAACTACAACCATATTCTTAAAAAAAAAAAAAAAAAACCATTGAGGCATGATTAATGCAACGCTACCAAAAAAACAAATATCATGCAAAACGCTGTAGGTGCAATAGCAATCACATGCATGACAGTAAGGGTGAGGCTGGATATTGTAATGATTTATTGCTCAGACAAAAGGCTGGTGACTTGGCAGATTTTCAGACACAGGTTAAATTTGAATTGCATGGTGTTAATGGGAAAAGGGTATCCAATCATTATCCGGATTTTCTATTAACTGATTTTGACGGTAAGCAAGAAATCCATGAATACAAATCAAAAGGAACTGTCACCGAATTATGGAAACTGAAAAAGGCATTGTGTGAGATCGAATATCCAGATATTCCTTATATAGTAATTTGGCATAAAAGCGGGTACAGAAAATGAGAAAATACGGTGGTTACCCCGGCAATGAACAAGAGCGTGATAAGTTTGCGGGTGAATGTCCTCTTGACGATCCACCTGCTTGTGAGGATTGTGAAATAGCTGGTGTTTGTGATGCTTGTGAGGAAGATGAAGATGAAAAGCACACAACTTGAGATAACAGAAAACATGCAGAAATACAAAGACAGAATACCACATTATAGAGAGGGTGGTTACAGGTGGAAAGATGCTGCTTATATCGGTGTTTTGATAATTATAAACATGATAAAGTTTAATAGAACTAATGACTTAGAAGAAATGCTTAAAGATATAGATGAGTGTGACTTACTTCGCTATTAGGTAGTTGGTTGAAATTCCAGGCTAAAAAACAAATGTTATAGTCTGGGCTAAAAGAAAGGTAAAAAATGTCTACAGTTTTGTGTGAATATTGCGCGGAAAGTTATACCCCGGAGAGTCCAGAGGCTTATAGTAGAGAGTACTGTACTTTTAGCTGTGAAATGTATCATAAAGTGCATAAATTAAAGGTTGAACTAGAAGCCGCCCAGAAGGAATTAGAGGAAGTAAAGCCTTCCACATCAACCAACACAGAAAGTTTGGACATTCCTAAATTAGTGGAATATGTAAAGTTTTTTGATAATGGTCTGTCGGGAAACTATGAACGAGGGAAATCTTTTGTTGCACGGGCTATTCTGAATTATATATTGGAACGATCAAACGTTTCTTGACCGTTGTCGGAAATATCTGTTGAACCATATTGTAAAGGAGAAATTTTATGAAAATAGAAGTCGCTGAGGATAGAACTGTTTTGTTGAAAGAAATTTATTGTAATACAGTTCTTGAAACCGCTGAGGGTAACCAACTCGCTATTTGTATGCGGGATGACACAATTGAGCTTAATGTTGTTAAGCTACATCCATGTTGGCACAGGGTTAATATGCAAACCGGGGAAATTTTTCCTATGGTTGAGTCAACAGAGAAATCCGACAACACGACAAAGGCCGAAATTTATCAGAGTTTAGCTGAAGCGGTTTGGCATTGGTTTTATTGTATGAATCAAGATGAAGTGTCCCCCAATGAGGGTGATTTTACTATAGAGGGCTTGAAATCTATTATAGCTGATAAACTATCGGCCCTTTGCTAACCGTTATATAAAATTGTCCCGTTGTTCATTTTTAATTTATAGGAAGATTGCTAATGGATACAGTTTATGCAACAAGAAACGATCTGGGTGAATTGATGAAGTGGCATCTTGATTTAAGCCAACGGGTGTTAAAATTAGAATTTAATGAAGCAAAAAACAATAACCAACAAACAAATGGTGTCATTGCTTCCCTAAATCGTCTAGTTGAATTGTATGAATCTGGTGAATGGGTTGACGAACCGTTGTTGGTTGATCGGATAAAAGATTACTTGGGAAGAATAGCGCAACAACACCATTAGTTGTACCGTTGGAGTAAATTTTTTGTTCTTTTAAATTGGAGGTTTTTAATGCTTGAGGATGATATAGTTTTTCTGGAAAAGTGGAGCAAGGTGCTGAGTACAAATCAAAAGGTGTCAGACACTTGGAACTGCATAAAAACAGCACTGGAGGAGTCACAAAAAACTCCCAAATTGCCTACATTAGAGGAATGTGTAACACACTACCTGTGTGAAATGGGCAGTCAGGTAACATTAAACGAGAAAGCTGGTATAATAGTCACTCATAAATTTATAGCCGGTGAAATCGGCAGAGGTTGCAGCACTCATGGAAATAAAAAACGCAGTTGATATAATAAGCGAACATTTTAGTAATCTTTGGGGATGTGTTGGCCAAAAAGCAGCGTGGAGTATTATTCGTGCAAAACTGGTTGAGGAAAAATTGACATCAGCTTCGTCAACTAACAAACAAAGTAAGCCATGCTCTGCGTGTGGTGTAGAATTGGGCGACAATTTTGATGCACCCGCATAGAAATATCACACTTGTTGAATTGGCATGTATTATATTATGTGTATGACGTGGGAAGTCATCTGACAGTTAGGAACAATTAAATGAAATCCAAGTATTATCAAAATAAGGGACACAAAGCAAAAAAGGCTATTGCCTAACGATAGCTATCCTTTTGTGGCGTGTCCCGTTTTTTTATTATGGCTCTAAGAAATCAACCTTATATACCTTTATATGTTCAGGATTTTTTAACTGATGAAAAACTCAATGAATGTTCTGCAATGGCAACAGGTGTTTATATTAAAATTATGTGTGTTATGCACAAATCAAAAGAGTATGGTGTTATTTTGCTAAAGCAAAAAGACAAGCAAAACAGCAAGCAAATAAAAAATTTTGCTTTAAAACTTGATAGTCACATGTCTTTCCATTCAGACATTATTGAACAGGCTATAGATGAACTTATAGATGAGGATGTTCTTTATATAGTTGAAGATAAACTATGTCAAAAGAGAATGATAAATGATAACGAATTAAGCATTAAACGTGCCAAAGCTGGTAAAAAAGGTGGTGAAAAAACACAATTTGCTTTAGCAAACAATCAAGCAAAAACACAAGCAAACTCTGAAAATGAAAATGAAAGTGAAAATGATATTGTATATAAAAAATCTTTTAACATCTTTAGAGAGAAATATCCCGGTACAAAAAGAGGTAATGAAACTGAATTTAAAAATTTTAAAAAGAAAACACCTGATTGGAAAGATATTATAATATTACTTGAAAGTAATATAGATAATATGATTATTCATCGTGCTAAAATGGAAGAATTAAAAATGTTTGTCCCTGAATGGAAAAATTTAGCAACTTGGATAAATAATAGGTGTTGGGAAGATGTATTACCACAATTAAAGAAAAGCCCACACGAATTAGAAGAACAACGAATAAAGGATTTTATAAATGATAATAAATGAATTTACCGAACAGTGTACAGAATTATGTCATGCAATAGGTGTGGAGTTGCCAAACAATATGACATTAAAGCAATATTTCAATGTATTCTCATATTTGTCGATAGATCGGTTTAAAGAGGTTGTTTCTCACCTGAAGGAATATAGCCAGTATAAAAGATTCCCTTTGATATTTGATTTCAAGAAGTCGGCTGATGCAACATATACCAAAAAAGATGGTTATACCCCAATGAAGCGGGAAAATGACAATTCAGATCGTAACGCAGATTGGCAGCGATTACAGGCAGGTTTTAAAATAATGGATACTATCAGGCAAATGGTATGTGAGCCTATACTCGGTGCAAAGTGGAATGATTCAGCACATATTACCTGTGATATTATGGGTAAGTTTTACCGGGAAAAGGTTGTAAGAGGAATGATATTTGATGTTGGGAATAAAAAATGGATCTCGGCAAGTCAAAAACAATCTGTAGGAGGCTATTATTGGAAACCGTGGGAGTGGGGTAATTGGTAAAATGAAAGAGACTCAAATACAACATTTACTAAGATTATTCCAGGAAAATAATAATAAATTAACACTTGGAATGATATTGAAAACGAGTTTAGGTGCTGCATACCGTCCCCGCTTGTCAGATTTGCGAGAAATGGGGTACACAGTTGACTGTGATGAGGATAAAAAGGAACCTAGCAATAATTTATATACACTCTCTAAGAAGTCCACAGAGGCCACAGAAGACACTTTAACAAAAAAGCCATTACCGGTCGACTGTTATGCCGATCCAACTGGAGAGCATATAGTGTTTGCAGGAAAACAGTGTTCCTGTGGTTCATGGTATAAACGCGGTGATAAATGTAATATTTGTGGGAAGGTGGTGGGGGTATGAAATCAATATCAGAAGCTAAGTGGAAGGTACAGGTTAATTCAACGCAGAATAAGAAAAAGTGGTGGTGGTACATGGAAACTGATAATTATGTCGGTGAGTGTACTGATATTGGCTATGAGGGTAATACAAGGGTGTCACCTACATATAAATCAAAAGCATTTGCTGAGAAAAAACTGCATGAATATCTCAAGATAAACAAAATTACCAATTATGAGGTGGTGGAATGAATATTCTTCATTTAAATCTAAAGCGTAAATGGTTCGATTTGATTGCATCTGGTGAGAAGCATATTGAGTATAGAGAGTTGAAAGATTATTGGACTGAAAGATTGGCGTGTAAATGGCCCTTAGGTGGACAGTATAAAAAATTTGATGAAATACATTTTAAGAATGGAATGAAAAGGAAAGATGGGACTGAAGCACCATTTATGCGAGTTAAACATATAAATACAGTGTGTTTACCAACAATCAATCCGATGACTGACAAATTTGAATGGATGTATTTAATATATTTAGGTGAAATCATAGAAATAACAATTCAGCACCCCAACTGCAATTATAAGTACAAGAATAGAGAGATATCTATAACGGAAGGATAGTAAATGCCAGAACCAGAACCAATAAACGGTACTCGCAAGGTGTGTAGTCATAAAGTGGATATTGATATCCATAACAATGCAAAAAAGTTTTCAAAAAAGTTGAAAATTTCTATGGATGAATATACTGAAACTGCATATTTCAATGAAAACAACAGGCATGAAACAAATCCAATTTCAGTTACTATTCATACGACTGTTAAAATGAAAGAACTATTAGCAGAAGTGAGGCAGCAAAAAAGGAATAGCCGACAATTGGAAAAGGAAAACAAGGAATTGAAAGATAAAATTGCAATACTGGAAAAAAGTATTCAAAAAAGTTATGAAAACAAGAGGGTGAAATCATGACAATAATTCACATAGGAATGATTCTATTGGCAGTAATAGTGATTGCAATACCGTGTAAGGTTATATTTTGCAAAAT
The DNA here is from genome assembly GCA_024206195.1 of bacterium. The sequence goes on along the minus strand of JAAGZO010000608.1, from coordinate 57,010 downwards.
TTTTTATCCACCAGACCATTAGGGGGAAGTATGGGAAAATTACCATGTCCAGAATGTTGCGGTGATGGGTGGTATATTGGCACAGGGACTTATATTAATTCGGACGGTGAGCCTGAGCCAGAACCAATTCAAATACAATGCGAATATTGTTATGGAACCGGTGAAATTGAATTTGATGATTAATCTTTTGAGGTATGAGGGAAAGGAAGGGATTTATGAAATTTGAAAATGCAAAAATAGAACGAACAATTGATGAAATATTAACCGAAAATAGAAAAGTTATGGATTTGATGGTTAACTATCCTGATAATGGCTTGGATGAAAATGAATTTATGTATGCTCAGGGTGCTATGAAAGCCTTAATTTGGATAACCGACAATGATATGCCAAATTCACCTTCAGAAGAAATTACCCCTACAGATGTTTCAAGTGGACTATAGGAGGAAGTGATGACTCGACAAGAAATAGAGAATAAGGTAATATCCAACTTACAAGAAAACCTTAATAGTTGGGGCCGGGGTGAGACTACGTTCAATCTTGAAAGTAGTTTTGTAGATGATCTCGGCTATGATGACGGTTCTTTAATAGAGTTTGAGGGTGATGTTTTAGGCGATTTTAACTTGTCTCAAGACTTAATTGATGATACTGCATTGGACAAAGTTGTAAAGGTTTTTGATTTGGTAGATTATGTGGAAGGGATTTTGAAATGAAAATAGGAAAAGCTTTAGAATTTGCAAGGGTTGCGCACATAGACCAAGTGCGGAAATATACCAATGAGCCTTATATATCTCACCCTATGGCAGTAGCAGGGCTTGTGGCTGGTGTTGGTGGAACCGAGAGTATGGTTATTGCTGCGATATTACATGATGTTGTAGAGGATACTCATGTTGAAATTGATACTATTGAAAAAGAATTCGGCCTAAGGGTTGCGCGTTATGTTAGTGGGTTAACTGATATTTCTAAGCCTGAAGATGGAAATAGAAGGATAAGAAAGGCTGTTGACAGAAAACATATTGCAAGGGCGTGTATTGAGGTTAAGACTATAAAACTTGCCGATTTAATAGATAATTCAAAAACCATTGTAACCTTTGACCCGAAATTTGCCAAGGTTTATATGGAAGAAAAACGATTGTTGTTGGAAGTTTTACATGAAGGGAATTTTGTCCTTTATGGAATAGCCTGTACTTTAGTTGAGAATTATTATTTAGAGCCGGAAGGGGTGTTGAATGGATAATACTTGTCCAAATATTTACTGTTTTTATTGCAGGGGTGGTAAATGTATCAACCAATGGATAACAAGTGTTGCTCGTATCGGTCTGCATTCATCGGTTGAAAGTTGCAAAAAGCGGGACAAATACATAAAAGACCATTGCCCCCCAGAGCCATTATATTGTCCTCAGTGTGGTGCTACTGATAGGATAGAGAGTTCTTTGGTTGATAGTAGTAAGCACCATTGTTTTGCTTGTGATAACTATTGGGATGGGAAAACATTATGATTAACCAAATAATCAACAATCCATTTATAATGGACTATTTAAATCTATGGTTGTTTACCGGTCTATTAATAACCTGGATATCATGTGTTGGAATTGGCTGGACAATAGGCCGTTGGATTAACCAGAGAGAGCAAAAGAGCTATGTATGGACTAAGATGTGTAGAACATGCAAGTTTGTTAAGCTTTTGTCTGAATTGCCAGAAGAAATAAGGTGTGCAAAAGATTGGTTGTTTCCCGGCAGGAAAATATAGGATGTTGAAATAGAAATGTGTAACAATGAATTAGAGGATATTATTAAGAGTATCAACAAGTTAATTTAAATCAGGGAAAGTATGAGGTGGGAAGATGAGCTTGAAAGAAACTTTTGAAAGTATGCCAACACATACTACATGTGAGTTTATATTCAACGGTGAGTATCAAATGATATATGTACCGTGGATTGAAAAGGGTAGAGGGTTTGGTGAATATTATTTTACTATGGGTGAAAATAGGAAGATTGTAATTGCCAATGAGTGTGATAGCCGAGAAACTATAAAAAATGTTATGGATGATTTGATTGACAATAACCCCGAAGATATCAAAAAAATGTTTCATCAAATGATAGATATGTGTGAGTCTACTGATGGATGGGAGTAACAATTTAACGAAAGGATAGGGTATGTCAGGTTCTACAACAGCAGCATCAAGCGGTATAGGTTTTGGAAGTGCTTTGGCTATAGCTATATCATGGTCGTTGCATCATTCTATTTTGTGGGCAATGTTACACGGAATTTTTAGCTGGTTTTATGTTATTTATTATGCAAGTGTACGATAAATTAATCTCAAACAGTCCTCCTGGTGATAAATCCAGTGTGATTTTGTGACTACACCGGGAAGGGCTTTTGAAGGGAAGGGAAGGGGAATATGATTTTTGCTGAACCGAATTCACACTATTGGACAAATATTGATATGATGATAAATTTTATTAAATATGCGCCAGAATTAAACAAGGAAGAAATCATAAGTGGTTTGGAAAATACAAAGGCCAATGGGTATGATTTAAGAAAAAGAAACGAAAAATTTATTTATGAAGATGTAAGCGATTAACGCCATGCCAACACCAACATTCAAAGGAACATTATGAAAATATATCTACAAAAACATTCTACAATGCAAGGAATGTTCCCGGCAGATCAGGAAAGCCTTGATACTGTTAAGAAGTTGAAGAAGGAAAATGTTTATTATGTAGATATTAAAGAGGCAAGGAATTATAAGTTTCACAAGAAATTCTTTTCACTTTTAAAATTTGGTTTTGATAATCAGAGAGACACAAACAAAGTAATATATGACAATCCAGACTCATTCCGGAAAGAGGTTATTCTAAAATGTGGCTTTTACAATGAACACATTACAACCAAAGGTGAGATATTGTATTTTGCCGATTCAATATCTTTTGATAAGATGGATGAGCTTGAATTTAATAAATTATTTGACAGGGCTGTAGATGTTATAATTAAATATTTTGTGCCTGATATTGATGTCGATGAAGTTTTGAGTTATTTAAATTAAAGAAAAACTACCCGAACGCATGTAAAAAAGGTTATATTAATAAAGTATGAATGTCCCAATAGACAAAGACGTATATCCTGAAATCATATTTCCTGAAGGCGTGCCGTATGAAATATGGCTCAAATATAAGAAGATATATATCGCATGGGCGCGTTTAAATCAACTACCTGATGGATTTGTAAGGATCTCACACATTGAAACTCGTCCTGAGTATCGAAAACAAGGATGGGCATCTAAAATAGTACGTATAATTCAGGAAAAGAACGTTAAAATAGAGACTAATGTATATTCTCTTAGCCAACCATCCGCGAAAATGCTATTAAAACTGGATTTTAAAATTATTAAACCGATGTTTAAAAGTGAGGATTATATCTTATCATGGGAAAAGACCCCTATTTAGATTCATTTATAAAAGCTAACAACAAGGATATCGACAGAAAAAGGCGAATAGCTTTAAATATTCAAATGTTATTTAGCAGTATTGATGTTCACTGGTTCATTTGTTTCGGGACCCTTCTGTCATTTATCAGGGATCGAAAGCTTAACCTGGACGGTGATATTGATATTGGTATTATAGAGGATATTGAGAAAGTCCACAAACATATAAAGAATCAACATGAAATAGATCACCTAATCAGATCAGACAAAACAGGCAAACTACTCAATTTCAGCTATAGAGACATAAACAACGATATAACCATTGATGTATTCAACTGGATAAATTTTAAAGGAATGTACTGGCATACTTTTGATACTCTCATGGATTTTCCGAAGAATGGGATTCCAAGCAAGTATATATTCAAATCAATGCCTGAAAATGTATTCATCACAGACAAAAGAAAGATTGCTAAATATCAAAATGATTTAAAATATGGCCGTCAAATGACAAATCATGGTACTTGGAAGCAAGCAGTACCCGAATTTCCTAATGATGGTATCGAATTATGTCTACCATACAATTACGGATACTTTCTTGATATTGCCTATCCTGATTGGTTCACTACTCGTGATCTTATCGGGACTTCTCAAGGATACACTAAAATGGAAGTTAATACTTGTCGGGGGATTTGTTAGGATGAAAATATCAAACCGTGAATATATCAAGAATGGAAGACCAACTGACGAAGAGTTCCTTGATAATTGTTTTGAAAAAATGGCATATAATGGAAACGAAACGTATTTATGTCCTATTTATGAGACAAATATAAGTAAAACTCATCTTTTGGATACTACACATGGATCGATATTGTTAAATTTTAGAGATATGTTACCAATAAGGGATTGTTAGTGACCATCCTTGAACAAATAAACAAATTCATAAAAGATCAGCTTATGGCAGGTCAATCATATCCTGAAACTTTTTATGTCGATAAAGACCAAGCAAAGAAACTACATCGGGAAAACTGGTCCCCATCACTCAAGAAATTTAATGACAATGGATTCATTCAACCATACAACATCGATAACCCATTAGCAGCAAAAACACCTAATTTAATCGGGATGTTTAACAAGGTTAAGGTGGTGAGGGGGCCGTTTTGAATATTTGTGTATTACGCGAAGATGAGGTTGAGTTCGGTAGGCTTTTCAAAATCAATTTTCCCCGAGCGCGTAAAAATTACACTAGATTAAATGATTATACCGATGATTCGGTTGATGAATTTGAAAACATGCAGAACATTTGTTATTCCTCAAACGAGGTAACTGATTGATATGGCTTACTCTGCAACTACATGGGCGAAAGTTAAGGCTGATTATGAGAGTGGGAATTATTCAGCACCACAATTATACGAAAAATATACGATTTCAGAGATTGCCATAAAAAAGAAGATTGTAGATGAAAAATGGGAAAAGGGTAAGAATAAAGAGATAATAATCCAATCCATTGCTGAAAAGAATATTGAACTATTTGCTAAATTAGGAATGACACAGGAAAAAAAGGCTCAGATGCTAATTAATGGTACATCTGATGATAATTCAATTGCAATTAAATTCATTCAAGAGATAAATAAAATGTGTGGATCTCATGCACCGGTTAAAAAAGAGACTGATTTAACTTCGGGCGGGAAAAAATTAGAACTTCCTCAGATATATTTGCCGGAAAATGGACATTAAAAGTGGCTTGAAATGCTCAGAAATACGGAAGAATACAAATGAAATGTAAAATTGGTGATGTGGGTGAAAATTTTGTTTGTTTATATTTAGATGGTGAGAACGATAGCGAAAAAGCATTTTTGGAAACCTTGATGCACAGCACATTAACCGATACAACGCTTATGAGAAATGGCATGGATGCGTGGACGTTAGCATTTAAACCACCAGATGCTATGATTAAAGCACGTAAAACAGAAGAAATTAAGCCTTGTTCTAATACAGGATGTGGGGCATATTCTTATGAACCGGAATATCCACATAAATGTGAATCTTATATGCCTGAAGAAATGTTAGTTTGTGATATTTATAAGGCCTAACTTCATATCGCAGAAATATGCCAAGACCCAAGCCAATTAAACCCCAACCAGGTCCACAAGAACAATTCCTATCCTCTACTGCAGACATAGTAATATTTGGTGGTGCTGCGTTCGGTGGAAAATCTTATGCTCTTCTCATGGAATCTACTCGTAATATCAAGCATTCTCGTTACAATGGTGTAATATTCAGGCGTGAAAGTCCTCAGATAACTTCAGGTGGTGGATTGTGGGATACTGCAAGTCAAATCTATCCATCGGTTACCGGTGAGCCTAAAGAACACAAACTCACTTATGTCTTTCCATCCAAGGCATACGTCAAATTCACACACCTTCAACATGAGAGTGATAAGCTTAATCATCAAGGCGCACAGTATGTATTCATTGGATTCGATGAGTTGACACATTTTACAGAAGGGCAGTTTTGGTATTTAATCACTCGAAATCGTCCCCCAGATGGATATGAAGGAAGATCGTATTGCAGGGCCACAACCAATCCAGAGTATGATTCATGGGTGAGAATATTAATTGATTGGTGGATTGATCCTGACACGGGATATGCAATCAAGGAAAGGTCTGGCGTTATTAGATATTTTACTCGTATTGATGACCAAATAGTATGGGTAGATAAAGATTGGACTGACGAAGAAGGCACAAAACCACGATCAATTACATTTATTCCATCCTATATTGATGACAATCCTATGGGTATGGCTGCAGATCCTATGTATAAATCAAATCTCATGGCACAGGATAAAGTAACGAGAGAACGGTTGTTAAGAGGAAATTGGAATATTACTTACAAAGGTGGCATGTTTAATCCTGATTGGTTTAAGATAATACCTACTGAGCCTGAAGGAATTAAATGGATACGATACTGGGATAGGGCCGCAACTGAGCCAAAGGATGAAGAGGATGATCCGGATTGGACAGCGGGTGGCCTGGTCGGTATGCATGGTGGTGAGTTATACATCAAAGATATGATAAGATTTAGAGACACACCTGCAGTTAATGAGAAGAAAATCAGTGATGCAGCCAAGGCAGATAGGTATGATGTGAAGATAGGTTATGAAATTGAACCTGGATCTTCTGGGGTAGAGATAGCACAATACTATCAAACTAAGGTTCTCAAGGGTTATACTGTTATGTTAGACCGCCCCACAGGCAATAAAGTGGAAAGGTGCAAGCCATGGTGCGCATTAGCCGAGCATGGACACGTCTATTTGATCAAAGGTGAGTGGAATAGATCATTTTTGGCAGAAGCCGGTGGATTTCCATTCGGGAAGAAAGATCAAATTGACTCAATCAGTGGCGCTTATAAAATGCTTACCATGGATAAGTATGTGTGGCCCTTATTTAAAATGTCTATGGCAAAGAAGTTCAAGCTCAAATGGACACAATACACCATCAATCTCGGTGGAATATTTCTATCAAAGAACATGGAAATATTCTTTATCGCTGCAATGTGGGACAGGGCCAAGAGACATTTATATGTCTATGGTGAATTATTGAGTGGTGAATTGGCACCGCACCAAGTAGCAAACAGGATATTTGAAGGCGCTCAATTAGAACTACATCCAACGAAGGGAATATACTGCAACAGTCTCATGGTTAAGGCTAATGATATGCAGGTAAAGAGTACAGGTAAGATACTCAATGAGGAAATTAATGCTGTTTACAAGCGGAAGAAACAGAAACGGACAGTCTACATCAAAGAGCCATGGATGTACGACAGAATGGGCGCAATCAACATAGCCAATCTCATGTTCAATCGTGATATGATCACTGTGTATCTCGGGGCGAAGGATGCAAGTAGACAGTTTGCAAGCTGGTATATTGACAAAGACAAGCCGGTAGAGAAGAATTTTGAGCTTTGTGAATGTCTCACTCAGATAGTATCGGAACTTAACAGGACCGAGAAGCTAAAGAAACCAGTTGACAGTGGCTATCCTGATTATAGGACTAAGTTGGAAAGTCCGAAAGAGAAGATGAAACCCAATGACAATTGGGCGAGGGTATAATAATTTGGCAATTAACAATGAAATAAACTATATTAATAAGTAATCATGGGCGCAATTAACAGAATAAAACGTAATTTTGTAACTTTGCAGGTTGTCAAGCTGGTAGCTCCTATCTGTATTGACTCAACGGGGGGTTAGCGCCTAGCCTCTCACCTGCTTTAATTGGGGGTATTGTTATGCCAACAAAAAAAGAACTAAACGATAAGATCAGGAAGAACCGTAAGGATATTGCTGGTTTGTTGGAATTGGTTATGGATTGTCGGGCGGGATTGAAAGGGATGGGCAGGATGGTTAAGGACTTGTCTGCTCGTGTTGACAAGCTAGAAGATAAAGGTGGCGTGAAAGTCCCGCTTTACAAAACAAATGTTGCTAAGAAAGGTGTTAAAAATGCCAATGAAATCGAAAGTTCAAAGAGCGTACTTACACGCAAACAAGCCAAGCGTGGCAAAAAAGTTTGAGGCTAAGACACCGAAGGGGAAGAAGCTGCCAAGAAGGGTAAGCAAAAAGAAATAGTCATCACAATTCAAGCCGACAATAGGGCATTATGAAGAACAAATCCGCAGGTTTAAACATAAAATACAGTGACAAGCCGTTAGACTGCCGTGGTCGAAACACACCTCAGTCAACGTATGGGCGCAAATTACATGAAGTTCCTAACATTAAGATAGTAGACAATTACCCCAAAGATAAGAAATACAATTTTAATATTCGCATTAAACGTGGCAATACTTATACATATCTTTACAAAATGGCAGAGAAGGAAGAGAAGAATAATAATGCACCGGCTATTTTTCCGAATGGGATTACTAAAGAGCATAGGAATGAGGGGTAGAGTATGAAATGGAAGTGTGATAAATGTTCGCCAATAGATCCATGTATAGTAGAAACTGGGGTTGGTAAAGGTGTTAAGGTTCCGGGGTGTATTTTTGATAACCGTGATTTTAAATGGGAAAAAGTAGAAGAGGAACAAGAGGTTGTAAAAGTTAACATTCATCAAATGAGAGAGTTCAACGAGAAGGTAAAAATACTTGAAAAGAGAGTATTCAAGATAGAAGAAAATGATATGCAGAGAATGGTTGATTCAGCATCTGCGGTACTCGCAGAAGATGAGAGAATGGAAGCTCTTGAAAAGAAGATTGAATCACACCAGCATGGTTTTCCTGAAGACACATTAAAGATATGGGAAAGCGAGAAATTAAAAATAGCAGACGAAAGAATTAGTAATCTTTTAGCCCACAATGCAAAGTTAGATCTTAAATTGGCTGATAAGGAACGCTTGTTATTAGAACAAAAGGAAGGAAATGAAGAGAAAGTATCTACCACCCAAACTTACATTGGTGATTTGTATCAGAGAATGGAAGCCCTTGAAAAGAAGATTGAATCACACCAGCATGGGAAGAAGGATGAAATCGACTGGGAATTAAAATATTACGAATTACTTCATAAATATAGTACTTTAAGAATTAATTCCGATGTGTTACTATCAGAGAGAAATAGTCAATGAATAACAAAACAATACTCTTCAGCGGAAGGTTTGATACCATTCATACGGGCCATATTATTACTATAAAGCGTTTGGGTCAAACATTTAAGAAGGTTATAGTGTGTATTCTTGATTATCCAGGCAAGGTTTGTCCTACTTGTGGACATGTTGAAGGGGGGCAGTTTTATTCTATTGGGGAACGCCGGTCTATAATGAAAGATGCACTTGAGAATGTTGAAGGAAACTATGAAATAATAGTTAATAAACATCATTTCGGACGTATAACCCAAGAACAGGTAGAGGAATTGCCTCATTTTGATGTGTATGGTAGTGGAAACTATGATTGTTTCATGCACATGCACACATTAGGATATGAGCATATTTCAGTCCCTCGATATCCACACTATACTGCATCGGATGATGTTAATCAACAAAAGTTTAAGAGTTTTATTGAGAGGGAAGGGTATATTAAGTGAAACTCTGTATATCCACAGTAGTCGACCAAAAATACAGTCACTTCCTACCGATATTCATATATTGCTGTAAGAATCAGTATCCTGAGTATGATATTAAGATATTTACAAACATGCCGAAGTATGGCAACATAGAGAAGGCATTAGAAAAAATCGTTATTGAAAGTGATTATTACAATGGCTCAAAAATCGAATGGGATTATTTCAAAGGCTGGAAACACCACAAATACGCCCCAATATCATGGCGATTCCTGATCGATAAAGAAGAATACAAAGACTATGACTACGTATACATCACCGACATAGACATGATGATCTTGCGTGAGCCTGTTGAATTGTTGCATTATCATCTTAATGAGATGGCTGCAACGGGACTGTGTTATTCGAACTCACTCAGAAATAAGCATCACTGGAAGGGTGCAAAGAGTTTAACTGGACTGCATTTTGCTTCTCGTGAGTGGTTTGAGAAGACTAATGATGTGATGAAGAAATATCAGGAAAAGGTGAGAACCGGTCAAGAGGGAATGAAGCGAGAATATGACGGCACCATGTTATACAACATAGTCAAAGAATCAGGGTTGGGGATGTGCAAGAAATACAAGTTGGCAGAGAGACACCATGGCATTCATCTCGGGAATTTTAGGCTATTCAACAGGAATAAGAAGTTGAAGAAGAGAATGAGTGAGGCAAAATGCCGTCAATGGCTGGATCTTTGGGCAGATGAAACATTCAGGAAGATATGTAAACTATGCTTTGCTGATCCAGTGGTAAAAGAGCAAATAACTCAGTTGAATATGTTTTGCAGGAAGAGGGTGGGATGAAATTTGATACGTTAATATTATGTTATGTTGTTCTTCTATTAGTTTGTATGGCACTTTTTACAGGGGTTGTTGTTGATAGAATTGAAGAGGTTAAAGAAGTCACAATATCCAATCATAATTTAATAAATAGATTAATTGAGAGGTAATTATTAAAGTATTATTCATAGCCGACCAGCCCGGCTGGGTCTTCTCTCGCATGGGAAAAGCCTTACAGAAGTATGGTAAGAATACTTATGATATCAGGTATGGTAAGAAGAGTAAGTATAAGAAGGCTTTTAAGGGTGTTAAAGAATATGACCTGGTAATATTCGCGGTTGATGTTCGGATTGATAGGGTAATACGCGAGGACAGGTCAATAGTTCCACCAAAGAAGCTGGTAGTCCTGATAAGAAGTGATGTGTTCCGGATATGTAGACCAACCAGGTTGCATTATTACAAGCAATGTGGGCTAATGAGCCAAAAGATCCGGGCCTTCATGTGTGCAAATCAGAAGATGTATGAGAAATTCAATCAAAATTACACCAATAAGTCATTCTACGCACCTGGCGGGGTGGATACTGAGATATTCAGGCCGTTCAAAAAGAGAAGGCGAGTAGAGAAATGTCGGGTAGGATGGGCAGGAAGCAAAGCTCGGGGTAATAAGATAAGAGGATTGGGTATTGTAAGAAAGGCTTGTAGGAAGGCTGGGTATAGATGGAATCCTGCTATCAAAGAGAATAAGAACCGAAGTCAAGCTGAAATGGTGAAGTATTACTGCAATGAAATAGATATCTATGTGGATGCATCGATAACAGCGGGAAGACAAAACGGTCTATTGGAAGCGGCTGCATGTGGCACACCAATTGCATGTACTCGGGTGGGTATCGGTGGTGAACTTGTCGACAAAGGGTTGGCAACTGAAATCAAGAGAACACCGGGAAGTGTTTATAAGGCAATTAAGAAATTAGCCCCGAAGAGGGGGAAGGTTGACTGGGATCTCGTTAAGAATATAAGAACTAAGTGGTCTTGGCGAAAACATGTGAGGATTTGGGAAGATATATTGGAAAGGATTAGGCATGGATAATAGCGAAGAGATGGGATTCAAACTATTAAGAACACCTTTTTTGACAGCAATGTCTTGTTTCTGTGGATATACCCCAGATGGTGAGAAAATGGAGCCAGAGGAAAGAAAAATATTATTTATTTTATTGAAGTGTTCATATCAAGAAAATGTTGAAAAAGAAGAAGATATGGAAGGATATCGTGCGCTTCCATATTTTGACAAATTAATAAAGGAAGATTCTTTTGATGATTATCACGTTGAACTTGTTCCATGTTTGGAAAAATTAGAAAATGAAGAAAGTGAAGAAAATTATAATAATGTACTGAACAAATTCATAGAATTGGTGGCCGAATGGAATTAAAACAAATCCCCAGTGTTGAATGGCAAAAGAAGTACGACAAACTAATGAAAGACCCGTATCTTTCCAAGAAGTACGACCGCAAGCGCAGGATAAAAGAGAAGCGGAAGTACATATCAGAATTGTGTCCTGAGATTAAGAGGTTAAGGGGGAAATTGATATTGGATATCGGCCCGGGACCGGGTGAATTCTTGGAAGTGTGTAGGGAATTTGGACACAATGTATGGGGAATTGATGCAAAACTTAATGACGCTGAAATGGGTGATGAATATATTCAGTTAAGTAAATTAATGTCAGAGAGACAGAAGATATTAGTTGATTATGTAGGATTTGAGGATTATCTAATTAATGATATTGCTGAAGATACTGATGAGAATGAGGTGTATTTAATAAATTTTCAAGGATCATTGGAACAGGCGTTTGCCAAATACATGAAAGGCCCGAGACATCGTGAAACAAAAGACGCTTCTCAATTGGCATGGGTAATTGATGATGATTTAAAACATATATTTAATTTAATGTTTGAAGAATTCCACCGCATACTTGAACCAGGTGGATACGTCCTGATATACGGTAACGGCGCTAAGAATGTCGGTGCTTATGACAAACTAATCTCTGCTACAGCGGCAAAGTATGGGTTTAAGCTGTATTTGAAGAAAAGTCACAGGTTGCATAAATGGCGAAAGGAAGTGTAAAATGTATTTCACAGTAGGATGGTTAATAGTTCAACTTATATTAATAGCGATAGTTGCTAACTTTGTTATAGACAATCACCGCAAATTAAAGAAATTAGCATACAAGGTAGAGGGAATTTATGACAATAAAATTGAAGTTGCGCTGGATAAGGAAATAATTAAACAGATTAAGGATCTTGTGGGAGATAGGGCCTCAAATATTCAGAATCATTATGAGTGGATACTCAACCTAGTTGAATCCGAAGGGTTAATTGATGAAATAGTAGACCGTATCAACAGGAAGCAGGTTAAATGAAAATATTAGTATTATGGAACAAAAAAACATGGGACACTAAAATGAGTCCGGTAAGACGGGACGCTGTTTTAGCTCTTCAAAAGCACCATGAAGTAGAACTCAAAATAACAGGACCAGGCTGGGAAGGCTTTTCGGGTTGTGCTAATGTTGATAGCAAGTATAAACCAGATTTAGTTTTTTGGTATAAACCACTTGGCATGAAAGACTACGACAAGGTAAAAGCGCCTAAGTGCCTGTCTTTCAATGAAATGTGGGATCGTGAGTGGACAAAGAAAGAGATTGTTGAGAGCAATTCAGAGCTTGTGGTCTGTCATCATTTGAACGACATACCGAAATATAGGGGCAAATTGCCACCTAAGTTTAAGCTGGTAAACGTGCCTCATTGTGCTGAGAAGAGAATATTCAAGAACTATGAGCTTAAAAAGGATATTGATGTCCTTCTGGTAGGTGTGAGATCGAAAAGATTCTATCCTTTGAGGAATAAGATATTCAAAGGTGTTCTTCCCATCCTGAAGTCGAAAGACTATCGAGTTGGACACCACAAGCACCCGGGATATAAATTAAAGGGATTGGATGCAATTAACCGGCAAGTGGTAGAGTATGCCAAAGCTATCAACAGGGCCAAGATAGTCGTTACCTGCTCAAGTGTGTACAAATATGCATTGGCTAAGTATGTAGAGATTCCAATGTGCAGATCGGTATTATGCGGTGATATCCCAGGCGAGAATCAGGAATGGTATCGGAAGTGGATGTTGGAAATAAGCAATGAAATAAGTGCTGAAGATATCGCCAAGAAGATAATAAAAGTGTTGAAGAATCCCGAACATTTGAATATATTGAAGAGGAAGGGATATCAAGAGAATTTAAACAAGAGAACGCAGGAAGATTATGCGAATAGGTTTGTGGGGATAGCAACGGACTTTTTGAAAGGAAAATAAAATGGATGATTTTTATGTAACCAAAAGACCATCGGATGAAGAGATTCACACTATTTATACTGCAAAGAAAAAAGTATATCTGGTAGGATTTATGGCAAGCAACACCAGCGACAAAAATGAGCTTGCTTATGAATTGTACATTGCACCCGAAGGCGCAAAGTATTCCGGTCATAACAATATCATAAAAGAAGACAGTCTTTGGGCGTATGACTATTCCAGTTCACTTTATACTGTCCCATTGTTACCCGGTACGCGAATTGGTGTGCGGAGTCTTTCTGCAAGCAATATTATCTTTCTGGCTTATGGATGGAGATCTGTGGGATAATGTACTTAACCAAAGATTATGTATTCTTTCATCACAATAAAAACGCCGGCGTGACGATCAAGGACTTCATGATAAAGCACATGGACGCGAAAGTATTGAAATATAAACATGCCCCTTGTAGAATGCTGCCCAAGAAATATCGTGACAGGATAACTATCGGATGTGTACGCAATCCTTATGCTTTTTATGTCAGTTATTATCATTATCATACTCAAAACGGTAGATTTCGTGGGATGTCTTTCAGTGATTACTTAAAGAAACACATTATGAACCCGAGATCATTAACCAGTCTGATGCCACCGAAACTGAGAAAGAAATTTCCTTTATTGTATCCACCAAATACCAAGTTGCCAATAGGGGGCTGGTTTTTCCACTATATTAATTTCTTCTCGTATAAATCATTAAATATCTTTAAGAACTGGACTATAGATGATTTAAGAGAGAATATAGAGGATGTGTATGATTTGGATGCAATGTGGAGAACTGAAACGTTAAAAGGTGATATGATTGATGAATTTTGCATAATTAATTCTTTTCCGTTGATAGAGAAGATAAAAGATTTCCCCCGCAAGAATTCAAGCAAGCACAAACCGTATCGGGAATACTACACACCTGAATTGATAGAACTTGTGAAGAAAAGGGACGGGATTTTGATGAATTACTTAGAATATCGTTATGAGTAGAAAAGAAAACGAAAGAAAAGGTGCGGCAATAGAAAGAGAATATCCCTTAGGCTCTAAGTGGAAATATATGGATCTAAAAGTTTCTGTTGTTAGTTATACTTGGTGGGATGTCTGCGGGGTGGAAGGCGAATATGAATATACAAGTGGAATTGTTATTGGATGGATTGATAATGATAAATTAAAAAACGTTGTTTTAAAGGAATATGATATTATGAAACCAGGAAACAGAGTATTGTCATGAAATATAAATGTATGAGTGTGTGTAAAGCGAAATGTGTTGTTAATTTAAATCATTCTAATGGTAAGCCTAAAGGGTGTTTGTATAATCTTGTGGATATTAATACTTCTTGGCAAAAGTTAAAGAAACCAAGCATTACAGCATTAATAAATGGGTTGCGTTCTGATGTTGAAACATTGAATTTTAGATTGAAAAGATAGGATATCGTTATGAATGATCCTGAAATAAGAAAGGTAGAAGACAAGCTATTGATAGGTGATATAGCTGATAAAATTGGTGGTATTGTGGTGGGTGATTGTGAAGACGAATATTGCAAAGAGAATCATGATAGTTGCTGTTTAAAAGACAAATGTGCAAGACATCCGACAAATGGAAGATTTAAAGATTTGCCAAACAATTTTGGTTCTTACTGGGTATGAACACTAGAAAGTACTGGATAAAACAAGGCGTGGACGTAGACATACTAAAGAATTTCTGTCATGTATTCAATCACAAGCCTCAACAGGTCAAGGTTGCAGCACGATTGAACAAGCAAATTCCCATTGACAACATTGTCCCGGGGGTGAACAGAGGACTTTTCGACATGTATGTTGAAGTAATGGATATATATGTTAAAAAGGGCCGTAATTATGACTATCGGAAAACTGCATTGTGGGATAAAGAGTGGGAAACTGCGCCTAAGAATAACAAAGCACAAGTGCGGAAGCGGTTTAAAGAGTTTTTCAAATTGTTTGACAGTATCAAGAAGAATGGTCATAAGTTTTATCCGAACAAACAAGTAAGATTATTGGACATTGAAGGTAAGGCCCGTACCCGGGAAGTGCGCGGGAATCGATTTTCAGAGAAGTATTACCGCATAAACGGAATGAAACGCTGTTTTATCAGCAAGTTTTTAGGTATAAAAATAATTCCATGTAGAGTATTGAAGATAAGGATTGTGCAGTTATGAAAACCCTTGAGCAAACCGACCACTATCAACCAAACAGGGCTGTAGAAAAACATCAGGTAACTTCAGAGTTTGCTATCATCTACAAGATATTCAAGCTATTGCCTAAGAATTTGCGAGTATTGGACATTGCATGTGCTGAAGGATTTCTGGTATGGATGGCGCGTAAGGCTGGAATAAAGAGAACTGAAGGTATTGAGATAGATCCTAATCGAGTGCATAGAGGTGAAGAAAAGCTAAATATCAAGTTGATAAACAACGATATATTTGATTACTTGGATGTGGTGAGAAATTATGATGTGTTTATCCTGTCGAGATTTCTTCACAACATTACCGAGCATAAGGCTAAGTTGTTGGTAGGTGATATCGATGAGAAGAAGGATTATCTATTAATCATCAAGTACAAACCGGGATTAAGGAAAGAGAACTATGAACCTCGGGAACCGTTAGCAACAAAGAAGGGTATTAATAAGTTTCTTGAAAGATACAGTTTGGCAAAGAAATCATTTTCACAAGAAGTTATCGTGGCAGCAAAAGGAAAATTCGTTCCTATATTAAAGAAGTTACGAGAAAGGATTGGTGAAGGGTAATGGCTAAAGATTATTTGCAGGAAGCGCAGGACAAGTTAAAAGAGGGAATAGGTGCTTATCTATCTCAAAAAGCTGTAGGGGAAGATGAGATAACAAAAATTGAATCCATGACCAAATCACTACTAAACATAGTCCAGTACATCAAAATTAACAGGGAAGTGATTAGGGAAATTGCTGAAGAGGAAGGGCGATATTAGTAAAATATACTTCATATATGTTCCCAAACCATATTTGATTAATCCAAATGTTCAAATTGGTCTAGGCCTTCTCTCTCTCGCTACATACGCTCGTGACTTAGGTTGTGACATTGAAGTGATTGACGCACAGGCTGAGAGGGCTGATTGGATACCTAATATTCCTGATTGCAGTACAGTTTGTATAAGTGCGTGTAGTGTTGATATTCCAGTGGTTGAATATCTTGGCAGAGGATTAAAAGGCATGGGTTGCTATGTCATGTTGGGGGGGCCTATATCCAATTCCCCGGGTGATGTTGACACTGATTCATTTTGTTGTATGGTAAAAGGCCCAGGTGAATCTATGATGATAGAACTTTCAAAGGGTATGCGACCTTATGGATACCGGAATGTTAAATGGAATCTTACTTTTGACAATTATCCTTACCCTGATAGAAAACTGTTGAAGTATTACGGTGGAAATATATTTCACAAAAAAACCGGTGTAGAAGCGGAACAGTCTACTACAATTCTGACTTCTCGGGGATGTTACTTTAAATGTGCATTCTGTGTGTCTGGTGGAAATAATTGCGTGTATGAATACACTTTTGATAGGATTGGTCGGGAATTAGAAGAGATTAAGGGGTTGGAAATAGATTGTGTTCGGATAAGTGATGATAATATTCTTGCACACAGAAGTAGGTTTGGTGCGCTTTGCGTGTTATTGAAAAATTATGGGATGAAATGGCGAGCGAGCTTGAGAACCAAGCCCAATGATATCAGATTATACGAAATGATGAAGAATAGCGGATGTATTGAATTAAGTTTTGGAATAGAGTCTGGTGATGATAGTGTGCTTAAAACATTGAAAAAAGGGTCAAGTGTAGCGACCAATTCACGAGCAGTTGAGAACGCTATCAAAGCCGGTATTCCAAATGTAAGAGCCTTAATGATGATGGGAACGCCCGGGGAAACTGAAGAAACCTTACTATTAAATCAAAGATGGGTAAGAAGTCATCCTAAAGTTACCGTGTGTGTATGTTCATTCTATCCATTTCCAGGGACGGATATTCATGATCATCCTGAGAAGTATGGTGTGACACTGGAAAATATGGATAATCCGAATATTTACATGTTTCGAGCGGATGAGAGTCAGCCTGAAGCGCATATTAGTATTGATGGTGGATTGAGCAGGGAAGAATTGACACAGCAATTGATTAAGATGAGGGACTTTTTGATTAAGGAAGGGATGGAAAACAGAGGATAATGCACCCAAATTGCCAAAAGATATTCACTGATTATTGTTTTAAATACTTTCGAGAGGGATATAAGGTGTTGGAAGTCGGGCCACCTCTTGAAAGCCGATGGTATAAGAAAACAATTCGGAAAAAGAAAGATTGTTATTGGGATACTGTAGATATCAAAAAAAACCGATCGTCTTCAGGGAAACATCACGATGTCACTTTTACTGGAACGCAGTATTGTTATCCGATTAAGCCAAATCAATACGATGTTGTGTTTTCATGTATGGTACTTGAACACGTTCCTATGCCATGGGAATGGATAAAGGAATTGAAAAGAGTGTGTAAATATGATGGATATATTATCATAATAGCGCCGTTTCGGGGCGATAAACATGGTAGTTTAGACTGTTGGCGAGCATTACCACAGGGAATGAATGCGCTTGTTGGGTCAGTAGGATTAAATATAGTAGAGTCGGAACTGCTTGATCTGGTTAAGGCTGATTATCATATAGACACTCTTATGGTAGCGAGGAAAGAATGATATCAATAGGATTTATCTACAAACCATCAAATCCCTATCTGTGTGGATTAAGGCCAAATAATAACTTTGGTAAATTTTACTTGGAAGCGTTAAAACGTAATCCTGACGTTGAAGTAACTTATTATGGAAGTGATGGGGAATTGGATTGCAGAAAATTAGGAAAGCATGATGTGTACCTATTCTTTGAGACAACTGATTGGGGTGTTCCGTATTTATATAATATTGATGCCTTAAAAGGTCTGAAGGTAGCAAGTATTGGTGATGCGCATTCTTGTAATCGTTTATCTACGCCACACAATCGGACGCGGAAACAACTTTTATTCGATATGCGTATTGATTACTGTTATTATCAACATACACCTAACTATTTTCACAAGTTCTATCCCAAATTTGATAATTATTGGTGGATACCTATCGGATTTGATGCAGAGTTGTATAAGGATGTAAAACCATGGAAAGAAAGGCGTGGCGATAAAGTTTTACTTACTGGATTGCTTGGAAGTGAATACTATGGGTTTCGAGAAAAGTGTAAGAAACATCCATTGGTGAAATATGTTCCACCGGGAAACTATGAAAAGAGAAGGTACAAAAAAGGTAAATATGACGGTGATAATTACAAAAAACTATTAGAACAATTTAAGTTCTGTATTGCTTCGGGTTATACAGTGGCGAATAAGTATTTTGAGATCCCCGCTGCCGGAAGTGTGTGTGTAAGCCACACAGACAAAGACAACGGTTGTGACATTATCGGATTTGATGACTTTGAAAATACTGTTATGGTGCAAAATGTTAATGTAAATAGTGTTCTTGATATGTTAGTTGAGCGGCAAAAAGATTCACGATGGGAAAAAATAGCCCAAAGAGGTTATGAATTCATTTATGCCAATTATACCCATGAAAAATGTGTGGAAAGATTAGTTAGTCATATAAAGGAAGTGGTATGAAGCAACCTATTGACAATGAACAGACGCAAGAAAGCGTGTCTTATTCACCTTCAAGCGGCATTAGAAATGGCGCGAGATATAGGGTGCAAGTCGCTGTGGACACTGCTAAAAAGTATAATTTGCCAGCAAAATCTGTTCTCGTAGTAGGTTCTCAACATGGATATGAGCCTCAGATGTATAAAGAACTTGGTGTGGATGTGATAAGTGTGGATATCGTAAAATCGTTTGTAGAAGATACCCGCAAGAAAGGTGTTACATGCCACCATTCACCAATAGAAGAGTTTGAACCTATTAAAGTCGATGGTGTTCATGCTTCTCATGTGTTGGAACATACCTACGATATCAGGAAAGCAATTTCAGTTATAAAAGAATGCGCTCAATATTGGTGTTATGTGGCAGTTCCTATTACGCCAGAAGGTCAGAAAGCGGGACGTGGTGATTTGTCAGTTATAAGAAACAAGAATAAAATATTAGAATTATTTAAACCATGGCAACCAAATGTAATTCACAAAACAAAAGGAACAATTGTTGTTTTGTTTACAGCGCAAAATATAAAAAACAACAAATTAGCAAAAAGAAACGCAACTATTTTAAGACTAAAAAATAAGTTGCTTTTGGAAAGAAAAAAAAACAAGACACTTAAATTAAGACTTAAAAAGTCAAAGGGCAAAAAAAAGAAATGAAAGAATGGATGGTATGGGAAACAGATGAGTATTGTGAAGACGTACAATTGCAAGAAGATTTAAACTCTATGGCAGAATATGGCTGGGATGTTTTTAATGTAATAGCTATTGACAATCTATCACGGGCTTACACAATTATATGTTGGAAGGAAGAGATTTTAACTAGGGCTGACAAAATAGAAAGGAATGTTGTTGGATGAATAAATCACCGTATGAAGTGTACAAAATAAATGAGCCGTTGTTGATATTACATTTTGAGGCTAAATATTTAATAGGTGGGCTGGTAAAAAGACACAGAAAAGATTATTCAGACGAAGAGGTTAAAAGAATCTTAAATGTGTATATTGATGAAGAATTGATGGAAAAGAAATGAATAAAGTAAAAAATGGGAAAAAATTTTATGCAAAAGATGATCGTAGAAAACAACTAATAGTTATTTGTGAAGATGGTGATAAAATAGGGGTAGTGGCAACTATTGTGCCGGGCTGTGAAATTCCATCCCCAGAAATAAAATGGACAACTGAAAAGGAAATAATGAAAACCGGACAATATAATGAATAAATACCAAACCCATCAACCCTTATTAGTAGCATGTATGGGACTGACAAAAGGGCCGGTACTGGAATTGGGATGTGGGGATGGAAGTACTCTTTTGCTTCATAGCATGTGTGGGGTGGCCGGAAGGAAACTAATTTCGTTTGAGTCTAATGAAACGTGGATGAATGAATTTGCAAGTCTTAGAAGAGATTGGCATGAAATAAGACTGGTGGACAAATGGCTTGGGCTTCCTGAATATAAGTTAAATTGGGGATTGGTTTTTGTAGATCATCCGATTGCGAGATTTAGAGGCCGGACAATTGACAAATATAATAACGCCGATATCATAGTTGCCCACGACAGTCACCGCGAATGCAATTGTCGGTATACCGCACGATTTGAGAAATATAAATACCGATATGATTACAAGAAATTAAAGCCTTGGACTACTGCGATAAGCAATAAAATAAACCTGGATGTGTTAGAAGAAATGGATTTGTGATGAAGATAGCTGCTGAATGTGCAAAATGCCATACATTGCTGATAATAAGCAATATAGATGGTGTTGACCAGAAAACAATTGAATTCATTAGCCATCTTACCCAATCAGTGTTAGAGGCAAAATGTCCTGAATGTAATTACGTTAATAAAGTGACTGTAAGGATAGAAACAGAATGAGCAAAAATTTAACAATAGCAGAAATGAGGAAACAAGCCGAATGGATGAAAGAAAAAGGAATAAAGGGAATAGAATATTATATGCTTAAAACTGATACAAAAGTTTTTCTTATTCCATTTCCTGCGCAGAATAAAATATTTGAAACACCAATTTTAGAAGTAAAGGCTTATGAAGAATGAAACTATTACTACTGTATGATGTGAGAGGTTGGGCTTGGTATTTTAAGTCTAAGGCTTTGCAAAAACATCTTAAAAAAGATTTTGACAAAATTGATATAATGTCAAGTAAGAACATCAAGAATAATAAATGGGTATTCAAAAAGTATCACCACATATCTTGGATGGGCTGGCTGGAAGGAAAGCGATGGGCGCGACAATATAAAGGTGTAAGCGCAGGAATATCCTCACACAATTATTACTATAAGCATTTTGGTATGGCGTGTTTAAGATTACCGAAATATGACGCATTGACCTGTGTTTCCCGAATATTGTATGATGAAGTTAAGAAATGGAAATTGAATAAGAATATTTATCTTTGCCAGAATGGTGTGGATGAAGAAATGTTTCAGCCATATCCGATTAAGCATGACAAATTCGTTGTGGGGTGGATGGGTCAGCCTACCGAGGGACGATTGAGCAAGGGTGCAGGTTCAATTGACATGCATGGATACCAGCATGTATTGAAGCCACTTGTGGAAAGCTTTAGAGGTAATAAGCGCATTGAATTTAAAATAATGGCAAAGACTTTCAAGAACGCCATTCCTCATAAAGATATGGTGAAATGGTATAACGGATTGGATTTATTCATTCATACAGGTCTAGGCACCGGCACACCTAATCCTTTATTTGAAGCAATGGCCTGTGGTGTTCCTTGTATCAGTACGGCTATTGGGGCGGCACCGGAAGTTATAACGCATGAAAAATTAGATATTGGTGGTTGTTTAATTAAAAATGGATTTTTAGTAGGTAGATATCACAATAAAGAGGAAGCTTTAAAAGTTACACATGATTTTGGATTATTAATCAAGAGCGCTGAACAACAAAGAGAGGTATATAAGAAGTTAGGTGTAAACGCTCGCCAAACCATAGAACAATCATGGACATGGAAACAAAGGTCAAAAGCATGGGCGAAGGTATTTAAGAAGCATGGGAAGAAACTATGAATAAAATCCTACTCTGGTCTGACGTTCCCGGCTGGGCCTTCGACAAAACTGCCGACATGATAATAAAACACCTGCCTGATATGGACATTACCAAGTACAATGGCCCTGATTTAAACGGTGACAAGTTGGCTAAGTATGACCGCATCCATGCGTTAAATTGGCTTTATGGACAGAAGTATGCACATAGGAAAGGATTTTCCGGTGGTGTCTGTCAGCACAACTATGAGCTTAAATGGCACAAAGAAGCAAAGGTGTCTATTCCTAAATTCAGTAAAATGGTAGCTATTTCCAAAGAGATTTACGATGATATCATTCAGTTAAATCCTGAGACTTATTACATTCCAAATGCGGTGGATGAGACTATATTCACACCAAGGAAGCATAAAGGTGAATTCACAGTGGGATGGTGTGGGCAGAAGACTTCTGGTGGATTTGGTGAGAAAAAAGGCAAAGAAGGTTGTCCGAAATGGGATATCAAGGGTTATGAACTAATCTTACAGCCATTAATGGAATGTTTAGGGAAAAAGGTTAAGTTTAAAATCAATTGCCGGAATCACAAAGACGCACTCAATGAGCAGGAAATGGCAGAATGGTATAAGGATATTGACTGCTTTATCTGTACAAGCCTGTTTGAAGGTGGCCCATTTCCAGCATTGGAAGCGAGTGCATCAGGAAAACCTGTCATTTCAACTACTGTAGGAATCGTCCCTGAGTTAATTGAAAGTGGATATAACGGATATTTGATTGAGAAACCTACTAAACGGGAAGATTTACCGGAAGTAATTAATAAATTCAAGCAGTATATTGCATATTTAAAAGGTGAACGTGTTTGGTGTGTATTGATGGGAAAGAATAACCGTAGAGAGATATTGAAGCATTGGACTTGGAAGAAGGTGGCGCCGTGGTGGAAGGAATTCCTTGAATAAATACCTAGAACAACAATTTGCCCTTCAGGTGCAAGCGGCTCGGGAAGCTGAGATATATCCTTACTTCTTCCTTGCTTATGGTTCATTACTCGGGTATGTGCGAGAAAAGGGGATGATTACAGATGACAGTGATATGGATGTGGGAATATTGGCTGATAAAGTCGACAAGGGCCAGATTGATCATTTTATTAGGGCATTGAGAGATAAGGGATTATATACAGCGCGTGAAACACACCAAGTCAATCCAGCATCCGGAAAACATTGGTGGACAAGCATAAAGAATCATGGCGAAGGGATGAAGTGCTGTAACTGGTTTCAGTTTGAATTTAAAGGATGGCTTTGGCATCACAAAGGCCCTGGCGCGAGAATAAAAGGCGCACCTGCTGAGTATTTCAAGATAGGCCCTGAAATAGAATTTCTTGGAACGAAGATCCACATTCCGAAGTTTTCCGGCGCTTTGTGTGACTTCTGGTATCCGGATTGGTTGACAAAGAGAAGTGGAAGTAGTTTCGGTATTGACATGAAGGTGAAGAATTGGAAGGATAAAAGTACTTGGAAGATAATAAATTAAAAAAAGAAATAATTAATACCATTGGCAATCATATTGATGAAGTTTGCTTGGTTGGCGATCCCAACAGTTTTATTGAAATGGAAACAAATGTTTTGCATTGTATCGCAAATGGTGAAGATTATTATTTTGCTTTAAAAATAGAGCGAGTGAGTGAAGAAAATTATTTTGATAAATATGAACCATGAAACAGTGGACAAAACCTGTCCCAAATGAGACAAATCTTGTCTTTTAAAAGAAACGTGTTGATTTTTGCAATAAAATGATGTATTATATAGATATATCATAATTATTAGTTAAGATACTTCTCTGGCGTACGGTGAACATACAGCAGCGAGCTTATTATGTTCCAAGAGTCCATATCGTACGCCAACGAGAGGAATTGAGCCTGGATAGTGTATTGTATACGCTGTCTGGGCTTTTTTATTTATGAAAGACATTGTAATTCATTGTCCCGGTGAAGTTCACAAGGAACCAAGATATCATAAGTTAAAAGAAGAAAAAGTAATCATTCCAAAGATTCTGTTAATTGTCTCGGATGATACTGTCGGAAGAATTAAGATTCAATGCAACGATTCTTTATGCAAAAAAACCGGTAGTAACATTGGTTGGTATGAAGTTAACATAAAAGGTCTTAATAATTATTCAGTAGAGCCTGTCCCAAAACAGGTTTTTGACCTAAAACAAGTGCCAATAGTAGTGATGGGAGATGGTTAATGGGAAGTTATGATGATACACGCATTATTGATAATAACAGTACTAATTATAGAGGTGGCGCACCTTTCGTATCAAGAATGCCCCGCAACGAAGTAAAATCTTCAGATTTTGAGTTAATCCGCAAAATAAGACAAGAATATTCAAATGCATGGGAAGCAAACCGGTGGGAATTCTATTCCATGGTTAATGCGTGGCGCATGTGTTTTGGTGCTGAAAATGAGCAATGGGAAGCGGAAACCCGTCAGTGGAAGCTTGAGCAGGAACAGAGAATTGCCCAATACAACATGATTAAGCAGAAAATAGCCACTTTTACCGGAATGATTATTGCTGATGAGTATGATTTTGCTTTTAATCCGGTAAATGGTGTTAAGACTACTGGTATCGAGGCTATGGAAAACGCTTATTATTGTGATAAAGAAATATGTAATTATGATTATCACTATGGATTAATGATTGAAGATGGTGTAATTCATCTTGGAATAATGGAAGTCCAGGTAACAAATGAATTCGATCCTTTGGGAAGTATATGCTTTAAAAGAGCGCTTCCTATGCGTTGGGTAATAGATCCTTATTGGAAGACTGATGATGATAGGGATTGCATGAAGGCTTGGAAACAGGGCCACATGACGATACAACAGATGGAAAACACTTTTCCCAAACTACCATCTTCCCCGCGCTTAGAAGCTGAAAAACTTCGTGAAGAGAAGTTGGGAATGGATTTTACCGAGCCGGATCTTTATGAATATGACTATCCTTTCCCGCGCTTTAAGAACGCATATCACATAATTGAAGCCCATTGGGTAGAAGAAATCCACAAAAAGCGCATAATTGCAAGGAACAGTAATGGCGATTGGATTCCTTTTCCGGTTACTAATGATAATGAAGAACTTGCGATGTTTGCCCAAATGAATGGTGTAGAGAACTTTCAGGAAGGGCAAGCAAAAATAGTCCCTTATACAGACAAAATACATTATTCAGCAACTATATCACCGGAATTGTGGCCTTATGACCTACTTGAGAATGGTAAGCCTGAAGTGCAGATTAAGGGTCTTCCCATCATTCAATTTACCACAAACAGAGATATTGCTGGTAGAAATCAAGGGAAAGTACAGGCTTTAATTGATCCACAAAAAGATTTGAATTATGCACAATCGAAGAAATGGGAACTGCTTGCAAATCAATTAGGTGGTGGATTGGTTTATAACAAATCGGCATTGCCGGATGAGACTACTCAGGAAGATTTTGAAAAGAATCATAATGATCCTTCAGAGAGTTGGGGCGTTGATGGTGACCCGAAGAATTTTGCAACACATTTAACAGACGCACAAATAAGTCCCGAGCTTACCCGTCAGGTAGAGCAGACATTTGAGTTTATGGATAGAATACCTGGTGTTTCTGCTGCTGCAAGTGGTGAAACTCAAGGCGCTTCCGAACCTGCTTCTTTATATGCAATGAAGTTAAAGGTGAATAAAATAGGTACTTTGACCATTGATAGGCGTGTAAAACATGTTAGAGAGAGGATGGCAGAGGCTTATTTTAACCAGGCGCAAGTCAGTTATGCAGGAAACGAGCGCAGGTTTACTTCAAAAGATGGCAAGAAAATGGCTATTCTAAATGAAGAGTTGCCTGGTGGAATGGTTAAAAATCAAGTTGAAGATATGCCTCGGATAAGTATTTCAATTACAGAATCAGAGAACAATCTTAGCAAGCAGTTGAGAGACAGGGCTGATATTGCATCGATTCTTGAAAGTATGCCGCCTGAATTCACCGAAGCGATGGCAATTTCATATACCGAACTTTTTAAGACTACATCTATTTCTGAAGAGAAAAAAGCACAGATTACCGAAGCTTTGACATTAGAAATTGTTAAGGCAAGAATGGCATCTATCGCACAAATAACAAATACCGAGGCAAGCGCAAAACAAGGTGAATTAATGTCACTTCAAATTGGCGCTCAGATAGAGAAAGTAGTTGCCATGTTGAGCCAAACGCAGCAACAGCCTAATGAAATGCAAGATATGATATCTCAGCAACCACAGCCTTTGCCACAACAAGAAGCACCCGCAAACCCTGAGTTTGCTCAACAGGCCGAACCAGCCATGGAAGAGCAAGCTTTTAATATACAAGAACCCTTACAACTCTAAAATTGGAGAGAAGTATGTCAGATGAAACATTAACCTTTAAGACGGAAGCTGAAAGGTCAAGTGCTTTTGCGGCAATCCAAGACAAGGATAGTGGTGCGACACCAGAAGATATGGATGAAATTGATCGTATTACTGCTGCTGAAATAGTTGGCGAAGAAGCCCCACAAGAACCCAGCCCTGCGGGTGATGTAGTTGAACCTGAAGCCGAAGCACAACCGGCGCCGGCACCAGAATTAGCTGATCAACCAACGGATGACGCTCGAAATTGGACGATTACAGAAGAAATGATTCAGAAGCATGATGAGGAATACACTGATGAGAGTGGGAGAAAAAGACCTTTTATTACCCACAAAAACCCTGATGATCTTTTCAAATCTTACATCGGCGCTCAGAAGAATAACCACTATCTGAAAACCGTTAAGGGGCCGCAGGATATTAAAGCGGCAGAAGAAAGAGGCAGGGAATCTACCAAGGCAGAGTATGAGTCAAAAATAGCAGCGTTGCAGAAAGACTTTGATGAACTCAAGGCAAAACCGGCAACTGTTCCAACCGAACAGCCGGCACCTGTTCAAAATGTTACTGATAGCATCCAACAGTACAATGAAACACTGGAAAGGATCAATAAGGTCGATGAAGGTGATGAGATTGAAAACATTGATTTGTACAAAAAAGCTATCGTATTGAATGATAAAATCCGACAGGAAGATTCTGCAAAATACGCTGATGATATAAAAAAAATAACCGCCGATTTAGAAGCCAAGATAACCAATGTTAAAACTGAATGGGAAACCGGACAGGCTGCAATAAAACAGGAAGCAGAACAAAATGCCGCTTATGAGAAGTCTATCCAGAATACAAAGAATAGACATGCTGACATTGATGTGTTTGCTGCGGATAAAGACGTTCCTGCTGAACTGAAAACCGGCCAGAAATTTAGTGAAATGCACAAAGAAGCAATGGCATTTCATGATCAATTAGCTCAACTTAATCTTGATGGTACTGGTAAAAGTGCCAGTAATTATACTCAATCAGACTGGGTTAAGATGACTGAAAGCGCCGGAAATCTGTATTTGAATGGTTCCCCTGAATTGGTTGCCAAGGCTAATCAGTATGGCATAGTACCACCTAAAAATTATAAGACATGGGTGAAATTAGACCAAATTGATGCTATACGGACGGGGTGGGTGCGTAATGCCCAGACAAATAACTGGGAAAGACGCTATAACCCTGTAACCGGAAATCCTGTTGATCTTGGTGATATGAAAACCGCCTATAATTGGTATCTTGACCAAACCGGTGAGCGTGATAAGCAGATTAAAGCAGATAAAGATAAGAATATTAATCAATTTGCAAATGCTGTGAATAAGCGTGATCAGGGTGTTGTCCAATTGGATGACAAACAAATGGATCAAGATGGTGACACTTTAACAGAAGTTGCAGCACAGGAAATAGTAAATAGCATTCCCATTGAAGATGCGCTGCAGGCTCATCAAGAGGGGAAACCTGAAAAACTGGCTAAACTAAACGCTGCTTTATTCCGTTTAGATCCAGAGTATAAAGCTATTGTTCCAAAATGAAAAAGCCGACAATTGGGCAGGAATTTTTAATTACTTAAATTGAGGTAAATTATGGCAATTGTCCCTAATGCGCGATTAGCTGCTAATTCGAGGGTTGTAGGTTATGACACTCGATTACAGGCACGTGCTAATATATGTGACATATACACTTTTAAATCAGGCTCGTATAATCGGGAAAACAAATCATGGCCCGAAGATGCAATACGAGGCACTGTAAAAGATCAAACTGATACCACTAGCGTGGTCACCTTGCTTGAAAATCTGAGGACTGCAGGTGTTTATGGACAGAATGCTGCGATAGGAACTGAGGAAGACGTTCGCACAAAAGATTACAGGGTTTATCAGGCTAATTATAGAAAAGTTATCCCCAAACCTGGCTATGGAACTCGTCAGCTTGAAGCGGAAAAGTATAAACTGTATGAGGAACATGAAGACAATCTTGGCCTGTGGAACATGGAACAGCATGGTTTTGAGATTCGGACTGCTATACTTGAACGGTATGGCCCCAATATGTTGGTCGGTGATACTGCAGGTCTATGTATTCCATGGTGGAATCCGAATATTCATATTCCTACACTGGGGATAGCAAACCAGCCTGTTTTCAGTACAAACAGAGCAACTCACACAAACCGCATTGTACAGGGCTTGATAGCTGCTGGTGGTCTTGGTCAGTTTGCACAGCGCACATGTACTGCGCCGGTGTTGGAAGATCTGTCAAACTGGGCATTAAACCCCAGACGGTTGGTAAGGTTGAAGATTCCCGAACTTCCGACAGGACAGGGATTTGTTCTGACAGTTTCGGAAATTCAGGCAGCATATCTCAGTAATCCTACTTTTGTGAATAACAATCTTGGAAGTTTGTGGATTGCTAAACACAGGGAAGCAGATAAATGGCAGAATTGGCCGGGAATGATTGGTCGATACAATGATATTCTTATCGTTGTTGATCCGAGAGCGCCAATGGTATTGCCAAGTGGTTCTGCTGTTCCTTTCAGTATGACTGCTGGTTATATGGTGTGGGATTCCACAGACAATCGTTTCCGTGGTCAGCCCAATGCGAAGGATGTTGCCGTTCTTCATGGTGCGGTTACATACGTTGAAGTTGAAGGACAGAAACTTCATTGGATTAGCGATAGTCAGGATTATCATTTCCGTCTTGGAATTGGTACTGCTGGAACTCGCGGGTGTCAGCTTCCTATTTATGAGGATGAAGATACTGGTGAAGTTTTACAGCAATCCAGTGCTGTAATGTTGCTTGATATGCCAAATGATGGTGGACTTGCAACTCTTTAAAAACAACAAAACAACTCTACAATAGGAGATAATTAATGAACACCAAAGAACTTGCGGAATATGTAATGATAATAAACAACTATACTGATTACGAAGCTATTGAAATCGAACAGGTTAGCAAAAAAGTAAACCCTCGAAGTGTTAATTCATTAGAGGGTGCTTTAATGCTTCGGTATAAAAAGATAATGGACGATTCAGATCCCGAAAACCCTACTATACAGGAACTCAAGGGTGAGAAATTGGATGGTGGAACTATGACATTCGTTAATAATCCATATCCAAACCTGAGAAGACCTGTTGGAAGTGGGAAAGTCACTTATTTGGTTGATGATAAATTACCGCCAAAGAAAGAGGATTTCCCAAATGGGTATTTGAGTGGTGCAAAAACCGGGTACAATTTGGAATTTTTAGCTTCTCATTATGCTGAAAATCTTTGGGTTATTATTGATCCCAAATGGGATAAAATAGTCCGAGAGAGACACGAGAAGATGCTGGAAGCAAAGGCCGAAATTGTACACAACCATGTGTTTGATGGAAAGTACAGAGTAAAAGGTATAGGTACGGCCCCCGCGCCATTTTCACAGGTATCTGTAGTTCCTGATCCTGCACTTGTTGAGACTATGAAGGAGATGCAAACTGAATTAGCCGACAATAGGAAAAAGATTGCAGAATTGACAGAGAAAAAGGCGAAGAAAAACGGGAAAAATGGTGTGTTTGGGAAAAAATCGCAGGAAGAAAAAACGGATAGCGAACCGGTTAATACCTTTGCCAAGTAGAGGACATTATGGCTACAGTTGGTGAAATAGCTTCATGGGTGATTAAAAGTCAGGCCAATGGATATAATAGGACTACTGATGTTGTTCCTATTATAAACGAAGCTCATAAGATGTTTATGAAGCATGAACAGGCCCAGACTACAATCATTGATCCAACTACAGGCAGATTACCCACTTTAAGTACTACTCTTGATCAATATGAGTATGATGCACCCGTTGTGAACAATCAAGTTCCGTGGAGTGTAGGGAAAGTCTGTTTGAGGTTTAATCGTCCCTTTGATTATAATCGGCAATCTTATGTTTATTCGGAACTTCCGCTGATAAATACTTATGAGTACTTTGAAATGGGTGGTAATCATTATTATCCCTATCAATTTGCTCAACAGTTAGATGCGTTAGTGGATGAACCGTGTAAGATTACTTTTACCAGAAATCCCGGTGACACTACCAATAGATTTTACTTATTAATGTATAAACAGCCGAAAGAAATTCTCAGTGACAGAATTCAATTACAAATACCTGACAGGGATGGTGCGCATAGGATGTACTTTTTCCCAGCAGTTATGAAGTTGATTGAAGCTCAAAACAATGGGAATTATATGGAAGCGGTTGAATATATTGAAACTGTTTTGAAACCAAAAGTCTGGAAGGTTATGAATTCGGGCCAACAGGGCCGGAGACATAAAACCAGAAAACGATATTTTTAGGAGGTGTAAAATGGGTAAAGGAAAAAAAGGTGGAAACCCTGGAACTAAAGCTTATAATCGTTCTATGGCTACATCCGGTCAGAGTGGCAATTCAGACACTAAAGGCCCTTTGACATTTAAGCGGGATTTTGCAAAAGAGGGGCATCCAGCCCCGTCAAGCTGGGGTGCGGTTGGTAGTAAGGCGAGTTAATGCCAGCACGTAAGCTTGAAAACCCTAGTAGTAATCGGAATGACAGGCACCCTGAGAATAAACGTCAGGGTGCTTTTACCGATGTGTTTGAGGATGAGCCGCCTTCAACATTGCCTGAAGGTGCAGTTGCAAAGGCTATAAATGGTATTTGTCAGGGCAACGACTTTGAGCCGCGCAACGGTAGTATTCTTTTTACTAATGAAAGATTTCCCGGGATACCCGGGCGTGACGGATATTCTGCGCACAAAGTTGATGATATTATAATATCTGATTCAGGGGATATATTTGACCGTGATGATGTAAGTAATCTGTGGGGATGGGAAAACGGTCTTTTTGAAGAAATGACAGAGTATATTTCATCCACACGTATGCGCGTGAGAGATGACGATCCCAATAGTGGATCTAATAGTTATATGAGGGGAAAGGTAAACCTTTGGGAATGGTATAAGAAAAAAGAACTGTGGGTGATACAATTAGGTGATGATTTTTGGACGGCTAATTTTGCCTTAACCGAGTTTACTTTTGTATTGATAATTTCAAAGGATAAGCCAAGTAATTCTTTTAGTGAAATGAGAGAGTTTGAAGAATATGCGATTATAGAGAATTCAGGTGGACAATACAAGCTTATTATTGATGATAGCCCCCCTACCTGTTATCGGACTAATTCAAACATTCCTACTATAAAAGTCGATTCAAATAACGCAGACGGTGAGAAAGATCATAAGTATCGGCATTTTTATGCAATGGCGAGGCTGGATGAAAACGCATTATTCAGGAATAGAAATACTGTTTCCGGTGCTGATTTCGTACAGATTTTAACCGAATCAGGATTGAATAAGTATTACTATACCGGGAATCCGGAAGGTGAAGAAGAAGGCGATTGGTCAATAAATAATACAAGTGACCCTATTGGTGAAGGTGTTGACACTTACGGGGTGTTAGAAAGTGGTGCTGCGCTGGTGATAGATCCTACTGTATGGGCCGCGATTAATGACGCTACTGTCCAGGTAAACATTAATAATCTTGGGTATAGAAATTGCGTGTTTGATTTTAGTGCGGTAGTTACTATGGATCAAGTTGCTGCGGTTATGCAGACAGAAATCAGATTGTACTTTCCAAGTGCTACCGTGACGTTTTTGGGTGAAGGCACTTTTCCGAGATTGAGGATAACTTCAGGAAGGGTGGAAGGTGGTAATGTTGCTTTTTGTATTCAGGGGCTTGGTGGGACACCTTCTCTGGCAAATCTTGCATTGGGTGTGGGTGTGGCAACAAAGACTAATCCAGCAGTTGATTTACCTTTTACAGTAAGAAATTTTAACAATCCTTACGTTGGCAGATCGACAGACAGACAGTGGCATTGGACACATTATGTGGTTTATAGGACTGCAGATTACGGCCCTGATGGAAGTCATTTAAAACCAAATGGGAAAGCTACTGTAAACAGTCCGGATTTCATTGTTTGGACAAAAGATTTAAGAGTTGCAGGGGCATTTATAGCAAGACGTTGGCGTGGGGTAATTGAATTACAGCCCGGGGCCGAAGGCGGGGAATTTGAAAAAGCTGATGAAAGAAGTGTGGTTGAATTTGAAGATGGTGGGCGTTATGAGGCTTTGACTTATATAGACAATAAGCACATGCGTTATCGTGGTACTGGCAAAGTGTACTATAATGATGATAGTCCCTGGATGGCTGCAATGATAGGGAATGGAAGAGTAGCCCGAGTGGTTAAGAATGGAACTACTATTTCCAGATATTCCGGTAGTCAGGGTACTGCGTTCACTCAGGATGATGTAAGAAAGCCCCTATGGTGGCCTAATGGTACTTATTCCTATATAAGAACTGTTATAGATGCTAATACTGTAGTTGTTTGGGATGATAAAAATTGGATTGATAGACCTTATGGGACGGGTGTGACGTTAGATCCTACTTATAGAAATTACCGTGATATCGTGAGTGATGAACAGTTGTTTGGATATTCAAGCGGATGGACTTGTAAGAATAGATTTTTTACAGATATGAAAGTTGCAGATATGATAAGCCGTCAACCTGGATTTATTCTTACCGCACCGAGATATGGAAAAGAAATCAATTACGCACAGTTGGAATTAAGCTATCGGCAGTTTTTAGGGTATCACAATCCTCAGTATCAGAAGACACTTATTGAAGACCAAATACTTGCATTGGAAGATTTTCCAAATAGGTATTCAGCTATTTGTGAGGGAAGCATTTTTACTGGGGTGACTAATAATGCGGTGGAATTGACTATTCCCCAAACGCTTCAAAAGATATTTCAACTTGACGATCCTGAAAAAGTGGCTGATTTTGGCATAATGGATTCCGGAAGTATTAGAAGAATAGGTGAAGGATTGCTGCGTATGGTAACTAATTTAGATCAGATAATAGATTTTGACGGGATAAATTACGGGCCTGATTTAGCGGTAGACAATAAACTGGGAATGAAAAAGATACAAAAGACTGTTCGGGCTGCATATCCACAGTATTGCAGTATTTATTCAAGATTAACCGGGTATATATGGTGGTGGAAAAATGGCAGTTAATCCAAACGATATTATTGAAATCTTTCTTGGTAGTTTTGGTGCGAATCCTCTTTCGGGAAGAAGGACTCTTTTAGTTAACTTCAGAGGAACACCGGAAATTGATGAGATTGTGGAAGATGAAACTGGAATATATGAGATTGTAGAAACTGAAGATAGCGATTATGAAATAGTGGAACTTGAATTTAATTAAAGAAGGAAAATATGCCAAGTGAAATATTAATCCCGGTGAGAAGAAGACATGCTACAAGTAGACCAAATCTTGAAGCAATAGTAACGAGAGCGCAACATTGGGGATATGCCGAGAATGAAGATTTGATATTAATTCGAAGGTCTAACACTGCAAGACGTTACTTTTCCCGTTCCGCTTTAATGGTGCCTAGTAGCGTGTTTACACCAACTTTGAACTGTGCGGCCGCTGAAATCACTCTTAATTATCAAAGTGCTGATGTGGATATTGTATTGAGAAGTGATTTGAGAAATGATCAATTCTGGATGAGGGGAAGTGATGGTGTGAGTGCTTTTGGTAAGACTACGCCGGAAACTTGGGATACAACTGATCATGCAGTAGTGGAAATTGGATCACAAGGATTCTTGGCTTCTGAGTTTGCAGGTAACCAAGCATTTTTTCTGGGAAACAATGCGTATTATGATGTCAATGATGGTAGATGGGAATACATGACCAATGATGAAGTGTCATTGTTTGGAATAGAAGAGGGCCAATTTAGGTTTTGGGCTGCTGATAACGCGGCCCCCGGCACCTTAATAACTTGGATGGAATTAATTAGTGCAGATATTACTGGGTTTATTTTTAATAATGACGGTAATGATTTAGACTTCAGAGTTGAAGGACAAAATGATCCGAACGTTTTTTTTATGGATGCCTCTACTGATAGATGTGGAATGGGAACAAATGCGCCGTTGTTGAATTTGGCACTTGATGGTAATTTTAATCCTGATGGTGGCGGTCTTCACATAAAATATTATACTGCCAATCGTAATATGAATTTGGTTATTGAAGGTGATGAAGACGAATCTGCCACTGTTGGATTTGCTGCCGGGGTGTTTCTTATAGACGTAAATGCCGCAGCAAATCGAAAAACTATTTATTGGTGGTGTGAAAATGAACTTTCTGGGTTTACTCGTTTAGATGATGATGGAGACAACACCACAGGCACCCTATTATTAACATTTGATTTGGTTACTGGTTGTGTTGGATTAGGATCTATTGCCGCCCCTACCCTTAATGGAAACCATGTTTTGTATTTTGCTGACAATACCGCAGATCCCACAATGGGACTAAACACGGCTGGTTTTTACGGAAAAGATGTTGCAGGAACAGTCGAAGCGTTCGCAGTTGACGAAGCTGGAAATGCAGCACAGTTAACACCTCATAACGAAAAGGGTGAATGGATTTCAAATACTTATATGAGAAAAGGTAAGAAAAGGATTTGGAAAAAATATCAAATGGAAACTTTAATGAACAAGCTTATTGATTTGCTTGACAAAAACAATGTCAACACAAGTGGATTGTATGAAGAAACCGAAGAATTAATTTAACAAAAGGAAGTGTTATGACAAAGGAACAATTGCCTAATAGTCAACCGCAACAGAAACAATTTAACCCGTTAGCCTTGTATTTAGAGGCTGACACACTGATGACAAATCTAAAAAGTGTTTTGATAGACTACCGAGAAGGTAGTATAGCAGCAATTAATAAATGCAAAGAACTTCAGGCAGAACTTGACAAACACGAAGAAAAGAAAAAATAAATGGCTCTAATCGTAGCTTGGCATTGGGATTTTGATGATGGAACTACTTCAGCGGAAAAGAATCCAGACCACCTTTTCCTGATGGCGGGTACTTTTGATGTCATTCTTACTCGTACGGATGTTAATGGAAATACTTATCAGTCAAGTTTTAGAATCAGGGTTTATGATTATGATTACACTGGTGACAATCCTAACGCAAGTATTACGGATAAATGCTATAGATTACCGGTGCGTCCCGGGGATGGGTTTGGGCCTTCTGAATACAAGGATAGTCTCAATCCTGGATTTGATTGGTTGTGGCCGAGTGCAAGAAAAGGTACAGCGTTGGGATATGATGAGAATTCCAAAGAAATATGTCTGGTTCTGGATGCAAAGACACAGCGGATATATCGGATAAATGATCCTGATATATGGACTGATAGAACTGGTAGAAATTATGCAGAGGGAAATCTTTTGATAACTGAAGTACACCAAAAAGCACATGAAGCGGTAAACGGTGAACATATTGCAATAGTTCATACTGAAACGCATGATTATTTTCATCCTTTTGATAGAGATAAGGCTGCGACTGAAGGTTATGATGCTGAAGGATTTCCGCTTGAAATGCGTGTTGATCATTCAATGGTGAAGGATAATGAGATTTTACCGGCAAAAGAGACTGTGAAGATTCCGAAAGACGGTGATATCGTTTATCCTCAAAAGCTTGAAGCGAGACACTTGCAACAGAGAGTTAAAATATACCATGCACCATGGCTTTTAAGTGGAATAAATACCGATTATGAGACTATTGACAAAGCTGCGCGTCCGAGCTTGCGAGTAATGACTGAAATGGAATATCAGGAAAATCTGTCAAGTTTACCATTGTTTCATGTTTCGAGAAATTTCTTCCCGCTTTTAAATAGGGCTACTGGTGAAGATGCAAATGGGACTTATATTCTTATGACTGGACCTGACGATCGTGACTTTTCCGCTATAAATATGAGGGATCGAACAGGTCTTTGGGATACATTGGCAGTAAGTTTAAGAGGTGATTTCACTCTAATGAGTTGGTTTAATAACACCATATCATTGCCTATGAGATTGTGGAATATAGGCGCGTTAGAAGTTGATTTAAGACCAGGTTATATAATTCGAATACGTGACGGTGTGAATCCTGACATTGTTCAACAGTTGAACGTGTATCGAGGGACGAATTGGGCGCATATCGCAGTAACGAGGAATAATTTAATCTGGAATATATATGAAAATGGTACGTTTTTAGGAAGATTTGAAATGAATGAAATATTGGATTATGGGACTGCTTGTTATTGTGTGGGGATTGGGTAATGCCTAGATATTGTTATGTAGCGTCAAGAAATTCGGATTGCCTTGAAATTGTGGATGTTACTGAGCCTACGACCCCAACCCATGCAGCAAGGATAGATGATGGTGATGAGGGTGGCTTGGTTCTTTTGGATTTTCCAGAAGATGTTTTTGTTTTAGATAAATATGCGTATGTTGCCGCGCAGGGTAGTGATGCTCTTGAAATAGTAAATGTAACCGATCCTTTAAATCCACGTCACGCTGGTTCTGTTGGAATTGTAGGTGCGCCCCAAGGGGTTTTTGTTAAAGGTAACTATGCCTATGTTACCCATGGTGCGCCGGATGGTCTTTTTGTTGTAGACGTTTCAGATCCAACAACCCCGAATATAGTTGGTTCAATATTTAATGGTGATGGTGGAGCTGTGTTCGACAATCCTCGTAGTGTATTTGTTAAAGATAACCATGCGTATGCTGTTTCGAGAGATGGTGTTGGTACACTTGAAATTATAAATATAAGTGACCCAACTAATCCGGTACATGCTGGAAGTATTGATAACAATAGTGAAGGTGGTGTCCCTGGATTAAGCACCCCAAACAATGTTTTTGTAAAAGATAATTATGCTTATGTTTCATCATCGGGTAGTAATTGTCTTGAAATAGTAAATATAACTGACCCTACAAACCCATTACACGCAGCCAGAATAAACAATGGTGGCGCGGTTAGATTAAATTTTCCCATGTGGGTTTTTGTAAAAGAACATGCTGATGGAAACACGTACGCTTATGTAGTCTCAATAGTTAGCGATGCACTTGAAATAGTAAATGTAACTGATCCAACTACCCCTGTACATGCAGGTTCTATTCCTAATGGTGGGCCACCTTATTTAGATAGTCCTCAAGGTGTTTTTGTTGTAGGAAATGACGCTTATATAGCTTCTTGGACAAGTGACGCACTTGAAATAATAGATGTGTCAAATCCTGCTCTACCTGTTCATGCAGGATCTCTTCTTAATACTGACGAAGGGGGTACGCCAGGACTAGACGGTGCTGTTAGATCATTTATTGATACATTAGAAATCAATGCTGAATTTACTGCATCTTCAACAGTGGGAATAGGCCCGTTCACAGTACAATTCACAGATTTATCAAGTGCTGAAGATGTGTATGGAACAAAATCAATCGGTTCATGGTTGTGGGACTTTGGTGATGGTACAACGAGTACAGTACAGAATCCTTCTCATGAATATACAAAACCTGGAAAATATACAGTTTCTTTAACCGTGGATATATAATGGCTGACACAGAGACAAAAGTAGATTATATCACAGTAGGTGAACAAACAGCTTCGGTATTCGATAGTACAGTAGTCCCGAGAGAATTGAGTGCTGAAGAGATTGCATATTATTATGATAACGTTAATCGAAAAGGCGGCGATGAAGTATTGCCTGATTTTTAATTATGCCAAGTAATATAATACAATTTAAAGAGCAGGACAGTCCGAAGGAAAGGGCGAGAAAGTTGAACGATTTGGCTAAATTGTTTGATAATCGAATTAATAAGTTGGAAACTCAGTCAACGGACCATGAAGAACGTATTGACGATTTGGAGGAATAAAGATGAGTGAAAAAGGATTACCTGTAAGTGCATTTGGAAACAGACAAATGCTTGCGCAAGAAAATGTTGCCAATAAATGGCCTTCCTTGGAAGATGAGTCTTGGAAGAAAGTACACTATGTAAGCGGTCTTTCAATTCCTTCGCTTGCGAGTGGTGCGACTGCTGTGGCCCCTTCTGCCGATTCTCTTGGTGGTACAAACTTGGACGCAGATACGGAATATGTTTATGCTGAATGTACTCTTGGAAGAGATTGGGATGGTGTAAATGCACCGTATATAGAGGTTTACTTTGAAACAGACCAGGATAATTCAGGTGGTGATTTAACGGATAGAGTTACCATAGAGGTGCTTTATTATTTAAAAAGTGAAGGATCTTCTGCACAACGGACACAGACTGTTAAAAGATCAAAGGTAATCGGTGGTGTTGATAGGTATACTCTTTTTGATGTGGGGATTCCGCTCAGTTTAGAGGGTGCAAATGCAGCTCTGCTTGATGATCATATTGTTGCAAGAATTAGGTTTGTAGCCACAGAGTCAAGTATTACGGATATTATTGTTCCGATAGTTCATTGGCATTATTTGACGCAGAAAGTAGATTTGGCAGGAT
Source organism: bacterium (assembly GCA_024206195.1). The sequence continues at coordinate 17,884 of JAAGZO010000608.1, read as the reverse complement.
AATAAATTAAAAATATAAAGTAGGAGGGTTTTATGGCAGAAGCAGGGATACTGGCTCGAAGTGAAGTCAGATTAATGATAAAAAATAGTTATATTGATAATGCTGATAATGCCGGTGTTGAAATTGATACTGTCAAAATGACACCTATTGCAGCATTCGCAGGTATTACCGCAAAAAAAGGAATTGCTAGAATGGGTCCCAACAGAGGGTTTGAACCCCGAGGAATTTCTGTTAATGCGGCAGTTGATGCGACTGGTGACGAAGTTGATCAAGATGCTACACATGGCTATATAGAAGGCCGCGCAAAGGGTGATTCTACTTGGAGTACGATGGTTCAAAGGTTTCAATGTGGTGTTATTCACCCAATTAGTTTAAGATTTATAACGGTTGGGCCTAACACTAAGGCACGTGGTATTATCATTCACGGATAGGAGGATATTATGGCAGCATGGATTAGAGATGTTCGCCCCATGGCTTTAGTGTCGTGGGGAAGAGATTATCACAATGAAATAGCCAATAGTCAGGCTATGATTCAGGAAGATGAAAATGAAATAAGAAACAGTTGTATACTTGCTGACGGGACTAACGTAGGAGAAGACTAATGGGAGCTGAAAGTTTCCTCAAAGAAATGCAGAAGAAGTCGGGCCAGAAGAATGGGTACAATATGAATTCAATTGCACCTTCACGAAGGCATGATATTAACCAAATGGGTGGTTATAACATGCAGTCCGGACAGTTTACCGGTAATGGCCCTGATGGAATACTTCAATCGAATATGCCAACACAGCGAAGAATGGATGCTAACGGGCAACGATATCTAGCAGATGAAGGCGAAGTTGTTATTACTGATGCAGCAACTATTCAGGCGTATGGTGGCGCTGAGGCGTTGGACAGCTTTATTCAGCAACATCGACCTGGGGGGAACGGACAGCAACCGAGCGGAATGCCGCAACCAAGCAACGGACAGCCACAGGCTATTGGCCCACAGCAACTTGGAATGATTGAAGATGCAAGAAGAGGCGTGGAACAGTTTCAGGAAGGTGGTGTTCCTACACAGGACAAACCTATTGATCAGATATCACGGGCAAAACCGCAACCAGGTTTAGGTGAAGGAACTGCACGAAGAACACCTACACCAAGACCAAATCCATCACCTATCTTTGGCCCGAAACCGAACCCAAAGCCTACACCTACACCAACACCAACACCTACACCACCCAAACCATTTCCATTTTTTATCCCAAAGGAAAAACCTACACCGTATAAAGAGGGTGAAGCGGGGCGCACACCTACGCCACCAAGAATTCCAATTGTTCAAGAACCATGGAAACCCGGGGGGTATCAAGAACAGGAAGTGAATCTGGGGAAATATGGTGAAAAAGAAAAGCATCTTGGGCCTTATCAAGAAGTAGAAGTAAATATGGGCAAGTACGGTGAAAAAGAAGTCCCACTAAAGCCTTACCAAGAAAAAGAGTGGGGAAAACATGATCCGGCAAAAGTTCCACCGACAACACCACCAGGGCCAGGGGGCGCACCGGTAACGAGTATGAGTGAGTATGATGAAATGCTACTTAATAGATATATGAGTAGACTTGGTGCTATGAATGAGTCTGAAAGGGCTGCAGAAGCACAGAGATTCATGCAAGCGGGTGGATCTGATAGAGAGGCTATGGCAAGAGGGGCTATCAGTGATGTAAGCCGTAGAAGTGCCGCTGGTGACGTTGTGAGTGATTTTGCTATAGATGCAGCGAAAAGAGAAGAGGAAAGGGCTAAATTTGGTAAGGAAATGAGCTTTAAAGAAAAACAATTGGCCCAGAATCAGGAACAGGTTGACCTTGCACAGCAGAAATTTGATTTGTTAGCAGAACAACAGGGATTTGACAATACAATGACACAGGCGTTACTTGGAATAAGTGCTGGCGATTATGAGGGTGTTAATAAAGTCCTTGGGGATCTGGGTTTAAATCCTATTGATTTTGATAAAATAAGTGCTAAAGAGGATGCAGATGCTATAATTGCCGGAATAGACAATATGATTGCAGGGTTAGGGCCGGATGCAGATCCTAAACTGCTTGGATTTCTTGCTATGATAAAAGGTAAAGTTAATGATAGCCTGTGGAAAGCCCTTGGTATAGATTCGGAAACGATGACTTTTACCGATAAGGATGGTAATGAAATCAGTTATGAAGACTTTGTGAATACAATAGACGATCCTGACAATGGGGACCCTGCTACACTTGGAAGCATGTTGAGTGTTGGGGAAAATACGAAGGTATGGTTAGATGAAACGCTGGCAGGGGAATTGTTTACTTCTCAATTAGGAATGAATACTGAAGGACAATCTTTAATGGACAGTGTTATGGGAGGGGATGAAGCCTCTGCGGGTACACTTGGTCAATTGGTAGGTGCAGCAATCACACAAGACATGGGTGGAAAATTGAATGCCGCCCAAAAGGATCTTCTGAAAAAGTATGACATGTATGATGAAGAAGGTGATATTGGTTCTGTGGGAACTGGGGAAGTTAATGCTATAAAAACCAGAATTAAAAAACTGATTAAAGGTGGAAATATAGGTGAAGCGCAGCAATTATATGACAATCTTTCAGATGAAGAAAAGAAATTAGTGGGTGATTTTAGTGATTATACCAAGGGATTTCAAAGTCAGGAAGAATATGATGAACATATAAAGAAGCTTACTGAAGGAAACTATGGCTATAACATTGATAATCTTCCGAAGGATAAGGACGATCCTATATATCAGGCGCTTTTGAATGATGCAAATACTCTTAATCTAACCGCAGATGGTGGGATAAATTTTGATGTACATACCGGGGCAGGGAATAATCAGTATTTTATTCCAGAGTTAGGTGCAAGGGCAGACCACATTGGTATGAATGTTAAAAAGGGTGATTTGATTAATATGAATGGGAATCTTATGGTTTTTAACTATGTCAGATTAAAAACAGAGGGTGGCCCTGATATAAATATTTATCATTTTACTGATCCTGTAACCGGGAAAGATTTTGAAATAGAGGCCAGTGGCGAAAGCGGTGGGGCTGGTAATTTTCTTTCAGTAGACAGTTTGAGTAAAATGATCGACAAAAAACTAGGGCCGAAGTAGAGGAAGGGGTACACAATGAATAGTGCAGGAATTGGCGCGGGATTAGATGCCATAGGAAATAATTTACAGAAATTGGGTGATTTTTACTTGAAGAATAAAGGTTTAAATCAGAATCAGAAGCAATTTGATGCTCTTTTCGATCAAAACAAAGAACAGTTTGGACTACAATTTGCGTTAAAAGAGTTTGCTACTCGGAAAGGTCTGGAACTTGAAGAAACCCAAATGCTGTATAATCAAGATATAGGTAGACAAAATCTTAAATTGAATCAAGCTACTACCCGGGAAGGGATAAAATCTTCCTCACAGCAAAGATTTCAGCAAGCAGAGCAATTTAATTGGGCGCGTGAAGACCGAGATAAGTTAGCAAAACAGGATAAGGCTTTTTCAAAAGGTTTGTTTAAAGGACTATTAGGGGGTAAATAATGGGTTTCGCAGAAGCTTTCAAAAATATTTCACCAGTAATGTTTATGAATGAAGCCGCAGTAAACGATTGGGACTATAAGACATTTGTAGTCAAAGCTTCTCAAAAAGGTATTATGGATAGCCCTAATGTTCTTGCCTATGCACAAATTTTGAAGGATAAGCAGGATAGGCAGTTGGCAGTCAAGGAAAGAGAGCGGGTAAAAGGTGAAGGTGTTGCAAAAAGGGAAGAGTTTAATAGGGTGTGGGATATGGGGCAACCACAATCAGCACAGCCACAACCCACGCAGTCACAACCTGAAGTAGAAGGCCCAACAAGATATCAAGAAGATGTATGGGAAGAAATACCTCAAGAAAGAGAGGCGGCGCGACAAGCTCAAGCCACACAACAAACTCAAGTGGCACCTCAAGAAACACAAGTTCCTGACCCGTGGACGCGGGGTCTTGCATATCGAGAAACAAAATCTGGTATTTTCCACTCTGCGAAAGATTTTGAAGATACTGGTGCTAAATACATGCAAACCGCAAAAGACATTCTTGACCGTGAACTAGAAGAGAACAAGCTTAAAGCATCTAAAGAAAATAAAGGGCAAAGAGATGAACTAGCATGGCTGATATATTATTTACGGCTAAGAAATGAAGAAGGCAATGAAGTTAAATCATTAAATGCTAACTACACAAGATCGAAAGAAAAAGAAAATCTTCAAGAAGGGTTAGTTAATGATCTTAATGGACAAATTGCAGTTCTTCGAGAAGAAGGTCTTGCATTAGAAAAATTGCTTCCAGAAGCAGAAAAAATAGCAAACGATCCAAGCATTTATGATGAAAAGGAGAAAGCCGCAAACAAAAAAGCCCTTACTGATTTGAAGGCTCAGATAGCTAAAAACGCAGAAAAGACGAAAAGCACACAAGAAAAATTCACAGCCGCAAATATAAAACGAATAACCATGGCACGTGAAGCTGATAAAGATGGGGTTGCGTTAGGTGAAAGTGTAAAAGGAGAACTTATATCCGGTATTGGGAAATCGATTCAGGTAGGAACAGAAGGAATGCTACCAACAAGGGAACATAGAGGTAGAGAATTTCCAGTTACACCTGGAACAACCCCGGCATCCCAAGGAAGGCGCATACCAGCGGCAGGTCAACCAAGCACACAAAAAAAGCCTCTTTCATCTTTTTTCAATAAAAAGAGGTAAAGAATGCCTTTTGATATAATAGGTGCAAGAAATGAAGGATATACTGATGAAGACATAAAATCTTTTTTAGGCACAATGATGGACGTTAATGGTGCATTGTCTGAAGGTTATTCTATTGATGAAATTGCATCTTATATGAACGAGATGCCTACTCAGGAAGCCCCTACTGTTGAATTACCCGAGTCAATGCCATTACCCCCTTCTCACGAACAGCAAGCACCTTTACCGGGAACAATGCCTTTAACACCTTCATACGAGACTACACCACCATTTCTACCCCAACCCGAAGCAGCCCCAGTATCTACATTAGGCTTTGAACAGCCGGAAATTTTAAGACCTTCGGAACCATCTTCTATTACTCATGACCCGCAAGCACTGTTCGGTGGTGAAGGAGACAAGCCTTATAAGTCGGCAGAGGTTATGCGTTCAAGACAAATAACCGGCGCACCTACGGAAATCCGCAGAGCAAGAGAAGAGACGTTTGAAGAAATTGAAGTTCCAAGAATTCACTACGAACCTACAAATGTTTTTGGCAGAATTATAGATAAAACAATGGGAACTGCTGTCACCGGACTTGCACAGGAGAAAGAAGAGAGGGGCAAACAATATAAAACCATATACGAACCAAGAGAAGGGTTAGCCGGACCTGAATTAAAAGAATACAACGAAAGAGTCGAACAGGGGAAAAAGGTCGCTGAGAAGTATGGCATTAAAACAGAAGACCGTAAATGGACAGGTGCGTTTCCGGTATTGACACTTCAAGAAAAGAAGAAAATAAAAAGCGATGATGAAAAAGAGGCATTGTATTCCTATCTTCTCGATGTCGGAAGAGAACGAAGCATTGAAACGGGCGAAGAGTTACAGCAAAAAGCGGAATTATATAAGAAAATAGCAGATGTTATTGACCCTACATGGTTGAGACAGGATGAAATCCGAGACAAAATAACAAAAATTGAACAGGGTGGAATGGATTTTCTATCAAAGGCGTGGACACAGGGAGACATTGCGACTGCCGTTGACATACTTTCTACAAGGGTAATGCTTTCCGGCAACAAAGATGATATAGATGAAATGCTGAAAATTAAGAAAGACTTCCACGATACTGTAGAAAGTGATCCAAACAAAGTCCAAGGTGCAATACTAAAACTATTGAGTGCCACGGTGGAGATGTTGCCTGCAATGTCTAAGAGTGCGGGGCTTATGGCTGTTCCTGGTATCGGTCCATTGTTGAGTGGTTCTTATTGGGCGCAACAGGGTGCGGGGAGTATGTTCTCTACAATCCTTGAATCGGGTGTGGATGTTGAAACTGCAAGAAGAGTAGCTATCCCTGCCGGAATATTATACGCCATGATAGAAAACCTACAGGTAGGACAACTTTTAGGCAAGGCACAGCAAAAGGTTATTCAGCGCATGATTAACCAAGGCGTAAAAAAGAACCTTAAAAAATTCTTTGTTGCAAAGACAAAGGATTGGACGAAGGAAAATGTAGAGGAAGTCTTACAAGGCTTAATAGAAGAGTTTGCACCTGACGCGGCAAAGTATCTCGCAGGAGAAAACATAGAAGGCGCGAACATGCTTGAAAGAGGGTTAAAAACTTCGTGGGAGACATTTAAGCAATCTGCAGGGCCGTTGACTATTATAGGTGGTCCTGCTGCCATGGTCGGAGGGATACAGACTGTACAAAGGGCTAAAGGAGAAATAACCGCAGAAATAGGTAAGCAAGTCGGTGAGATGAAAGCGACAGAAGCGGGAGTGCAGAAATTAGAAGCCGAGGTAAAAAAAGAAGAGTCCTTTGATGCGTTGAAGGAGAAATGGTCTGGAATGACCGAAGAAGAACAAGATGAAGCACTTGGAAAATTAACCGAAGAACAAAAAGACAACTTACTTGCAATGGAAGCCCGTATCGAATCTGTTAAAGAAAAGATGCTTGAAGACGGCGGCATTATAAGCGAAAGCGCCCAGAAGGATAAGAGATTTCCCGCTACTACTAAGATACCGACAGTCCAAAAAACAGAGAAGGAATTGGCATCATTAGTTGAAGAAAAAACGCTTGAAAGTGGTATGGAAGTTGGAAAGGCAAAACCTCAACCCGAGCTAACAACAGAGCAATTGGCCGAGCTTGACAAAGAATTTCCACCGATGGAAGAAAAGGATTTGGGTGAAGTAGAAAAGCCTGAAGTAGTGTCAATAAAACGTGAGCCAGCGACTGATGAACAAATCGCAGAACTACCACCACCGAAAGAGGAAAAAGTTGAACAGCCTGAGAAATCTAAACCAACAGTTGAAAAAGCAGTCGCAAAACCTGAAGAGAAGGCCGTTGAAGAAGAAGGAAGACCAGTGGGGGAGAAGGCCGAGGTTGAGAAGGAAGAAGCGGTTTCCGAGGAAGAAGTGATAAACAGAAAAGAAAGAGAATTTGTTCCTATAGAAATTGTTAAAGATAATGACAAAAGGCTACAGAAACAGAATGCTTCTGCAATGTACCTAGCAAAAGAAAACAAGATTATTACCAAAGAAAAATGGGCAGAATCACCAGTTATAGATCATGAAATAGGACATGCTTTATATTCAAAGGTTCAGCCTCTAGAGTGGAAAAGTGCTTTTGAGAACAATCCCGAAGCATGGAAAGAGTTCCTTGAAACGGGTTCTGCGAAATCTTATAAGAAAAAATCACTAGAACAAGGGAGTGACCCCCACAAACCAATGGGATACGATTGGGTGGAAGTTGGCCCAAATTTGCATATGGAACATCGACATGGAAAACTTGAGGAAAAACCTAATTTAAAAACTCTTTTAAATAATTTAAACCCAATTTTCAAAGAGAAGAAACTTCCCACCCCGGAAGAGATAGAGAAGAAGCCGGAAGGGCCGAAGCCTGAATTACCAAAAAAAGCTATTGAATTAAAAGAACCAATACCATTTAACGAATCATTATCCGAAGTAAAAGACGAGATACCCCAGCAACTGTGGGACAAAATTAAAATCCATGTTGCCGAAACCCCGGGAAATACACAAGGCTCAATAGGCTCTGATGGTAAATATTTACATTTAACCCTCAATCCTAAAATGCCAATTGAAAGAGCGGTGCCGGTAATCTTTCATGAAGTAATGGGCCATGCGGGTGCGGCAAACGTTTTGAAGAGTAATGACAAGGTTTATAAGAGAGTAAATGCTTTATACAATACAAGTTCAGCCAATACTTTGAAGGCTTTAATCAAGAAGAATTACAGTGAAGAATTCAAAGGAATGGATAAGGCTGAAGCAGATGAGGCTGTATTCTCTGAATGGATTGCACACAATATAGAAGAACACATGACCAATCCTGAGAAGAGAGGGACGGCTTACAAGGTATGGCGAGCGGTAAGACAATTTTTAGTTGACATGGGATTTGCTGCTGATAGTGTAGAAGACGCAATGGAAAGCATAGTCAAGGAAATCAGGAAGACTACTGAGTTTGAGGCTGATGTGGAAGTGGGGGCGGCTAAGTTTGCGAAGGAATTGCCATTTGATACAAGTAAAAAGCTTAGTGATGCTGATGTGAATGCAGTCCCGGAAAGTGTGTGGGGAAAAGTAAACAAATTCATGAAAGGGAAGGGTTATGATTTCAGGGGTGCTGAAGATGCAAAAAACCTGTTAGGCAAGCGGATGAAACATGGCACTTTAACGGACATTCATAAAGAGGCTTTAAAAAAGGCTTATGGGGTTGGCAAAGAAGCAAAGAAACCTGTTAGCCCAGATCAAAAAATGGCACGTCAGGCAGCACGGTATTTTGGTGTTACTACTGACATGCGATTTGGTGGATATCTCAGAGAAGATGGAAAGATGCTTGACTTGTCTGGAAGGAAACAGGGCAATCAATATGCTACTGGTAGAGGATTAGACCACAGAGAAGTTGGACAGTTCATGGATATTGACAAGCACAAAAGTGGAACTGCCAACATGCAATATTTTCAATCACTTGGAAATATAAGAATGGATTATCGAGCAGGTTCCCTTGATATTATGAAGAAACCCACACCAAAACAAATTCTTGGAATAAGGAAGTTGGTCAGAGAAACGCCTTCGGATTATATAAATATTGATTTGTCTGATGGTTTGGGTGATCTTAATGATCGTGGTGAATATTATCTTGGAAATAGAGAGCAATCGTTAAGTTATGATAAAGGAATAAGCCCTGCAAGAGTTATAAACGACATTAATAGATATTACAAAGGTGAAAAAGTAGAAGACTTGTCTCAAACACAGAAGTTTCGCTACGCCAAAGACCTAACCGCCAAACCATTCTACAGTCCCACAGAACGCAAGATAAGTGAATTAAAGCAGGAAAAAGGTGTAGTCCAACAGATAAGTTCAATGATAAAGAAAGGTCAATTGAAGAAGGCCGAAGTGGAATGGATGGGATTGGAAGAATGGCTTGCAGAGAATCCGAAGGCAACGAAAAGTGAAGTGTTGGACTTTGTGAGGGCGAATGAGGTTACGGTTGAGGAAACTCAATTATCAGAGAAGTCTTTTAAAGAAGTTTTTGGTGTGGATAGAGAGGAAATGACAGCCGAAGAATTGGAAGTTGCCGAGGACGATACAAGATGGGGTGCAACAGGAACCAAACACAGCACATGGGTACTTCCCGGCGGCGAGAATTACAGGGAACTGCTGTTTAGGATGCCTGCTGAGAGAGAAGTACCTTTCAAGGATTATTTAAAAGAATATAGAGAGAAGTTTCCTAAATCAGATTTGGATGACAGTGAAGTTGAAAGATACTATGAAAGTGGGAAGGTTTTGCCAAGCGGCACGAAGATTGACAAGACAGCTTTCCGCACTTCCCACTTCGACGAACCCAACATATTCTCACATGCCCGAGTAAATGACCGTACCACCCCAGAAGGTGAGAATGTATTATTCATAGAGGAAATTCAGAGTGATTGGGCGAGAGAGGCGAGAGAGAAGGGTGTAAGGAATGAAAAAGAAATAAAAAAATACGAAACACTTAAAAATGAAAAAAAAATAATTGGTGAAAAATATGAAAAAGCTTTAATTAAATTTGATAAACTAAAAGGCAAAAACAATTTGTGGTTAGAAAAAGATATAATAAAGCATTGGGGGAAAGATAGTAAAATAGTCAAAGAATATATAGAACTGCAAGAAAAATTTATAATGATAGAAAAAGAACTGTTAAACCTAAATCCATATACAGGCGTTCCCGACTTCCCCTTCCGCAAGAACTGGCAAGAATTCACTCTAAAGAACATACTCAAGCGAGCAGTACAGGAAGGCTATGACAGGATTGCTTGGATATCGGGGGAACAGACTGCGGATAGGTATGATTTGTCGAAGCAGGTAGATGAAATATTATACCAGAAAAATGACGATGGAACATTTGTTGTGTCAGCTATTACCGGTGGGAAGGGTAATATGCTTGGCGAGAGCATCACCCCAAAACAGTTAGAGTCTTATATTGGAAAAGATGTTGCAAAAAAGATTGTTGATGACGAAGGGAAAAAGGCAGAAACACAAGGTAAGTATGCCGCCATGAAATCCCTTTCAGGTGAAAACCTCAAAATCGGTGGTGAATGGGCCAAAAACCTCTACGACAAACAAATCCCCACCTTCCTAAAGAAATATACTAAGAAGTGGGGGGCGAAGGTTGAGGAAACTGATATTGAAACCGCTGTTGATAAAAGTGGGTATAGGATAGAATATCCTGATGGTTCTTTTGGGTCTACAAGGTTTAATAGTGAAGAAAAGGCACAGAAGGTTGCTGATGCGAAGGGTGCAATAGTTGTACCATTTACAAAGTTAGCTAAACAACAATCCCTTCCCATCACCCCCGCCATGAAAGAATCGGTAACCTATGAAGGACAGCCGATGTTTTCAAAGGAATTGAAGGGCCGAGACATTGACGGTGTTCCGGTAGACGCTTTTGTAGATGAAGAGAAAAAGGCTGCTATTGCGTATGAGGCTGCGAAGGATGTTTGGATTGGGGAAAAGGATGTCAGAATACTTAGGGCGCAAGTTGAGAAGAGAAAACTTCAAAAGCGTATTAAGAAGGCGCTTGGTAGTAAAAAATATGGTGAAAGGGCAAAATTAACCGATCAGGCTATTCAGATTTACATTGATTCCAAGCGCAGTCCTGAAGACTTTGAAAAATTTAAAGACAAGCTTACGCCGGCACAAAAGGGCATTTATAAAATGTCTCAAAACTTATCCCCCGAATTAAAGAAAATAGCTGATGAAATTGCAGACAGTTATCAGGAAATGGGACTTGAAGCGCAAGAAGCTGAAGTAATCAAAAACACTTTAGACAATTACGCCGGCAGGGTTTGGGATTTAGAAGAGAAAAAGGGTAGACCAACATCGGAAGCGGTGCGGAAATTTGGGACTAAAACCGGACATGCAAAACAACGGACATTTGCAACTATTTTGGAAGGGTGGGGAACAATCAACCCCCACACAGGAAAGCCTTATGAATTAAAAGTAAAAGGTGCAACTAACAATCTTCAAATACTCAAAGATTCAATTGTTAAAACAGTTGAGGATAAGAGATTTCTCAAAACACTTCAGGCAATTAAAACTATTGACGGTGACCCTCTCGTTACTACCCAGCAAAAAGAAGGGTATGTGCAGATAGAACACCCTAACTTTAAAGTATGGAAACACGCCGGCAAAGCTGAAGAAGGTAAAGCTTATGGTAAAAATTTCTTTATGGATGAAGAGGGCAACTTATTTGAGAAAAGAGAATTATATGCGCCGAAGGAACAGGCTAAAAATCTAAATAATATTCTTGGTGTTTCTAAAATAAGAGATACCCCCGGAATAAAACTTGCCACGAAATATAATGCAATATTTAAAGCTTGGATACTTCAGAGTAGTTTCTTTCATCATTTAGCTTTTATGAGATCTTATTATTTAGGTACTACGGGCAAAAAACCTTCTGAAATGGTAGCGTGGACACCGTTTATTAAAAAAGAAGGCATGCACCAAGCTTATAGGCAGGGATTAAGGTCAATAGAAGAAGAGGGGCCAATTATTACTCAACTTGTCAGAAACGGTCTTACATTAGGGTTAAAACAGGATTGGAATGAAGAATTGTTAAGAGAAAAAACATTGATTGGGAAGGTTCTTGACAAGACAAAAGCAACCAAAGCAGTAAAGGATAAGATTTTAGATTTAAGAGAAGCACAGGCAGATTTTCTTTTTGGTGAATTGGGTTCGGGGCTAAAGGCAAAAGCAGCAATGATTGAGTATAGAAATCTTATTAAGAAACATCCAAATATGAACACCAATACTGCTGCAAGATTGGCGGCTAATTTAATAAATGATGATTTTGGGGGATTACATTTGGCAAGAATTGGAAAATATGGAAGAAATCCTACTTTACAACATTTTTTTAGATTGTTTTTTCTTGCACCGGATTGGACAGAATCAAATATTAGATCAATGGTTAAGATGGTAGGTGCCGGCACCAAAGAAGAACGGGCAATGTATCAAAAGTTTTGGGCTGGAATTGCTGTAAAGGCTGTAATCCTTACCGTGGCGGCAAATGCTTTGTTAAGTATTGGTGGTGACGAAGAGGATGAATTAGGGAAAAAATATCGCAGAGCTTGGAAAGAAGGCCATTTTAAGTGGCTTGATGTTGATATTACCCGACTTTATCAAGGTCTTGGCAACAAGAAAACCGACAGAAAATACTTTTCAATTGCCGGCCATTTTAAAGATCCTCTAAAATTTGCAACACATCCAATCAGGTCGGCACACCACAAGGGAAGTGTTCTTTATAAAACTTTCCACGAAATGCTTAGTGGTAAAGATTGGGCTGGCCGGCGGTATACTACCTTTGGTGAGTTAATAGGTCAAGAATCTGAATTGGGTAAAGAAGAGGCTGAAAAACTTGCAGGAAAAACCGTAACTTGGACTCGTGGTAAAAAAGGTGCGCTTGGATATCAGCGAATCCCTTCATATTTGTTAGCTCAATTAAAGGGAACGCAACCAGTACAAGTTCAGAATTTAATAAGCTATATGGCTGGTGAAATGGAAGGGTTTGACGCGGTTATGAACTCGTTGGGTTTAGGTGTAAGTACAACTTATGGTGGTGATGAAGGGCTTTTTTATAAGAATAAGAAGCGTATCAAGAAAGCAATTGATCAGTATGAATATTACAAAGACAGAAATGAAGAAGAGAAAGCAAAGAAGATTTATTTAAAAAATAAAATATTAATAGAAATGGACACACAAAGAAAATCTGTTGAAAAGACGCTTAAATCAGAAAAGAAATCCAGAGCAAATATTGAGAGCAAGAAAGTAAAAACCAAACATGACAAGATAAATTTAAAACGGATTGAAGATAAAATCAATGCAACTCTAAAACGATTCAACACAGATTTCAACAAAAGGGTAAAATAATGGCTGACTATATCGCAATAGGTGTAGATGTGATGAAATACGGAAGCATTATTGGTGGAAGTCTTTTAGCAGGTGCTTATGGTATCGGCAGATGGTTCCCCAAAAAGGCAAATGGTCACGCCAAGTGTAATGAGCATTCTCAATTAATGACACTAAGTATTGAGTCAAACACTATCCTGAAAGAAATGAAAAAAGACAACAAAGAAGATCATGATATATTATTCGATAAGATCAAGGATTTAAACAAAGATGTCAATAAAATTAAAGTAAAGAATGCTTTCAACGAAGGAAAAGCCGTTACAGGCAAAAAAAAACACTCAAAAGAGCTTAAACCATTCATATGCCTTGTAATTGATGACATGTTGTTTGCTGCTGATGCAACGGCTCGCATGTTAGAAGATTATCTACCAGATAAAATACGTTGTACCCATGTAACTTCTGTCGATGAAGCTGAAAAAGCTTTAAAACTACAACAATTTGACTTGTGTTTCATTGATTATTATTTAAATTCCAGTCAAAATGGTGAAGAAGTATACAATTATTTTCAAAAAGCATATCCCAAAATGAAATGTTTAATATATTCCGGTCAACATCCGGACTCGATAAGTCCGGAAATAAAAGATATTTTTCTTTTAAAACCTTTTAACCCGGAAGAAGTAATTGGCAAGATCAATACGATTTTCAGAGAAAATGCTTGATTGGTTGATGAAGCGCAGATATCCTTTTTTGGGATGGTTTTGGCGGTATTATCATAATGAAACTTGTCTTTCGTTAGGCACCAAGAGAAAACGCTGGGGAATATGGCAGGGAATATGGATACGCAATTGTTTGAAAATTAAGCCGAATAGAAAAAAAGTATACAAATACACCCTGTTAAAGCAATTCGGTAAGTGGAAAATTGAAAGTTTGGAATGGAAAGGAAGGAAATGTTTTACAACTACGATTATAAACGATTACCAATTGAAAATTTATACAAAGGTCAAACTTGTTTCTTAGTATTATCCGGGCCGAGTCTTAATAAAATTGATTTGGAAAAGTTGAAACAACCTGGTATTGTTACTTTTGGTGTGAATAATTCCCCTAAAACTTTTCGTCCTAATCTGTGGACTTCCGGTGACGGTGTTCAAAATTTCATGATATCGATATATCAAGATCCTACTATAATGAAATTTATCTCTTATGGAAAAAGAAACAATCATTTATTTGATAACTCTGAATGGAAAGAGTCTGATATTAAAGTTTCTGACTGTCCGAATGTAGTCCATCATCATTTGAATACGAAATTTAGTCCAGAGACTTATTTAAAGAGTAAATCGGTAAGTTGGGGTCGTTCCCGGGGTGATGGTGGGTGCAGAAGTGTTATGCTTGCGGCTGTTCGGATAATATACTCATTGGGTTTTAAGAAGGTTTTTATAATAGGCGCGGATTTTAAAATGGAAGAAGGAAATAAGTACGCTTTTGAGCAGGATCGGACAGCGGGAAGTATGCGGAACAATAATAATGCGTATAAGAAATTGAATGAAAGATTTGATTTGCTCAGACCGATTTTTGAAAAAGCGGGATTTTATGTATTCAATAGTACACCTGATTCAGGATTGAAGTCATTTGATTACGTTCCTTATGAATCTGCGGTGAAAATAGCTTTAAAAGGATTTCCGGATACTGTGAATGAGCCTTCAGAGGGGATGTATGACCGTGAAGCAAAGCTGAGAGAAGAGGAAAGGCTAAAAACTCATGGAATTATATATTATAACACGAAAAAAGCCTATCTAGTAAGGCTTGCTGTTTCAATATCCAGTCTCAGAAGAGTCTATTCCGGCTCGGTAACGATATTGTGTGACCAGGAAAGTGAAGTTGAATGTAATAAAATAGGTGAAAAGTTTGACGTTCAGGTGAAAGTTGTCGATTTTAGCACTATAAGCAGGAATACAATGCTGTTTAATAAGACTCTTTTACATAAATTCACGCCTTATGAGACAAACATCTTCCTGGATGCAGATACTTTGATTATAAAAGGGACTGTAGCTAAATTGTTTAAGTTCGCAGATGAACATGATTTTGTAACTACTCAGTTTTCCGATTGGACACCAAAGACCAGGATTGTGGGTAAGCGGATATCTCAGTGGAAGGATATAACAGAAGTTAAAGAAGCACTTGAATACCCCTATGCAGTAAATACCGGTGTTTTTGCATTTAAAACTGATAGCAACCTGGTAAAAGATTGGTATGATTTAGCTTCTAAAGGTGAAAAATTCTTCATTCCGGATGAAGTAAGCTGTCAGGTAATGCTTCCGAATTACAAGCATCATACTGTAGGGGCATCTTTTAATACAAGTTGTAAATTTGGAAACATTCATGCTCGGACCGCGGTGATTCATTACCATGGAAATAAGCATTGTAGAATAAATGGATCTTATCAATACAATTCAAAACTTTGGTATGATGAATTCGATGAGATAAAAGATTTTGTAAAAGACAATATTAAACACGACCGTCAACTAAGGAAACACATTGGATTTCACGATAGTAACTGCGTTAACGCCTGATTATCTAAATAGAATAGTATGGGCGCTTCCAACTTGGGTTTATAAGCCACAGTTTAAGGACAAGCCTTTGATAATATTTCATTCAGGCTTTGAGGGTCTTGAAAAGTTGGATTTCATCAAGAAGCTATTCAATTGTACTTTCATCGAATGGAAAATGCCGGAATATGAGAATCAAAGAGAATTAATGTTATCATCTTTTATATTGGGGATAAAGGAACATGTTAAAACGCCTTACTTTGTTAAGTTGGATTGTGATACTTTTTTCACTGATGATCGTGACGTATTCAGTGAAGAAGATTACAAGTATGATATAGTAGGTCACAAATGGGGCTACACTAAGCCAGGGTGGTGGATATCTCAATTGGACGGCACTCAGGTAGACAAGACTGAAGCCAAGCGAGAACACGCTCGTATTGCGTCCTTCTGCTGTTTGCACAAAACTGAGTTTGTGGTGAAGGTAGCGAAACAGTGCGAGGGAAGATTGCCGGTGCCAAGTCATGATACTGTAATGTGGTGGTATGCGGATAAGCAGGGAACCTGGCTGGGGAAAAACCTGAAAAAATTAGGTGTGAATAATCATACAAATTGGAAGAAAATAAGAGAAGCGGTTACAGTTGCTAAATCTCATGATAATCCATATTTTAATACAATATTAGCCGATAAAGTTCAACTTGAGATAACTACTGATTGTAACTTAAAATGCCATAATTGTGACCGGTGTTGCGGGGTTGCCCCGAGCGATGAGTCTATGGGAATAGAACAGATATGGAAGTTTGTGGAAGAGTCCTTGCAGTTAAAGAAGAGGTGGGCCAGAATAGACATTCTTGGTGGGGAACCGACTATGTACCCTCATTTGGATCAATTGTGGGTGTTTTTAAAGCTTTATAAGGACAAATACCCGAGTTGCAGGATAAGATTTTCAACTAATGGATTGCAGCCGGTTACCGTTCCGAAATGGGTAGATGTTCGCAATTCAAAGAAGAAAAAGAGGTTACAGGCCCATACGGCTTTTAATTCAGCGCCTATTGATAATGGTGAGAAAGAAACAAATTGTTGTTCGGTTCCATGGCGTTGTGGATTGTCTTTAAGTAAGTATGGATACTTTTTATGTGGTGCAGGGGCTTCTATAGCTCGGGTGTTCGGGTTGGATATTGGAATAAAGCATTTAAGAAATGTTCGGCCCCAGGGAATACTTGAACAGATTAATCTATTATGTAGATTGTGTGGGCATAGCCAAGTGGAATCCAGACATATCGCAACAGAGCAGGAAATAAGCCCGACATGGGAAAAAGCTATAAAAGGATATAGAGAAGTTGTATTGGGGGAATATTAATGGGTGTCTTTTACGATACATATTATAACCGTGTAGTTGACCTGTTTGAAAAGGCAAACAAGTTGGATAAGCCCATCCGTGATGATGTGACATGGGCTGTGGGAATGATTAACGGACGTAATGATTATCTTGATTCCCAGTGTCATGTGTTGGCCTTAGTAGCGAGTATTATTATAAACGAACCTGTTGTGCCGAGAATAATCTGTGCGTGGGAAGTTGTTGGGAAAGAGGCACCATTTGTTATTGAAGATACTAAGTATTTCAAATTGTGCAAGTCACCCTTTAGTGTGAAACCATATCCCGGTCGTTTAGGTTTAGGATACAGGGCAAAATATTTAGGATTAAATTTGGTCAAAACACCTTACGGAATAATGAGCGACATAGATACCGTCTGCGTGAAACCTTGTATTGATAAATATATGGATAAAACCAAACAGCACCCAAACGTATTTTGCTGGACGAATTATAAGGATAGACGTTGTATAAATAGCGGTTTTGTAGTATTTAATATGCAAAAATATTTTAGTTGTTATCTACCTGCAATAATGCAGAATTATTGGAATCTTCCCCATAGGGATTCTGAGTTTATCAAGTTTCTGCAAAACGATAACGAGTTGAGAGACAAGCTAACCATTGGGGTGATAAAAGATAAAAAGTTTATTTGTACAAAGTTCTGGTGGTCGGCTAGACGAGATGACGAGTTTGATGAAAACACATCTATTTATCATGCTTGGAAAGGTGATATTAAAAAAGGTGAAGATAAATTTTATGAGTTTTATGATGGAATCCTGAAAGAATTAGAAAGGAAAGGGTATGGCAATATTTGATCCGGTAAAACGACAGCAAGCAAAAGACGTTATCTGGCCTCAGATGG
>JAAGZO010000607.1 GCA_024206195.1 bacterium | reverse complement strand
GAATAATAACGACGGTTTATGTTTTCACCTAGGTTAGGATCATAGTCCCGACGTATGTAATTATAGATACCTTTCTTATAAGCCTCTACGTATTGATTGTAGATCTTTTCCTTTATGTTAGGGTCATCGGTTTCGATTCCAGCAATTTTGTTCTGATTAAGGTACGCCTGATCATAAAATCCTTCTATTGTATTATCTTTTTGGTCTTTGGTCTTTGGTCTATTGTCTATGGTCTGGCGAAGCCGTTTTTTGAACCATGTGGCTAAAATCAAAGCATCATATATCTGACGCAAATGAGCAAAATTCTTACCATGGTTAACTTCTTCCTCAACCATCGGAAGAATAATCTCTCGGGTGATTTGAGATGATATGTTGTTGATATCAGAGGGCACATCACGCTGTGCCCCTACGGATTGGTCTATGGTCTCTGGTCTATGGTCTTTGGTCTGCTGATTCTTTTGCACAGCAAAACCTGCCTGCCGGCAGGCAAGGTAATCAGCTTCCAGCATAACCTTAAGGTGACGGTCACCGATAAAGGCGCCATCGGCTTCTTCATAGACGACTGCTTTTTCTGGTACGATCCAAACCTTATTAAAGGTATCCATCGGGATCTTAGTTGTGCCATATAGTTGGTATGCTTTTTGATAAACCTTTTGCCAGAACTTTTTGCCTGATTCACTCTCCGGATAAGTTAAAGAAGACATTAGTTGTTTTAATACATAATCTTCACCGAGCATGTCTCTTCCCATGTCGGTCATTGCTAGGTCGGGGGTGATGATCCGGTCAGCTTCATACGGAGAAAGGTTAACCCAAAGGTCCTTTTCAGGAACAGTTAATCCTGCAAGAAAATAATCCGCCAATCTCTGGGTTTGTTGCTTTAGGTGAGCTAGGTTATACTCTTCATCGCCCTGATCAAGAACAAAATCAAACTTAAAAGGGTTATCTGGATAGAACTTTATTCCTTTAACCGTTAAAGGGTAGAAGTTCGCAGTTGTACTAATTAGCTTAGTCGGTGCCGACATATAGGGCAGAGCACTTGCGTAAGCATT
>JAAGZO010000606.1 GCA_024206195.1 bacterium | reverse complement strand
AATTTCTTGACTTAATAACTATATTTAGGTAATGATGGTAGACTTATTGATTTAAAATATAACCATTAAACAAAGGGATTTCATGAAAGAGTCAGCAAATCTTGAAATATTTTCTGATTATATCTGACCCTGGTGTTGTTTCATTTGAATAATCGAGAAAAAGGATATAATTCATGCTTACGCGGATGCTTGACTTCGTGTCTGTGTTGTGCCAAAGGCAACATATAAACCCTAATATTGCAAAAGTTGAGAGTGCTGCATATTCAAGGCGCCAAGGGTATAGCTGTAGTTCTTTACCGCAAGCCCTTGGCAACGAAGAAGATGCAGTGCTCTCAACTTTCCCATAGGGTAAAAAAATGCCAAGAAAATGATAAGTTCTCGATACCACATATGGTGAATTCTAATAAATGAGTACTACCATGTCTCAACGCACTTTTTATATGTCTTTTCAATATTTTAGCACTTTTTTTATGCAACTTTAGGGTAAACAGTCATTATGGGCTATAGAGGGACAGGAGAGTAATAAAATGAAAAAATTACACGGCAAGGTTGCAATTATCACAGGATCTGGGCGGGGGATAGGACGCGCAATAGCTGTAAAGCTCTCACAGGAGGGTGCAAATTGTGTTGTAAATGATCTTGATGAGGCTTCTGCTAGTGAAACTTGCGACTTAATTTCAAATACTGGCAATCAAGCCAAGGCTGCTATTGGTGATATAACAGAACCAGAGTTTGGAGATCGATTAGTGAATGTAGCAATTGATAATTTTGGAGGTATAGATATTATAGTCAATAATGCAGGTTACATTTGGAACAGTACAATTCAGAAACACACTGATGAACAGTGGTACGCCATGCTTGACATACACGCAACAGCACCATTTCGTATCCTAAGGGCAGCTGCACATTATTTCAGGGAAGTCGCAAAACAAGAACAAGCTGAAGGCGTGCATGCATGTCGCAAAATAGTCAATGTATCATCTATCTCTGGTCTACAGGGTACGGCAACACAACTTGCCTACTCTGCTGGAAAGGCAGCACTGGTAGGAATGACTAAAACACTTGCCAAAGAGTGGGGGCGCTACAATATTACCGTTAACTGTGTTGCTT
>JAAGZO010000605.1 GCA_024206195.1 bacterium | reverse complement strand
TTGGGGATTGGGGATTGGGCCCAATCCCCAATCCCCAATCCCCAATCCCCAAAGTATAGTAATATAAATACTTAAACTTAAATACTTAAACTTAAATACTTAAATTATTTATTATTTAATAATACAAAATAACTCAATATTAATCTTTTTAAGAAATATTACTTGTTACTTAAAAGGTTTTTTAACCATCTAATCCAACTTTTTCTCCGTAATCATTGTTCACGTTCACATTCATATTTCCCTGCATGCCTACATTTGCTTGCATATCAGCATTTGGAACGTTAGGTGCAACATTAACACCAGCTCCATACTGTTGGTTTTGCATATTACTTGGGTCAATTTGAAGTTGCATTCCGCCTTCGGGAATCTTCATATTAGGGTCTAGCTGGATATTAATCTGCATATCTTGCGGGGTTGGAGGCATGTTGGGGTTAGGATTCATTTGATATTGGTTATTAACATTCATCTGGTTTTGCATGTTAAGATTATTTTGGTAGTTGAGATCGTTTTGCATGTTGACATTGTTTTGCATGTTGACATTGTTTTGCATGTTCACTTGGTTTTGCATGTTCATTTGATTTTGATAGTCAATTTGCTGTTGCATTTGATTTTGATAGTTATTCTGCTGTTGGAATTGATTTGGATCGTTGTAATTCGGTTGTACTTGAACGCCGTAACCTGGTTGTCCGGCTTGAATCATTTGAGCTTCAGCAGCCTTCTTTCTGCAACAAACTACTGCGACAATGATAATGATAATAACAATAACAGGAATTATAACTCCCACTGCTATATAAGTACCATAAGCAGCGGTGGCAACGTTACCTCCTGTAGCAACTACACCTGCAAGAGCCGCTGCAGCTACTAAAGCAGATGATGATCCATAGTAACATTTGTAGCTAGTCCTATAATAACCAGTCCTGCAAGAAGAGCAACTATAAGCACTAGAGCTTAGGCAATATAAGCAGTTAGTGACATAACATAGTGATGAACTGGAGCTGATTGAAAGCGAAGTACTACTAGTAGATGATCTTTTGCATGATCCTGAGCTAAGATAATATCCTGATTTACAAATTGAACAAGTATATTTAGAAGAGCTAGAGCATTTAGAACAGTAGGAAGCATAGCATGTTGATGTAGTACTTCTAACGCATAACGAGCCACTTGTCTTATAGCCGCTTTTGCATATTGAGCATTTGTAACTTGAAGTACTAGAGCAAGTACTACAGTTTGTTACATAGCAGGCAGCTGAGTAGGTTTTGTTTACTAACTGGAAAATAGCTGTAACGAGTAACAATAATTTTCGCATTTACTATTATAATT
>JAAGZO010000604.1 GCA_024206195.1 bacterium | reverse complement strand
TTTTTTGGATCTTCTTTTCCAGATAGAGATTCCAAAAGAGTTTGACAATGTTCAATTCGAGTTGCATCTTTATCAAGGGCCATGGATGGATATGAAGCATTCCATCCAGGCGTAATAGAAATAGCTTTAGTATAATGTTCTGGAGTTGCATGTGGATGATTCAGATTTTCTTGTGAAAACTTTGCCATTCTGCTTGTCTTGATTCCCATGGTGTCTGCTGCCGAATGAAAATTCGGATGCCAATAAAACGGCAACACAGAACTTGGTTCCGACACTTTACATTGGCGAAACACCTCCTTAGTAACCAATATGATAAGAGAATTAATAAAGTTTCTATTTACACTAGTTTTCTGTAAAACCGATAAAATAGAGTCCAGAAAAGTGATCATATTTGAAGGAATCAAATGTAGATCGGTTCTCTGAACAAGTTCAGTAAAAGATTGTACTTCGGCAACAACTTGATGAGGTAGAGATTCTCTCAGATCTTTTTCAACTTCATTCAAATCTTCAGATGAGTCAAAAGGATAATACAAGTGTAAAGCACATTTTAAAGTACACGGGACCAGAGAACTAGTAGAACTCTGATCTAAAATAGCAGCTGAAGGTTGTGGTTCTGAAGTAGCTGAAATTTCCATAGGAGTAACTGGCACCGAAGCCGCAACCTCAGGCACACCAATGGATGGCATAGTTTCAGTATCCATTGCAGTCTCTTTCTCTTTATCCGCAATAGACACTTCAGTATCACCTTCGCTGTCTTCTTTTTCAAGTTCTGCGACCTTTTCAGGTTCAGCAGATTCTTTAACTTTAATTTCTTTAATGATTTCAGGTTCATCATCCGAATTAACCAATACTATGGTATCCGGAGACTTATGACGTATTTTCCTCTCTTCGGTTCCAACCATAGGGATAGTAATTCGAAGTTCTTTAGCTGATTTTAAAATTCCAGGAGCAATTTGTTGAATTCGCTCCTTCTGACGCTGTTGCAATTCCTTTCCAGTTTCCTTTTTCTGCTTAGAAGCTTTATTTAATTTTTCTTGACATTGCTTTTGTAAGGGTTCATTTGAAATAAAGTCTTTAATAGGAACGGAAACTGGGGCAGCTCGGGATTGAACCTGAGCCATTCCAGTCACAGTAG
>JAAGZO010000603.1 GCA_024206195.1 bacterium | reverse complement strand
GACTACGTCTGGCAGTTCGCAACCTATCAGATCGCAGTTTCGATTTTCCGATTTTGCCTCTGTTGGGCAGTTCTGCACCCAAAAATTGGATTGTTAAGGTGCTTTTCGCGACATACCTGTTTTGCTATGCTGAAAATAAACTTCAACGAATGAAGTCTGATTATCAAATTGCATTACTTCACTGGAAAAGCGCCCGGTGCGAGCCAACTCGTTAACCATATCGCTATACGGAACCAAATACCGCTTGCTTTGCAAATCGGCAAGCAAGTACCCTAGAGCTAACTTTGCACTTTCGGGAAAATCGTCAGCTATTTGTTTGGATTCTTCAAAACCAAATCTTTGACTGAAAGGTATATTGGTCATTGATTCTGTATTTCTCCTTATTTTGCCAACGACACTCATGGTTTGATGGCTTAACTCTTATTTATCCCAGCTTTCTCCCCCATAAAACCCCGCAGAGGTGAAAGTCTCACGTCCGGTTCGGGAGTGGCGCAGGGAGAAGCGATTCCTCTTACGCCCATAACTTGAGCGGCATTTTTTGTCTCAAGCTTCACCGACAATAAGAAAAGGTGCTACACGGTGTTTTTGTCCACTTTTGCTAGAGCTTGTTCAATTTCCCAGTCTTCTAGTCCCACCAAATCGAGTATTCCCTTCCACATTCCAAGGTCATAGTAGGAATCAGATTGATAGAGGGTATAGTCCTGAGAAATTGCTATTGCCCTGTAGTCTGTTTCAGTAATATGCCTGAAGCCAATTAAAAGGCCACCTCTATGTAATAGTTCAATAAACTCGCTATCATTGATTATTGATGCCTTTTCTAGCTTCTCCTTATTTCTTTGCCTGGTCCACTCAGCTTCGCCGTAGACTTCGGAGTGATACTGAATCTCGTGTATTTCCCACCAAGGACTGGTAAAGTTCTCTAACTCGTTAAAATCTAATGGTAAAAAGGCCAACCTAACTGATAGAGTCTCACCAGTTCTTGCAGACGATTCAGGATAATAAAAGGAACATGACAACAGAGAACTCAATTGATTTACAAGATCCTTTTCTAGCCAGTCGTACAACTGAACGTGGCTTAATGGAACATCTTTCTTTTCTAGACCATGACTCAATGCTTCCTCAATATTAAGACCAAAGGTTATCACAATTGGCTCATAGAACTCTCGTCCAACACTTATTCTACGAAGAAACCTGGTAACTTCAGCTTTTGTCACGATACCTTTTTCAAGGGCTATTTCTAATTTACCTAATAGATTACCCTTTTTGAGATTCCTTACGATTCGTTCTTCTTCTGCTTTCGCTCTCAAGGCTTTTCTCTTGACTGTTTCCAGAACTTTGATCAGTGCCGGTGTTCTTTGGTAAATAGCTGTTCCTTTTTCTCGATTGCAGTGTGCATGAGATGGAACCCAATTGCAGTAATCATCCCTATGTGCTAATATAAGTGAGACAACTCCTCTCAATAATTTAGGGTATAATAAAGAGATGAGGAGAGAAAAAGATGTCTCAAAACGAGAAAGAAACAACAAATATGTCAGATCCAGAAGTGATTCCAGTAGCAAGTCG
>JAAGZO010000602.1 GCA_024206195.1 bacterium | reverse complement strand
TTCATTGAATCTTTTTATCTCTTTTGCAGGATTATTATCAATAGCTTTTCCGCACTCCACACATTTCTTTGAATTTGGAGCCCATTTCCTGCATTCATTACACTTGAAGAATATTCCAACTATCTTTGGGAAATAGGCCCAGACAATGGCATCTCTCATTGAGCCAGAGCCAACACCTACTCTTAGATCACCAAGTGTGGTTCTTATTATATAGCGAGCTTCAATTGGTTTTGAGGATGTGAGAAGCTCTGCAATCAGTTGAATCTTGCGATCAACACTTCCTGCGCCAGTTGTCTCAGAAAGCTTCCTGAGATTGTTAAAGACCTTTTTTACAGTAAGCTGTTGTGAGAAAAGTGTCACCTGCTTTTTTTTCTTCGATAGTTCCTCTGCAACCTTTCCCAAGTCTCCTGTGGCTTTAAGGCATTTTTCAACAGCAGCAGCATCACTTCCTGTTGCAACACATATTGCTTTCAGAAGCAGCTGTGATGCAACGCCTACTTCTCTTTCATCCCAAGCAGGATACAATCTTCCTTCAAGCAGCAGTGTTGTCTGCGGTAAGTCTGCTTCAGGTATTTTCTTAAGAAATTCAGAGATTATATAGGTCTTTTCAAGCCTTTTTGTAGTTGCTTCAAGGCGTTCATAGACCTCTGCGAGCTCAATATAGTTCATGAATATAGCATAGAAACAGGCTTTATATATTTTTGTATGAAAAACAATAGATTTATTAAGTATTATTTATACATTTGATTATATGGATGTTTTAGACTGCATACACACCAGGAGAAGCATAAGGAAGTTCTTAGATGTACCTGTAGAATGGGACAAAACAGCTTCTGTTGTTGATGCAGGAAGGGTTGCACCTACTGCAGGAAATCTTTGCAACTGGAAATTCATTGTAATAGAGAATCCTGAAAAGAGAAAGGCGGTAGCAGATGCCTCTCTGAAGCAGTACTGGATGGCAAAAGCACCGGTTCATATAATCATTTGTTCTGTAATGAATAGAGTCAAGCATTATTATGGTGTAAGAGGCGAAAGGCTTTATTCAATTCAGGAGACTGCGATGGCTGCAGAGAACATGCTCCTTACTGCTCATGCTCTTGGTCTTGGAGCCTGTTTTGTTGGAGCATTTGATGAAACCAGAATATCGAACATGTTGTCCATTCCTGAGAATGTTGATGTAAGGCCGCAGGGCATAATCGTTATGGGTTATTCTGATGAAAAGCCGGATGAGCCAATCAAGCTCAGGCTTGAGAATGTGTGTTTCTTTGAGGCCTGGAGCAGCCAGAACTCGAAGAGAATTAAGGATGCAGACCATGTATTATGGAATGTCAGGCTTGCAGAGCGCGGAATACAATCAATAAAAGCTGGTGTAAATGATGTTGAGAAAGTGACTAGAAAACAGAGACAGTCTCTTATGGAAAACATCAAGCAGAAGGTAAAAGAAGCACAGGAAAAACAGAAGCAGAAAAAATGATTTCTTCATTCAGAAAATATGTGGGATTAATATTTTCCTCTTTTTAGGGTAATCTCTAAATTGTTCCTGGTACCATCTATGGTTTTCAATTGCTCTTGGTGCTAAATTTGCAAATGTGAAAAAGGCAAATGCCAACCCAGGCAGGGAAAACGTCAGAACAGCCCACCCTGACCACTGAATCATTTCTCCTAAATAGTTTGGATTTGTTACATATCTGAAAAGGCCGCCTTTAGGAATCTTATACGTGTTTTCTCCGGGCTGTCTAAGGTTGCGGATTATTCTATCTGAATAAACATGCAGTATGAATCCTCCAAGGAAAAGAATTGTACCAATTATGAATGGAATTGAATAAAGCCAGCTAATGTTATTCTCTGGCTTCAAAACAAAGAGGTAATAACCCATAATAAAGCCATTCATTGAGTTAAACAGCATTGCAAATACAAGCAGCAGTATTGGGAATGTTTTCTTTGCTCCGCGGATTAACATTGAAAAAAAGAAGGTTCTATAGATATAATGAAGCTCCCATAAAATAAGGAAGACTATTGAAACTATTGTTGCGGTTTTTAGGTTCAAAAAGAAAATCAGCGCTATGACCAGAACTGCGGGCAGTTCCATTATGAGCCATGCGTACTTTGAGTTAATCCTTACACCCCAGCTCTTTTTGCTGTATTTCCCATACGGAGCCTTAATAACTGTAAGAATAGTCAGGACTGCAAGTGCAGATATAAACTCTGTAATCAATAGTATGCTGTAAATGTTCTCAATCATTCATACTCTTAAATGCAGAACTATTATTTAAAGGTTAAGTTAATTGTTCACTTCTTCTTTGCAAAGAACTTAAGCGCTGGACAGCAGATGCTGCCTTGCTTGCAGTGAGGGCAGGCAAGCTTTCCATATATGATTGGATTCATCGCAAACCATGACAAAACAGGATACAATAAAGCAATCAAGATTATAATGTTGAACCCTCTTGATATAAGAAGCGCTATTCCAACGATTAATGGGATTAAAATAACAAGAACCTGTGGTACGAAATCCTTCCAGGTGAGTTCTCTTTCCTTGAATTTCTTAGGGTCTCCTTTTCTCAGGAAGATTTTGGCTATTTTTCCCTTTCCAAAAGCGCACAGCTTGCCGTAATAGCAACAGTTTACGCATCCTTCTTTGAAGTTGTGTGCTTCAAGGATAATCAGATATGCAAGGTATAAAGTGCCTGTAATAGGGCTTAATGTGAACATTATAAAAGCGCCTGCAACAAAGACAGAGAGCGTCAGAATATTGATAACAATAACCATCCATATAGGATAACTTTCAAATATTTGAGGCTTTTTCATCATTTTTTTATTATATGATTGGAGTTAATAAATCTTTTGTATTGTTTAGCACGAAACTTTCTTATTCAAATTTTAGAAAATCTATTGATTTATTTAGATTTTTATAATCAATAATAAAAATTGTATCTGTCCAGCAAGATATTATCTCATAGATGTTCACTCCGTTTTCAGCGAACAAAGAAGTTAAATAGGCAGATACTCCCAGAATATTTTCAATTTCTTCGGATGTTTTAATATTTATTAAGACCAGATTTTTATTCGATTTTAGTATATATGATTGCAGTTCTTTTTGAATTAATTTAGAAAATTTTTCTTGAGTTATGATTGTGTAATTAGCAGAGCCCTCAATAAGATATGAAAATCCTAGTTCTTTTTTTATTTGTGTTTGAATGATCTGAAATAAATCATAGTCTATGCTTTTTTCCACTATGAAAACTGATATTTTAGTTTTAATTTCGATTTCTGATTTTAAAAGAAGCGTTAAAACATCTTTTTCTTGTGCAAACTCTTTCCTGAGCTTTTCATGAATTCTTCTAGAAGCAATGAGTATTGCTTCCTTTGAACTCTGCTTTTCAATCTTTAGTTCCTTTGCTATATGTCTTGCTAAAGCAGAGTAATTAATCAATCCTTTTTTTAGGCAATTTTTTACATACGGATGATTATTGACATATTCATTTGTTATTTCAGCGGTGTTTTTCTCCATAAAACTATCTATATTAAGCCACATATATAAATTTTACTATTATGTTCTAAATAGAACACATTTGTTTACTTTTGTTTTGTTTGGGTCACCAGATATAAATCCTTAATTGTCCTACCTGTTTTTTATGGAAATTGAGTATAAAAAAATGGATTCATTGGACAAAATAGATAAAGACAAATTTAGTGATTTAGTTAAATCTGCCTTTGGGAAGCAATTGGTTGATGACTATTTTTCATACTGTAAGCCAAAATACATAATTGTTGGTCAGAAAGAAAGCGAATATGTTGGATTAATTGCAGTTGAGAGCATACCTAACTCTAATGGATTGCATTATTTGGATAAAATAGTTGTTTCACCTGAATTTCAGGGGAATGGAATAGGGAAAAAACTTTGGGTGCTTCTCAACGGGGATTCCACTAAACTTATTTGGCGATCCAAAGATAATAATCCTATAAACAATTTTTATTATGGTCAATGTGAAGGGCTGCAAAAGATACCGCCTTGGAACATATATTGGTATGGTTTAAACTCATCAGAATTGGAAATGGGAATTGATTATAGTTTTTCAAAAAAACCGACTTTAGAGGAGATGTAAATGTTATTAGAACCTATACCAGAGCTTTCTAAAATAGAACAATTTAAATACTGAACTGATTCTAAGTACAATCATGTTGCATCTTGAAAAGAGGATATTTTTTACCATGCTTTTCATTTTTACACTGCCCTTGGTCAGTGCTGCTTACTCTAATACCGCGAATTACCATGTAGTAGGATCTGGGATTGAAACTTTAAGCGATTTCTCGATTAGCTCTACTGAGGTGATTAACCAAGATATTGATAGGAGTTTCAATAAAGATTCTTCCTTTCCTTTGGCTAGTGGAACTGTCTCTGGATTAACATTTAGTGGTGATATACAGTTTTATAGCGATTCCAGTTTTATCAGGCTGCTCCTTGTAGACACTAATGAAAATGAATATTTGATTTATGAGACCTATCCTCTGATTGCAGACTCAAATAAGTTTGAGGTTAATAATATCTGCGAAGAAACCTGTGTTTTAGACTCAGTTAGTCCAAGTTCTATTAGAATAGAACTGGAGGACGCTAGAATAAACATTAAGGGAATCTCTTATTCAGATAGTTTTCAAAAACTAACTGTATCCGCCAAGAGCAGTGGTGTTGCTTACGAAAGAAACAGGTTAAAAGAAGCACAGGATGATTATAAGATTCAAAAATTAAATGAAAGAATCAAAGAAAAAGATATGAAGTGGGTTGCAGGCGAAACCTCTGTTTCAGCATTGAGTTATGAAGAAAAGAAGGATTTATTCAGAGATGCTGAAGGAGTAGCACCTGAGAGCCTCCCAAATCTGCAGGGTTTTGAATATTACACTGGTGGAATTTTTGAGGTTGATGAACAGGAAACCAGCACACCTGAAGAATCTGGTGTGCCAGATGAGTGGGACTGGAGAAATGTTCATGGAGAGAACTGGATGACTTCTGTTAAGAACCAAGGAAGTGTAGGAACCTGCTGGGCTTTTGCTAATCTTGGAGCCATGGAGACAAATATTAATTTATACTTTAACCAGCATTTGGATGTTGATTTATCCGAGCAAATGCTCGTTGACTGTTCAAGTCTTGGTCCTATAGAAGAACTTAGCACAAGACCTGATGAATGTGGTGGAGCAAATAGCTGTTATCCTGGTTATAAGTACTGTGAAATTATGTATAATGGAGTAACTGATGAGGCTTGTGACCCATATGCACAGAGAGTTGGTCCTGATACTTGTGATTATAACAATGTTTGTTCTGATTGGAAAAATAGGGTATGGAAAGTTTCAAATTTTCATGATTACAAGGTTAATGTTGATATAAACTCAGGTTGCACAAGACAAACTGAGGGTATAACTGAAGAAGACTTAAAAAGAGTAATAGTAGAAAAAGGACCCCTGCGCGGTTCAATAAGATCCTGGAGTCATGCAATGGTCTTATTGGGATATAAGGGCAGAAATGATTGGAAAACCATTGAATCTTGTGATGTGAATAGTTTTTGTCATCCTCAATTAGATTGTATACCTCGGGGATGTGATACTGAGGGTGAGTTAATGACTATTTGTGTAAACTTTAGAATAACTGAGAATCCTGATTATAATTATGGTATGCTTAGGACTTATGAATGTCAGGATCCAGGGTGGGGTTACAACAAATGGGAATTACTCAGTTCAGATCCGTGTTCTGATAATGGAATGTGTATGAATAATGAATGTGTAGATAGAAACCAGTTCAATCTTGTTGAAGGACATAAAGAGTGTTCTCTCTATGATTATTCTGTGGAGAATTATCGGGAAATTGCAGAGTATAGTCCTGGACAAGGAGACAACTATTGGATTTACAAGAATAGTTGGGGAGCAGACTGGGGTGAGAATGGATATGGCAGACTAGCTGTTTCATTGCCAAATATTGCTTGGACTTCTCTACCTATTGGACCTTTTATTCCACCAGATGATCAAAGCTACTGGCCACAAGAGTTTGATGGAACAATAAAATGTGTTGATAATGATAATGATGGTTATTGTAATTGGGGAACTTCACCGGAAATGCCAGATACCTGCCATTCTTCATGTGAAAATGAAAAAGACTGTGATGATTCAAATCCAGACCTTCACATCTTTGATAGCAGCCTAAATTGTATTCAAGTGATTGATGATGGCGTACGTCATTCAGTATCTGGAAAAAGAGTTACTATTACTTATCCAGGAAACCCTCCATTTCTGATTAATATTCGGCCAGATACCAACATAGGTGATATTGGAGGATATATCTGGGCAAAAACAGATTCTAATGCGTATACAGTTGATTTGGATTTAGCAATTAATCCTTCAAATATTTTTTATTATGCTGTCAAAAGCGATTCCTGGAGTGGAAAAAGGAGTTTTAGCTTAGAATAAGTTCTTTAATCTTAATTTTCTCTATACACCAATAAAAAAATAAAAAAGAAAAAGCTATGTTGCTTTTTCTGCAGCTTTTCCAATTTGGATTGTTACGATAACAGCAATTATAGTAACAACAACAGCATATGTCAACATTGCCCAAATTGTTGCAGAATCCCCAAATATTTCCTTAAAAATAGCTTTTATCGTGTCGTTCCATGCAAGCGCGGCAACCAATCCAAACGCGGCAGTCATCAAAGCTGCTAGTTTTTCTGCTACTTGTTTATTCATCAATAATCACCCCCTCCACTATTCACTAATCTTGACTTCTTTTTAAATATTCCGAAATTATTCGACAGAGGGTTGGTTCTTATAAATGTAAACTTTATTAAAGGTTAAAGTAACCTTATGTAGCATGACTAAGTTTAAGCTAACAACATTTCTTGTTATGTTTGCAGTAATTCTAGTAGTCTTGATAAATGGTTGTGCATCTCCTCAAGAGGTTCCTCAGGAAAAGCCCCCTGAGGTTCCTAAAGAAGAACCTCAAAGTCCGTTAGAAAAACTTCTAAGCGAAGAAATAAATTATTCTCTGTATTCAGAAAATGGTTTTTCAGTTTTATATCCTCAATGGCCGGATACTACTGAAGGAAATGTAGAATTAACCGTATCCAAGGGGTATTGCACTGTAGCAATAAACTCAGAAATGATTCCTGCTAAACAATGGTATGACATGTTTGTTGAATCAATAAACAACCAAGTGGGTGAACTGATTATTTCAGATAAGGATAATTTAAGGTTAAAATTTTCATCAGATATTCAGGATGTTACCTTGGTTTCAGAGAATCGAATTTATATGTGCAATGGCAGGTCTACAGCAGTTACTCTTTCCTGCATAGATGAGGTTGATGAGGTTATGCAAAAAATTAGTGATACAATTTTTCCCTCAGCGAACTGTGAAGAAGAGGAAATTATTTTTACAGAATTCCAAGATGAAGATTTTTCCATAGACCATCCTGACTGGGAAGAAACCACTGATAGCAGTGAGGCAAGAGTATTGGGAAAAACAACAGGGGTGTGTTCAATCATTGTTGATAAACACAATGCTTTGCCTAAAGATATAATCAACTGGCTGGGAAAAACAATTGAAGAAAAAGAGGATCATACTTTGCTATCTTTATCAACTGACGAGAATGATTACAACATAGCCTACAGGTTCATATTTGCGGAAGAGTATACTATTACTGCAACTACAAAGGTTTTTTACTGCAACTATCAAAGTTATCTGACACAGGTTCTTTGTGTGGATGAATATGCTACTGATAGAGATAAAGAAACAAGAGATTCTATCTTAAACAGCGCAAAATGCGCTAAAGAATACGAGATTCCAACACCTGAAAAGATTGAAAAAGAAAGAGAGGAAGTGGAAGAAAAGGAACCAGAGGTTATTGAAGAGATAGAAGACGAAATAGTTAAGACTAATGCTGGTGAAGAATTTGGAATTGATGAAGAGCTGGTTGTTTATTTCATTAATAGCAACGAGTTTTTTTCTAGAATAATGAAGGACTTCCCTAAAGCAAATCTTCTTATTAAAGATAATGATACTGGACGTGAATTAAAATTAAGAGTTCTTGTAAATAGTGAGGGCAAAATAACCCTTCTTGAGGATGGAGAATATGATGTTGTTGATGTTACCCTAATAATCCCGCTTCGCGATGCAGTTAATATTTTCAGCAATGCAGAGAATATTAACCCGCTTAATCTATTAGGATTTGCTGTGAATGTCAGAACAGAACCTGTAGAAATAAAGAATCAGATTATTCAGAAAGTTCTCAGGGGAGAATATGCATAAAAATCAAGGGCTGATTTCTATATTTTCATAAAACAATTCTGGATTTTCGGATCTTAATTTAAGAATTGGAGTATGTCCATCATATTTGTATTGCAAGTCTGGAAATTCTCTATAAACTGCTTCTTCGAGGTCTACAATACCAGTTCCATGTTTTTCAAATCCAAGCAGGACTGGTAATTCATCATTAAAACCCATCCCTGGTTCATACGATTGAAGCATTTCAAATACTGGAATAAACTTTTCTGCTTCTGTTTGAAAATTATCATATTGTAAATATATCGCCCTATGCGGTTGCATTCTAGAAACTCTCATATTCTGATCCATTAACATAACTGCCATACGATTGTAAACCTTGGCTTTTTCTGCTTCAATACCCTGCCCTGTTGAGGGTAAGATATTATGACCGACAAAGAAACGTGCTCCTACAATCTTTCCAGAATCAACAACATAAATCTCATTTGGCTGTGAAGTAAGATTTGTGTCTGGAGAATATGGTGCAGAACCTGGATCATAAGCAGTTATTCCAGCAACCCCAAGAACATCTTCCATTAGTATTTTTTGACGTAATTTGATACTCTCTTTAAGTTCATTAGGTGTTGATGTTAATGAAATTGGGCAATATGCTGCTTTTGTATCCTCTTTTATATGCGATAAGCCATCTAACTCTAAGAGCACATCAACATATTTTTCTCTTTCTTCAGGATCCATTACAACTCTGATTTGCCCCATAGTATATAGGGAGTCTGTAAATTATTAAAAATTTTGTTGTTCTTAGTCAGATTGTGACAAATACTGCGTCCACAGAGTTAAACCTTATTTGTGCGAGCTATATCTTAATTTGAGAACTATCTGGATAATGCTAATTATTAAAGCAATTAAATTGCATATAATAACTGGCCATGCAATAATAAGTATGCCATATATTGACCATAATAAACAATTGAAAAAATACAGCAATAACATTCCAAAGGCAACATCATCTACTTTTTTGGTTTTAATGGACTTAATGACCTGTGGAAGCATTAATGATGTTCCAACAGCTGCTGCACTAAAACCAATTATTTCTGTAATTATTGCCATATCATAATGATATTATCTTTTGTATAAAAAGCTTTCTGGGTGATATTGCATACAAAATCAGAATTTAACGGAGTCACTGAAGGTAGTCTGCTAGACAACCTTTAAATACGCAGCTTTTTTCTCTTTTTTCTATGAATGACCTGTTTCCTCATGAAAAAGTGCGTGATGTGCAGTCAGAGCTGCTAAAAGAGGTTGGCAATGCTGTGGAGCAAGGCAAGGATCTAATAGCGCATGCTCCGACAGGGCTTGGGAAGACAGCTGCAGTGATTGCACCTGCTTTATCTTATGCGCTGAAGAATAACATGACTGTTTTCTTTCTTACATCAAGGCATATGCAGCATGTCATAGCAGTAGACACTCTTAAACAAATCATAGAAAAGCACAAAAAGAAGTTTACAGTTGCAGACATCATTGGCAAAAGATGGATGTGTGCAGTAGAAGGAATCGAGGGATTGTACAGTAAGGAATTTTCTGAGTATTGCAGGGCAGTTAGAGAAGACCAGAAGTGTGAGTTCTACAATAACACATATGATAAAACAAAACCTTCCCTGATTGCAAGAAGGGCAACTGAAGATCTAACAACAGCACACTCTGAAAAAATAGTTGAGTATTGTTCTAATGAAAGAATCTGCCCTTATGAGATAGCTGTACAGCTTTCAAAGAAAGCTTCAGTGGTTATTGCTGATTATAATTACATGTTTAACTCTCATATTAGGATCCCTTTTTTGAAGAAATCAAACAAGGAGATGGCAAAATCAATCATTATTGTTGACGAGGGCCATAATGTTCCTCAAAGAGTAAGAGAATTAATGACAGAACGCTTGTCAACAGTTGCTTTAGACAGGGCAATCAAAGAGGCAGAGAAATTCAAGTATAAAGAAACAAGAAGAAATCTCATTGAAATACGAAACGTGCTTGACAGCATGGCATCTGATGTAGATAATGAAAAAGCAGTCACAAAAGAGGAATTTATAGAACAGGTCGAGGAGACAAAAAGCTTTGATCAACTTATTGCTGACTTCGAGTTTATCGGTGATGAAGTAAGAGAAAGGCAAAAACAGAGCTACATTGGAGCAGTTGGCTTGTTTCTCGATGCCTGGCAAGGGGATGATAAGGGTTTTGTAAGAATAATATCTGTAATGCGTTCAAGATTTTCTATAATAACACTTTCTTATCGCTGCCTGGATCCATCATTAACAACAAAAGAGGTTGTGAATGAGGCGCACTCAACAATTATAATGAGCGGGACACTAACTCCAACCAGGATGTACAGAGATTTGCTTGGTTTTCCAGAGGATACTATTGAGAAAACATACAAAAGTCCGTTCCCTGAAAAAAACAAGCTAACATTGGTTGTTCCAGAAACAACAACCAAGTTTTCAAGGAGAAATGAGGAGCAATACAAAAAAATAGCAGACATAACTGCAGATATGGTAAATTCAATACCTGGAAATACCTTTATTTTCTTTCCAAGCTATTATCTGAGGGATTCTGTTAACAAATTCTTCTCAAAATGCACAAGAACAGTCTTTCTAGAGCAGCCAAACATGAAAAAGAGTGAAAAAAAGGACATGCTTGATAGATTCAAGAAGTACAAGGATGCAACAATGCTTGCAGTTGTCTCAGGAAACTTTGGAGAGGGTGTGGATATTCCAGGGAATTTGCTCAAAGGAGTCATTGTTGTTGGGCTTCCGCTGCAAAAGCCAGATATAGAAACAAATGCATTGATAGAATACTATGATAAGAAGTTCAAAAAGGGTTGGGATTATGGTTATTTACACCCCGGCTTTAACAAAGCGCTGCAATCAGCAGGAAGATGCATACGCAGCGAAACAGATAAGGGCGTTCTGGTGTTCTTAGATGAAAGATATTCATGGCAGAACTATTTCAAGTGCTTCCCTGCAGACTGGGATATCAAGATAACCAAGATGTACAAAGAAAGGATTGATGAGTTCTTCAGAAATTCTGATTCTTAAAAAATAAAGCGTTATTGTTTGTGATATCGACGTAGACTTAACTTTCTTGCATTTTTACATGTTTCTATTAAAAAGGGGTACCTAATTACAACTATTTAACCATTTCTTCTGGTTTTGTGGATAACTTTTTGCATAATTTACCTAAAATAAGCGAAAAGTTTATAAAATCTTAAAAGACTCTTGTATATTATGGGTACAATACTCAGCACTAAGCTAAAGGGGGAAAACAAGGTTGTTTTTGAGGTTTTGATGGCTTATGAAGAGGCTGTTCAGCTTCAGGGTCATATGGACAGTGTTCATGTTTTCTCTGAGAATGTTACTGAACTTAAGACAAATATCAGTACTCGTGGGAAACATGGTGCGACAAAGTATTTTTTGATTCCTCGTGAGCTTAGGAAAAACATTGATTTTGACAAGGAAATTAATTGTCAGAAGATTGAATTAAAGGAAAAAATTATCTTTATTTACAGCGTTGACAAATTTTAAAATGGAAAAAATAAAAACAGGCATTAAAGGATTCGATGGATTGCTTGGTGGAGGATTTCCTATAGGCAGGAGTATTCTGATTGGTGGAACTCCTGGCACTGGCAAAACAATTTTTGCTTTGCAGTTCTTGTACAATGGCGCAACAACTTTTAAGGAAAAGGGACTTTACGTGACCCTTGAAGAGACTTCTGACAGCTTGAGGAAACAGGCCAACCAGTTTGGTTGGGATCTCGCTAAGCTTGAAAAAGAAGGAAAAATAAAGATTTTGGATATTGGAGCAAGAGATGTTAAAGAAAGCACTGCAAATGAAATTGTTAAGCTGGTAAAGAAAAACAATTACAAGCGTTTGGTTATTGATTCAATGTCAGCACTGGCTATTAACACTCCAAATACCTTTGGTGCGGTTAGTGAAATCACTGAGCTTTTTGTTAAAAGATTCATGTATCATTTTATTCATGATTTGAATGGAAGCGGAGCAACGTCACTTCTAATTTCGCAGACAGTAGACGGTTCTCTGTCAAGTGATAGTGTATCTGAATTTATTTGTGACGGAGTAATCAATATTAGATATGAAAGCCTCGGGGGAGACTATTCTCGTCATCTTACTGTCAGGAAGATGAGACAGGTTAAGAATGATGAGGATGTACATCCAATGGAAATTGGAAAAAAAGGTATTGTGGTTCACACACTGAATTGAAGGCCAAATGACATCACCGATGTTGCAAAGGATAGCTGCTAATAAAGAGCAATTATTCCAGCATGATGAAGGCAAGCTAAAATTGCTTGGTGTTTATGGTAGGCTTAATACCATAGTTTCTAGTGTTATCATGGAAAAATTGTTTGAAGAGAACTTTGATAAAAAAAAGGTAGATGATTTATTTTATCTTACTTCTGAGGCGCAGAGCTATTATGCAACAAAGTGGACAGTTGAAAAAGTTGGCATGCCTGTCAAAGGTAACGAGTTAAAAATATTTGAAGAGACTGCAGGGCATAGCCAGGTTACTGGTTATGGTAAGCATAAAATGCTGAAGTTTGATTTGAAGAATAAATTAATTATTATTATTGCAGAAAATAACATGTTCCCTTTACAGTACAAAGCACTTTTTGGAACGCAAGAAGAATGCGTGGATCATTACTTAAGAGGCTTATTGGGAGGAATAGCCAGATTTTTATTTGGTGAAGAGGTTATAGTAATTTGTGAAGAGTGTCCTTCTATGGGGAAACAAAGCGCATTATACAAAATTGTTCCGCGCAAAGACGCTGTAAAAAAATATGGAAGGTCTGTTATTAAATTCATACCAGACCCGAAATTGAAATTAGATGTTCTTTCAAAAATCGATGTTAGGAAATTGGTTGTTTAACCTCTTCTGCTGCATGTCTTTTTTCATAGATTGCTGTCTTCCTCCTAATTATTTCTTGTGTCGCGTCGTTTTTTAGTGCAGTTGCCATTGGTGTTGACGGTGTTTTTTTCCCATTATTCCCCTCTGACATATATGTTTCTCCTACAGTTTCCCATCCCAAGCTTGGTCCGAGTTTTACAATCTCAGGATTAGCTTCAGTAACCAGTGCATCAACACCCTGGAGCTTTGCAAATTGCATCATGCTGGCAATCATATAATTTCCCAGGCCCCTTTGATTCTTTGTGTTAACGATATAGAATCCGTTAAATGCTCCAACATCTCCATGTTTTTCAGCTATTTCTTTTAATGCCTGTTTATCTTTGAAAGGTATGTCATCTCCAGGAGGGACATAGTTCAAAAAACCAACAACCTTGTCTGTTCCTCTCTCAAGCGCAAAGAAACCAATAGACCTTTCATCACACTCATCTTTGTATATGGGCAGGTCTTGTTTAGGAATAAAGTTGTATCTTTCATGCAACTGATGATAACGCAGACTGAAACCTGCTTCCATCATCTTTGGGTCATCGCTTATCTTGAAATCAAGGTCTCTTTTCTCTCCTTTTTGTGCAGTCAATAAGAAATTTTTTCCACCATAGACCGCTTTATCTGTAATTATTCTATCAAAGCCAATATGGTCAAGTAGTATTTCCCGCATTCTTTCAGAGCTGTAAACATTGAATTTTGTTCCCAAGAAACTTCGGTTGACCTGCCAGACTGTATCAATAAACTGCTTTTTTTCTTTATAGTTTCCTTGTTGTTTGAAGAAGCCCTCCATCATTTGCTGTGCTGTATCCATATCAGGTGTTTCAGCAGCGCTTGTTATAACAAAAATACCTCCTGGCTGCAAAAGATTATATGCAGTATCCAAGTGTTCCATCGGATGGCTCAGGTTAAAAAGAACGTTTGATGAAATCACTGCGTCAAATCCTTTTTCTGCTCTAAATGTTGTAGCATCGCCGTGATATAAGCGGAAGTTCGAATCAGGATGTGTTTCAATCAACCTTTCAAGGGCTATGTCAAGCATAGGTTTGCTTGAATCAACACCCACTGTTTCAACGGCCATATCAATATCCAGAATTCTTTTTATCTGCGCTCCTGTACCGCATCCAAGGTCAAGGATTTTGTCTTGGCCTATAACCTCTCCAACAACAGTGTCCACTAACATCTGGTATGGTGGGAATTCCTCAATTGCTTCTTTGTATGCTTCTGCTATTTGTGTCCATTCTTTTTTTTCAGCAACACCTTCAGGACTTTTTTTTAGACTATCGTCTATTGAAGTCATTTTTTCACCTCTTTTTCACCTTAGATTTCGTCTAGATTTACGTCAAGACAATGAGCAGCATCCCATAAATCAATACGGAATGCATGAGGGATGGTTGAGATTTCTATTTGATCGTACTCCCTGAATTTATCAGGGTCTTTTTGCTGTTCCAAGTACAACAACAGTTTCACTGTCTGAGCAGCTGCTCCTGCTCCTGCAAGCGTTACTGCTGGTGCGATAGTAGATATGGTTCCTTCCTCTGCTTTTTGCATATACAAATCAGGGATATACGCCATATCGCATCCAATGAGCTTCTTGGGATTCATATGGTGATTCTTAATCTGTTCTGGATCATCCGGAAACTCAAATAAATCCTCAATTGTTTTTCCATTTGGGTCAAAGCAAAGAACTAATGTTCCAAACCCTGTTGAAGGAGTTGAAATAACATATTGCTTGTTTTCTCTTGCAGCTTTATGCAGTGCTAAACGAGCTTCAGGAGAAAAATAGTCAACAAGGTCAGCAACAACATCTGTTCCTGAAACAAATTCAGCTACGTTTTCCAGGGTTACGCCTTCAGGATACGCTTCGATATTCACATTAGGATTGATATCTTTTGCACGTTCGCACATTACCTCTGTTTTGTTTCTTCCAAGCGTTGAATACAAAGCACCAGCTTGCCTGTTTAGATTGCTGATTTCAAATATATCCTGGTCAGCAATCTTTATGTTGGCAATACCTGTTCTGACAATCTGTTCAATATACACTCCTCCAACACCACCTGCTCCTGCGACAGCAACAGAAGAATTTTTTATAATATCCTGTGCTTCTGGAGTAAGAATTCCAATGTTTCGCGAGACAGCTGCGTCGTAATTATACACCTTATCACCTGTTTTTATAACTAAATGAATACGAAATGGGATATAAAACACACGCAGAAATCTTGGCTATTCAAACCAGATTCTGGATAAAATTCAATGCTGCTTTGTTATATTTTTAGGATAACTACTAGGAAAAGTTATCCCATATGATTCAATAACTTTTTTTACTTAATAGTCAATTTATGTTTTTTATGGGCAAACAGATTGATTCTAAAGAATTAACAAATGGAAAGGTGAAATGCACGATACTTATGGATCTGAACGAGACCTTGTCTCTGAAGGGAAACCTGAGGGATGTTTACCTTTTTTCTCCTGATTCCTGCGAAGCCAAAGCAGCATTCTTTGATACTGGCGTGAAGCATTCTACAAAATATTTTGAGATTCCTGAGAGTATGTCTCTTAAAAACACCAGTAAAAGAAGAAGTAAGCAGGATTTTTCTGTTTCTTGTCAGAAGATAGAGAAGGAAGACAAGGCTTTTTTTATCTATGTTGTCAGCAAAAAATGATTTTATGTTTCTTTCAGAATTTGTTTACGCTGTAAATGAATATGATCTTTTCTTTTAACTCAATCTTTTGGCAGTTAATCTCATTGTCAAAATCAATGTTTTTCCTAAGCTCACGAGGAATCAAAAAATACTTTGTCGCACCACTCTTACCCCTAGTACTAATATTTGTCTTTAGCTCTGTAATGTTCTCAGAGAAAACATGAACATTATCCATATGACCCTGAAGCTGAACAGCCTCTTCATAAGCCATCAAAACCTCAAAAACCACTTTTCGGGTTCCTTTTAGTTTAGTGCTTAGTATGGTTCCCATATATACACCATTATCCTTTGCTTTTATATACTTTTCGTAACTGTCTGAATACGAAAGTAGTTTTAATATTAATTGCAGAAATTCCTCATTTTAGGATAATTTTTAAGAAAATTTATCCCATTCTATCCAATAACTTTTTTTACTTTAGACGGAACTTTGGTTTATATGGGAAAACAGATTGATTCTAAGAATTTGACAAATGGTAAGGTCAAATGTACTATACTTATGGATCTGAACGAGACTTTGCATTTAAAGGGGAATTTGATGGAGGTGTATCTTTTTTCTCCTGATTCCTGTGAAGCCAAAGCAGGGGTCTTTGATACAGGTATCAAGCATTCTACAAAATATTTTGAAATTCCTGAAAGCATGGCCCTAAAGCA
Source organism: bacterium (assembly GCA_024206195.1). The sequence continues at coordinate 19,325 of JAAGZO010000602.1, read as the reverse complement.
TACTAAGAAAAGAAAGATTAAGACTGATTTTTCTGTTTCTTGTCAGAAGATAGAGAAGGAAGATAAGGCTTTTTTTATCTATGTTGTCAGCAAAAAATGATTTAAGGTGACAGGTTTAAATATCCAACAGCATCACTATATAAGAGAACCTCTTGTGTTTCAGGGATTACAACAACCTCCTTAACTGCTTTTATGTTTCTTTCTCCTGGAACAATATCCTGTGGGCCTTTATCCTCATCCCACTTGTCTAAATATTTTCCAACTACTGCAATTCCATGCTCAGATAAAATATCCTTATTTTCTTGGAAATGTTCCCTGTCTCCTCCAACAATTACTGCAGTTACATTTCGTGCCTCTAATCCTTCTGCTAATTCACTAATCATTTGAAGAAGATATTCCTTTGAGGGTGTTTGGGAATCATAATTCGATAATACAGCAGCGTCATTGTAAAATAATACAACGCCATTAGCATCACAATATTTTTTTGAGTACATTGGAAGAGTTGACGCTCTGTGCTCTGAAAATTTAACCTCTATAGCATAGGGATCATTAACTAGTTGTTCTAATCTTTTCCCGATTGGATGATCCGTGGTTCTTCTTTTCTTAGCCATTTTTGAGTATATTTTTGCCTGTATAAGACGATAGATTGCACAACAACTATATAAATCTTTACTTTGTAGTGACGAATGGCTTCCCCTGTGTTATGCACACATTTCATATGTCAGTATACAAAAACGTAACATTTATATACTAGAGGGTATTTATAGGATATCAAATGGTAGTTTTGTTTAATATTTTTAATTTACCCGGCGACGTATTCGAGGTAGTGTTTTCAACACATCAACAAGAGATGGTTGCAAGGCTACTGGTACAGGAAATCAGAAAAAAAGGCGCCATGTCAAAAAGCGAAATGAGTCTTTTTGCAAAGGAAATGCATGAAGGCAAAATAAGCGGCGTGTCGTATAATAGGCGTCAATTTTACGATCGCATACTGACTCCCATGAAAACCATGGGACTAATAGATTATGACTTGTATTCAAAGAAATACAAGCTATCAGAGAAATTTAAAGAGGCAATGACCCAAATAGGAACACTTTGGGAAAACGAATTAAAAACTCATGCTGATGCGGCTCCCTAAACAATTTCTCTTCAACCCCCCCCAAACCCCGTCTAGGGAGCCCTTCTTTTTTCATAGTTATATCCTGGGAAAAAGAGGTTGAAGGGCAGATTTAAATATCTGCTCTTCTTATTTTCCTCAACATGATAACAGAAAAGCGAGCAATAAATCTGTTGAAGAAGTATTCACATTCTAAGAAGCAGTTTAAAATAGTTTTTAAGCACTCTGTTATGGTCAGAGATCTTGCCATTAAGCTTTCAGATAGAATAACTGACAAGCGGATTGACAAGAAATTTGTTGCAACAGCTGCACTTCTGCATGACATAGGACGATTTGACTGCCCGCCTAAGAAAGTCCTTTTGGCTGGGAAACGCTCATTATTCCATGGAGTTGTTGGAGCAGCAATACTTAGAAAAGAAAAACTGCCAAAGCATGCAAGGGTTGCAGAGCGACATGTTGGAGCAGGAATATCAAAAGCAGAAGCAAAGAAACTTGGGCTTCCTGAAAAAGCTTATCTTCCAAAGACAATTGAGGAAAAAATAGTTTGCTATGCCGACAGTTTTATAATTGATGAAGAAATAAGGAGCCTTAATACTGTTTTGAAAAGATATAGAAAGTTCAGCAGCACAGCAGCAAAGAGAATAAAAAGACTTGATAAGGAATTGAGAAGATGAAACTCGAAAAGTATGAAGAGGAGCAGATAAGAACCGCCAGCAAGGTTATTGTGAAGGATGACTTTGATAAGATAGAAACAATTGCTGGTTGTGATCAGGCATTCTTTGGCAATAAGATAATTTCTGTTGTTGTTGTGTGTGATCTTGACATGAATGTGATAGAAGAACAAAGTACAGTGCTTGAAGAGCATGTTCCTTATACTCCTGGCTTCCTTTTCTTCAGAGAGGGCTTTGCTGTAATGGATGCATTCAATAAGCTGAAAAAAAAGCCAGACATATTGATGGTTGATGGAAGCGGCATACTGCATCCGTTGAGAATAGGAATGGCTTCTCACTTAGGTGTTGTTCTTGACCAGCCAACAATAGGCATTACAAAAAAGCAAATGTGTGGTGAACTGGAAAAAGACAAAATAATGTTTAACAAAGAAGTAAGGGGAATAAAAGTGCAGACAAAAGAACACAGCAATCCCCTGTTTGTTTCATCAGGCCACAGAGTCTCTCTTAAAACATGCGTGGATCTGGTCCTGAAAAGCATGAGGCATCCTCACAAGCTGCCAGAACCAATACATTTAGCACACAGATCAGCAAATAAGATGAAGAAGGAATTGATGTAATGCTATTTTCTTGCGAAAATCATGATATTTCTTTTGCTTCCTACTTTTGAGTAAGCAGGCATTTTCTTGTAATATGCATCAATAATCTCAAAGCCAGCATGCTTTAATAACTCTGTCAGTTCCTTTTTTTTGTAGTATGCATAAAACTTTGGCAGGTCATCATAGCGTGAATCTTTTAAAAGTACCTCTTTGGTCCCTTCTTTTACTGAAATAAATAAAATACTCCCTTTTTTTAATACATTGTGAATACCTAAAAGCACTTTTTTAATATCCTTTTTTCTTATGTGGAGCAGAACTGCATTAGCCCAGGCACCGTTAAAATAATTCTTTTGAAATTTTAGATTCCTCAAGTCCATAACTGTAAATTTTACACCATTCAAGCCTTTCGCTGCATCGATCATATTTTCGGACAGATCTACACCGACAACACTAAAACCATTTTCACTGAACACTTTACAGTCTCTTCCAAAGCCGCATCCAATGTCAAGGATCTTTCCGTTTTTCGGAATATTTGACATAAATTCCAGTGTCTCAGTAGGGATTAATTCCTGCGTTTTCTTTTTGAATTCTTTAACCGTTTTATCATAGGTTTCAATTGTTTCTTTTAGGTAGTCAGCCATTTTTTTTCAAAAATTCATCTGCTTTTTTCAGAACATTCTTTGCATTTTCAAAAGTTAATTTCTTCATTGCGTCATCAAAGCTCAACCATGTAAAGTTGTTGTGTTCAAAGGAAAGCGATACCTTCTTTGTTTTGGTCTCAGCAAGGTAAAAGGAAACATCTTTGCTAATGGTTTTCTTTTCTACTGTGAAAAAATAGTGAATATCTTCTTTGAAATCCTTTACAAACTCCAGATCAGTAATGCTTACCTCTTCTGCAGTCTCTCTTTCTACTGTTTCAAGGTCAGCTTCGCCCTCTTCAACATGCCCCTTTACAAATTCCCAGTGTCCTTCACTGTATTCCAGAAGAAGATACTTAATCCCTTCATCTTTCATGAATATTACAGCGCCACAGGACCTCTCTTTTATCATGAGAAAGCATTTGTGCTGGTTGTATATAAATATTTATATATCTGCAGAGCTAGTACAGTGATATGATAGTAGAATTCCTGATTGCACTCCTGATTGGCTATTTTCTCGGCTGTATTTCAGGAGGCTATTTTCTTGGAAAATTAAAAGGAAAAGATGTAAGAAAGAGTAATGTTGGAAATACTGGAGCAACAAGCACATACTTTGTTCTGGGCTTTAAATGGAGTATCCTTGCAGGTCTTATAGACTTCTTAAAAGGCATTGCAGCAATGCTTATTGCAGTTCAGTTTGGTTTATCGCAAAACCTTGCTTATCTTGTGGGAGCAGCATGCATTGTCGGTCATAATCATCCATTCTATCTCCGCTTTAAAGGAGGCAGAGGGATGGCTGTATTCCTTGCAATGACTCTTTTTGGATTAATCTACTACAGAAACGAGATGTCTCTTTTAGTGGCAGTTGTTTTCATTATATCTTCACTCTTAATGGGTCCTAGAGTAAGAAGACGCGTAAACTCTTTCCGCAGAAGAATCCTTTAGCACTAAACTTCTGAGCCCAATGCTTCGCATTGGACACTGGACATGCTCGCACAAACTTTATATTTCGTGTTTTCTTTCTTTATCTCATGAACACCTTCAAGAAAGCCAATTGCATCAAGTGTAAGGGTTCTGATCCGTATAGATACTGCGGGAAAAGCTTCTGTCCAATCTATGCACGCGCTGCATCAATGTTCAAAGTCAAAGACAAGATTGGAAAAGAAGAGTTTGTGAGCAGCAGCCCTGCGCCATTTGTGGGCAGATACGGTTATCCTGAAGTAAATGTTGGTGTACTTAGTCCGCCAGAGCAGAAGGATGATGCATGGCTCTTTGATGCGCCAAGACACTGGGCAAAAAGTAGTTTTGACATACCTCAAATAGTTGATTTAAGGTCTGCGTTGATTAATTCAAGATTCAAAGCGAACATCAAGAGCAGCAACCGCTTACTAGATATAAGCCAGGAGGTAGGAATGGCTTCAAAGCCAGTTGACATTGATGTTTCGCTAAAGAAAAAACCTGTTTTCAGAATGTCATTTGAGCCATACACTGCTCCAATGGGTCCAAATGCAGCATTAAAGAGCATGGATATAACCTCTAATCCGAAAATAGACCAAAAGGTTGACAAGGTTTATTCTGATACTGACCTTAAAGCGAATGAGGCAATGCTTTATCTTTATGACAAAGGCTTTGATGAGAGCTTTCTTTCAAAGATTCTTTCTGTTGGAACAATTGGACTAAAACCAAACAGAAAATTTGTTCCGACAAGATGGTCTATAACTGCATCAGATGATTCAATTGGAAAAAAGTTAATAGAACAAGTAAAACAGTACAAGGATTATGAATGTGTTGCTTATTTTGGCGGCTATCTTGGGAATTATTTTATGATTCTTTTCTTTACTGATGTCTGGGGCTATGAATTGTTTGAGACATATTTGCCAAAAGCAAGCTGGAATACTGGAGATAGTATAAGTTATACAACTGATTATGAAAGTTATGATGGAAGAAAGAAATATGCAGAGGAATGTGCAGGCGGTTATTATGCTGCAAGATTGCCTATACTTGAGAAAATGTGCGAGCAAAAGAGACAGGCAAGTGTTCTTTGCTTGAGATTCATCTCCAGTGAGTATGCTGTTCCTTTGGGTGTATGGGTTGTAAGGGAGGCAGTTAGAAAGGCGTTAGCATCAAAACCAATCGAATTCTCATCAAAAGAGCTTATGCTGGGCTATGCGCAGCTAAAAATAAAGAAAAAGTTCGGTTATGATTTAGAGAACCTTCTGAAAGTAAGTCATTTAATGAAAAGACAAAAACAAAAAAGACTTAGTACATTTTTATCTTAGGCACATCAAGCACTTCATCAGAGTTAAGTAAAGAAACTCCTGTGTCGTCTCCAACAATCTCTACCTGTACAATCTTATCAGGGTTTACAAGGTCAACGTGTTCTCTATCAATAACATCTGTGAGCTGTATTATGAGTTCTGTTCCATGAACCTTATCCCAATGTCTCTTGTTTAATCCCATTTTCCATTTTTCTTCAATACCAATCCGGCTAACCATTGATCTGATTGTTGCCTGGATTTCCGGGATTTCTGATTCGCACCACTTTTCGACAGGGATATATCTATTGGTGACGCTGAAAAGAGACGGGTTGCCATAGCATAGCTCTAAAAGGGCTTTTACTGCCTGCTTTGGATTTGGTGTGCTAGCCCTAAAAAGACCATCAATGCCGGATTCTATTAGCGTTACACTTTGGCCTATGCTGTTGAAAACACCATTGATCTCTGCCTCTGCTGTGCCCCTATGATTAGGGTCATAGGTGATAAGCATATTTGCCTTTGCAGATGATTTAACAACTGAAGTAGTCTTTTTAGCAATTTTTTTAACTGGTTTTTTAGTTGTTTTTTTCTTTGCAACGGTCTTTTTTGCCTTTTTTTTCTGCGTAACAGCTTTTTTCGCCTTCTTTTTCTTAGAAACAGCCTTCTTAGTCTTTTTAGCCTTTGATTTCTTAGAAACAGCTCTCTTTATCTTCTTAGTACGAGCTTTTTTCGATTTAGACTTGGCTACCTTCTTTTTAGCCATCCTCAATCACCCCCGCCAGTGCTTTATAGTCGAGGGAAGTTTAAATAGTTTGTGTTTTCTCGTCTAGATGCTATTTTTGGTATTTTGCAGCAATACCAAGCGCAGAATTAACATGTCCAGCAAGGATTGGGCCAATCTGAACAATTTCAACAGGCGAAGAAGGAACTATTTTAGTTTCAATTGATGCTTTGAGCTCTTCTGCTTCTGTAGGCATGTTTGCATTAAGGACAAAAAAAGATAAATCTTGCGGGTTCCAATCGTTTTGTTTAGCAAAATCTTCGCTGTATTCAATCATTTTATCAACATAGGACTTAGTTCCGATTATTTTAGCAATATCTGGTTTTATTCCATCTACTTTTCCTTCTTCATCTAAGGATATTACTAACTTAGAGCCATGAAGCATGTGAATTAAACCCTGTTTTAGATGCCCTATTCTTCCGCTTTTCCTTAGATATGTTGTTTTCATTACTGTTGCAACAAAGTTGGTTTTTGCAAATCCTGCTTCTGTATCTTTTACTATAGCATCCAATGATTGTCCATCTCTTGCAGCGATTGCTGCATCAACAACATTAACTCCAAGAGCATATGTTGCATGGTTTGCATCGAGAACTTTTACTTTTCCATCAAATGCCTCGGCAGCACCGCATGCAGTGCTGTAAGAATCACTTAATCCTTTTGATAGTGGTATGCATACAACATTATCTGCATTTTGAAGAGCGCGTTCATAAGCATTTTTCCAATCGCCTTTTGAGGGGGCGTTTGTTTTTACAGTTACCATAGGCTTATTCAGTATTTCAAAAAAAGCATCCATGTTTGTATTTTCAGTCAGTATACTTGTACCGCCGTCTAATTCTCCTTTTTCGTACTTTTCTTTTAATCTTTCAAGATATCCTTCTTTTCTTAATTCATCCAAAGAAATTCCATTGAATTTGTATCTCATTGACACTACTATTATGCCTAGTTCTTCAGCCAGTTTCTTAGGTACATCTGCGCCAGTATCAGTTACAATTATTGTTTTAGTCATTTTTAGTTTATATTTGCTACGTCTGCTAAACTCTTGCCCATCATCCTCTCGTGCTGTTTAGCCATGTCATCAACATCTTCGCGGATAATCTCGCCGACATCAGTGCAGTATTCTTTTAGAGTTATCAGATCATTTGGATCCTTGGGATGAACATGAAGATTCCACGTATCCCCTCTCTGTGAAATTTCTACATTTCCTTCTCCATAAAAATCAAAAAGTTCTTCTTCTACAAATCCAATAGCATCTGGGTTTTTAATCTTTACCACAAACTGTGCATGATATCCTTTTGTTTCTGCTTCTTGGCTTATTGTAAGTTCTTTATATTTTGATAGGTCTATTGGTTTAGCATCTACACCAAGGAAATTTGCACAGCCAGCAAGCATGTAAACGAAACCAAGGGCGCCTGCATCAAAGGGAACTTGGTTTTCTGCATGTTCTGATTTATACTTTGGCGGAACAGTGTGTAAGGTATGCCATGCAGCGCGATGTGCTTCTTCAACAATTTTCTTTAATCCTTCTGATTTAACCTTTACTGCGCTGTTTGCAGCAGATTCCATTACAGTTATTATAGATCCCTCTACTATGCCATGCTTCTTCATGTGCTTTTCTGCAGTCATATATCCTTGTTTCATACCTACTGCATATGCCGAAGACGGAACAACACCATTTTTTGTGTGTTTAAGCATTTCATCGCACATTCCAGTAAAATAATAACCCATTATGTCTCCTGACCATCCTCTACCCTGATCAATTGCAGCATCGCTTAGCTCTTTAAGAAATCCTTTGAGGTCATTTGAGTTGTAATCTTCGATTTCCTTCTTAATATTTTCTAAGGTTTCCTTAAGGTTATTTCCTGTATCTACATCATCTGCAGGAAATCTATTGAAGAAATTTATTGTTTCGCTGAATCTACTGACTATATCCAGCTTTGCGTCAATTAACTGCTTAAGAAGCTCTGTATCGATTTGTTTGTAATCCACCTTAACCTCATATATGTTATTCTGATCTATTTTTTAAACGCTAAGAAATTCATATTGAATTTCTTGCGTGCTCAAGAACCTTATGGTTCTTGACATTTTTTGATATCATCGAGGAATCTTTGGGCTGTTTTTGGGATATGCTGTGGTTGTGTTCTGAAGATTTCTGCTGTCTTCGCAAGAATGTCACCATTGAATTTCACTGTTGAAATTAATTTTGGATCTGCCTGTTTTTTCTTTTTTACAATTGTTTTCCACTTGTCGAACAATTCTACGGCTCTTCCCGGAATCTGATCGATTTCGCAGCCAAGAATCTTCGCTGTTTCTTCTAGTATTCCGCCTTTTTCCTCATCTGTTTTCTCTGCTGCTTTTCCTGCAGCAAACTCAATTCTTACAATGCCATCCTGAACCTTTGATGTTTTAAGAATCTTAATTGTGCCTGTTTCACTTGTTGAATTAAGGTGTGTTCCACCGCAAGCCTCAACATCAAAGTCTTTTATCTCGATAATCCTTAGTTTTTTCCCAGGCACTACACCGCCCTGATACAATCTGAAGCCATACTTCTTTTCAGCTTCACCGCGGTCCATGAAGTAACTGTTTACTTTCATGTTCTTTTTTACATTGTCATTTGACATCTTTTCAAGTTCTTTAACCTGTTCAGTAGATAACTGGTCAAAATGAGTTATATCCAGGCGTGCTTTGTCAATGAACTTTGCTGCACCAGCCTGCCAGATATGATTTCCAAGAAGCTTTCTCGCAGAGCCGTTGATAATGTGTGTTGCAGTGTGGTGCTGTGCTAATTGCTTTCTTCTTTCAGAGTCTATTTTGCAGTCTACTTTTTCATTTTCCTTGAATTTGTTATCAGGAACAACATGAACAACAACATTTCCCTGCTTGAAAACACCAACAACATCTTTTCCAGCAATCTTTCCTGTATCATTTTCCTGACCGCCTGATGTTGGATAGAATGCAGTCTGGTCAAGAACAACCATCTTGTCAACAATCTTGATTATTTTTGCACTGAATTCTTTTTTTGTGTAATCCTCAAAGTAAAGAACCTTTGTTTCAGGAACCCCTTTAAGATCGACCTTTTCAACTTTCTTTGTTGCTGTTTTCTGCTCCTTTTTTTCTTGAAGCTCTGCTACCTGTGCGTAAAAGTTTTCAGGCACAGCAATTTTTTTACCTATCTCATTGGCTTTTTCTGCAACCTCTTCAGGGCTTATTCCATGGCTATCATAGAGCTGCAACAGTTTCTGCTCTGTGACATCTTTTGTGATTATGCTTGTGATAATGCCTTTGGATCTTTTTTTTGTTTCAAGGAACTTTCTTTTCTCAACCTTTAGAATTTTTTCAACATCCTCAAGATTTTCTGATAATTCAGGGAATTGCGGCTTTAGGTAGGCTGCGTGCCATTTGCATACATCTGCAAGCTCAACATCCCACTTGTTCTTTTCAATGAACGATAGTGCTCTTCTTAGGATAACTCTGAGATTATATCCTCCAGCAACATTGCTTGGCAGAACGCCATCAGATAGAGCAACCAGTACAGATCTTGAGTGCTCTGCAACAGAATAAAGTGCAGCAAGGTTTGTTACCTTTTCTTTTAACTCCTTAACATCAACACCTGTTTTTTTTGCAACATCTTTCCAGGCTTTGTTAATATCATCAACCTCATCAATATTAAGGCAGGACGCATATGGAAGGAATTTTTTCTGCAGTTCATTTTCTGTTTTAACACCTGTTATGCTGCGAAGCTTTTTCAAAACATCAGGGAATGTTGATTCATAGCTTGTACTGTGGCCAGTGCAGAACCATGCATTTCTTTCCTGACCCATGCCCATATCAAGAACCTTAAGATTTAGCTCTTTAAGTCCAGAAGGGGTTACCTCATACTGCATGTAAACCTGATTGCCCAGTTCCAAACCTCTTGAAAAAAATTCCATGCATGGTCCGACATTACCGCCGCCAGCCCAGGCATCCTCATGATAAGTAATGTCATCATTCTTTAATCCTATGCCCTGTTTTAGCCAGCCATGGATATCTGTGAAGTATTTTTCCTGTGACCAGTCCTTTGGCGGCATAAACGCGTGCTGCCCAATCATAACAAAACCTGTGTAGTGAGCTCCTGTAATACCCACATTATCAATATCATTGAATCTCAAGCAGAACTGTGGAACAACCAAGGGATTTGCAGGAGGACTTATTTCTCCGCTAACAACATAAGGCTGGAAATCATAGATTGATGCCTGCACAAAGTCAGTATCATCTCTCCAACGGGCTGCAACAGGATAGCGCTTAATTGGCTCGTAGCCACGCTTTGCAAAGAATTTCGAGAATTGTTTCCATACTTCAATGTAATCCAGCTTGTTTTTTGCAGGTGTTTTGTCAATAAAACCAAATTTTCCTGTACATGACGGATCACCGCACTTATCACCATTGATACTCCAGAAATACTTTCCGCAGCTGCATCTCTTTCTTGCGAAGCCCTCTGCCTTCAGAACAGATGTTGCATAGTACTTATCAGGCTGCTTTTCTGTCTTCTTCCTGAAATCTTCCTTAAGCTGCTTGTCACCCATACAACAGTTTGTATTATAAGTATATTAAAAACTTTGCGTAAGAAGAATAGCCCCGGGCGGATTCGAACCGCCGTCCCTGGCTCCAAAGGCCAGGATGATTGGCCACTACACTACGGGGCTGTGTTTTTGAATAATTGCAGTTTCCTTTTAAATCTTTTTAAATTTTGCAAATATTTATAAAGCTCTTTGTTCATGAATAACCTCAGTATGAAAAAAAGAGGGCAGGCGGCAACAGAGTTTCTTATGACTTATGGCTGGATTGTGCTAATAGCTTTGCTTATTATAGGAGCACTTAACTTTATTGGAGTATTTGATGCAAAAGCAATGCTGCCAGAGAAATGCGAGCTGCAGCAAAGGCTAATTTGTAAGGAGCACAGGGTTACAGCGAATGATGTAGGTCTTACTAATGGTCATATTGGCTTAGATCTGGTTAATGCTATGGGGCATGATATTATTATAACAGAGATAACTGCAAAGGCGATTGATGACACACAAATTGATTGTATAGTGTCAGCTCCTAACGGCAATTTGAATGAGGATTGTGATGTCCCTCTTGACGGAACCATCGAAGGAGCATGTGTAGAAGATGGGGAAAGGGTTTCTTTAGATATTATTGATTGTGTTACTCCAAATCCGGTTTTCCAAGGAATAAACACACTTTATGAAGGAAAAGGGAAAAGGGAACTTGAAGTAGAGATTGACTGGTACTGGGATACTGGCGCGGCACCTCCTAAAATACATACAATCTATGGGAGACTGTATGCTGAAATAGAGCCTGCTTAAAAGGGTAAAGTTTATAAATCACCTCTTTTTCCTGTTTTATGATAGGTAAATCGGTTACGGCTGATTTATACTGGAAGAATACTTTTTCTTCCTGATTATGATTAAAAATGGCACGAATGTATTCACGTAAAAAAGGAAAAGCAGGCTCAAAGAGGCCAATAAAGAAGGCCAAGGCTTCTTGGGTTAGTTATAAGGCTAAAGAGGTTGAGCTGCTTGTAATGAAGATAGCCAAGGATGGCAAGACACCTTCACAAATAGGTATGATTCTGCGTGACAGCTATGGAATACCAGATATTGTTTCAATAACTAAAAAGAGCATAAGCAAGATACTTAAGGAAAAGGAGATGCTTCCAAATGTTCCTGAAGATCTTATGGCAGTTATCAAGAGAGCTATTCTGATAAAGAAGCACCTTGAGGCAAATCACAAGGATGTGCCTGCAAAGAGGGGCCTAGAGATAACTGAATCAAAGATAAGGAAGCTAACCAAGTACTACAAGCGAACTGGCAAGCTGGATGAGAGTTGGAAGTACGATCCAGATAAGATTAGGTTATTGATAGATTAGTTCTGTCACACAAAATTTAAAAATTTCAGCTTTTTTGTTAGTAAAATGAACAGCGGTAACTACGATGGGTTCAGGAAGGAAGCAGCAAAGGTAGCTGATGAGTTTCGAAATGTTGAAAAAAGCGAAACAATACGACTGGTTTCTCATCTTGATGCTGATGGCATAAGCGCATGTTCAATTCTGATAAAAGCGCTCAACAGAAAAAACAGAAAATACTCAATCTCAATTGTACAACACCTTGACGAGGAATTTCTTGAACAGCTCGCAAGGGAGCCATACAAATATCTTGTTTTCACTGATATTGGTTCAGGGCAGATGCCACTCATAGTTGAAAAATTAAAAGACAAAAGAGTGTTTATCCTTGACCACCACGAAATGCATGACATAACAGCAGAGAATGTAACTCAGCTGAACCCACACATGTTTGGAATAAACGGATCAAAAGAGATCTCTGGTTCAGGAGTTGTTTATTTCTTTGCAAAAGCGCTTGACGAGAGAAATAGCGACATGGCGCACATAGCAGTTATAGGTTCAATAGGTGATGTGCAGGAAAACAAGGGCTTCAAGCCGCTTAACAATGAAATACTTGAGCTAGCAAAAAAGAACGGCAAGATAAAACAGATAAAAGGCCTGAGGGTTTTTGGAGCGCAAACAAAACCGCTGCACAAAATTCTTGAATACAGCACAGAATATTACATTCCTGATGTCACTGGAAGCGAAAGCAGTGCAATACAATTCTTACAGCAGATAGGAATCAATCCAAAGGATGGAAAGGACTGGAAAAAACTGATAGACCTTGATGATGAAGAGCTAAAGAAACTTGTTACAGGAATACTGATGAAGAGGCTCAATGAAAAGAACCCTGAAGACATCATAGGTCCTGTTTACATTCTTTGTGATGAAAAAAAAGAGTCTCCTTTAAAGGATGCAAAAGAATTTGCAACTTTACTGAATGCTTGCGGCAGAATGAACAAGGCATCTCTTGGCATAGGAGCCTGCCTGAATGACAAAAAGATAAAAGAAAAGGCTGTAAGGCAGCTAGGAGTTTACAAAAAAGAGCTTGTAAAGGCTCTTGGATGGTATGGCAAGAAAGAAGGCGTCTCAAAAGGAAATGGATATATTCTAATAAATGCTGAAGACAATGTACGGCCAGCAATCATTGGGACAGTTGCATCAATAATTTCAAAGTCAGGAGAGCTCAGCAATGGCACCTTTGTTCTTTCAATGGCACGAAACATTAATTCAACAAAAGCAAGTTTAAGGATATCCGGCAGAAACAATGAGGCAGATCTTGTTTCAATAATGTCAGAGATAACAGGCCGTGTTGATGGTAATGCTGGTGGTCATATGAATGCTGCTGGAGCTATTATCAAAACAGAACGCGAAGAAGATTTCATCAAAGCAGCAAAAGAGATTCTAGGCAAAATCTGCCTGGAAGAACAAGTTCTTTAATTTACATAAATCTGAATGTAGCTAACCCTATTATAATAAAAATCACTGATATTCCGAATTCTATAATTTTACTGATTGCAACGAATATCAACCCAATTAGTAACGCTTTTATCCAGTCAATTTGATACATCTTTTTAACTAGAAGTACTGTAATTACTGATATAACTGCGAAGAATAACACTGAAATCATAAGAGAGACTATAACACCTAACATTGGTATAACCATGCTTACAATGCTAGCTGTAAAACCTTTTATTAAGCTTAGTACTACACTTATTACAGCAACAATTGCAGCCACCTTAAGTGCAGTTTTATAACTTTTATCTTTAATACTGAAGATGCTTGTAATGAGCATTAAAATCAGGGCAAAAAAGAATACTTTTAGCAGGACAACATAAAAAATTAGATATCCAATGATTAGGCCAATGGTTAATACCAGCGAACTTGTATCTATCATTTCATATGCCCTCCTGGGTTTTGAGTTGTTCTATAAGCTCAACACAGTCAAGACGCGCTTGTTCATCAGTTATGCTTGAACAGTAGCTTTCATCCTTTTTTAGTATTGCATTACAGTAGCCCTTTAGTTCAGAATCCTGAATATTATTATCACACAAATTTTGATCCAAGACTTCTGTTTCACTAGAATGAATCATAAGAGACATTATGATACAGACATCTCTCTCATCTCCGATTGGTTGTTCAAGACAGTAATTCATGCTTTCTACAGGGTCTTTATCCATTATACTGGACAGATCTCCAGCAATGTCATACACAGCTAAGAACAAAAGAAGTTGACACACCACAACAAAAAGCCCGATTATTATGGCAGCAATTGCTATGCCTTTTCCATGTAATCCTTGTTTATTGGATATTGCAACAAGGGACCATATGCCAAGAATAACACCAATTAATGGAAGCAGTGGAACAAAGAATAATAAGCTGAAGACAACGGCTATAATAGCCATGGTGGAGTACTTCGCGGCTGTCATACAAGACTTTTAGGAGTACTAATATTTAAACTATTCCCTAATATCAACGTCGTCGATTATTCCATCAGAATCAAGGTCTATTCCTTCTACAATCTTTGCCTTTATGTTTTTATTGTGGATGTTTCCATCTGAAACCTCTTTGAAGTTCTTCAGGAATGCAATGATTGCAGCTCTTGTGCCTGCGTGCCTCTTGCCTGCGATAAGCAATATGTTTTTCTCAGAATTAAACGGATTCTTTGTTTTTACTATTACACCAATTTCATCTGAATGGTAAAACCTGTTTGATACTGTTGATTTCACAGACCACTTGCTCTTTTCATCAAACCTCACAGGAAGCTTGTTGTTTATTTTTCCAGTTACTTTGTTTACTATCGGGCCCCCAACAAGGATTAAATTCTTTTTTAGGTCCTCTTCTTTGACTTCTGTGTCCAGCTTTACATGGAAGCTTGGTGCGTAGTTAAGGAAAGTGCCTAAGAAAAGCGCTAAATCAATCCCATAGTAGCCATCCCTTGACCTTGCTTTATCAGGGCCGTGCGGGTCAGGGCTTCCAACCACAATTAGTGAATTAAGCTGCCCATCCTTAATAAAAGGCTCTAGAAACGTTGAATCTCCTCTTAGTTGAATCTTTTGTGCTGGCTCCAGCTCTTTTAGCTTTACAACAAAAGCTGGCTTTTCAGCAGCATAGTACTTTGCTTTTGCTCCTTGCATATCCTCTTCCTTTACAATGCTTATTGCGCCGCATTTCTCAAGGTTCCTGATATGATAGTATATTTTCTGCTCATGAACCTTTAGTTCATTTGCAAGTTCTATTGGATACATTGGTTTTTTTGAGAGAAGCTTTAGAATCTTGAAAGCAAGATCAGAGCCAAGGCTTTTTGCATCCTTTGCAGAGAGCTCTTTAGCAGGCAGTGAAAGAATTTCATTTTTGCGCTTTTCCACTACAAACATTTTTGTAATGCTATTAAAGGAGAATTAATATTTAAGGGTTGTGTTAGTTCTCTAAAAGAACCCACAGAATATCATCTTTTGTTGTTATTCGCAGCTCGTATGTTTCGCCTTTTTCGAATTCGCCGTCGCAGTCAAACTTAAGTTCTGTCCAGACAATCTGTTTGTGGGTGAAATCTTCTTTTCCATCATATTGTAAGCTGTCAACAATTTTTCCGCCACAGATATAATTGCTGCCATTCATTGCAATAATGCTCTTTATTCCTAATTCCTCCAGATCAACTGGATTTTCGTTTGTAAACCGAAGCATAATGATCTTTTCTTTACAAGACTCATTGCATGGGAGTATATGCTCTTTTAATTTGCCGAGTTTGGCTGGCGAAGCGTGGTCTATTGTGTCAATAAAGCTTTTTACTCCAAGTTCTTCTAGAAAAATAAACTCAAGTTCTGTTACATATGTATCTGATGTTAGTTCTAAGAGCATCACTGTGACAGGAATAGCATTCCTTTGCTTGTCATCAGGCAGTTCAACTGACATAGGGGGAGACAACAGGTTTACCTCAACATTTCCTCCTTCTGCAATTGCATTTAGGATTTGGTGTCTCCTTTCCTTGTTATACTCAGGGGAATTACCATGTCCCACTTCAATGTATTCTTCCAGTTTAACTTCTTTTATTTCCTCATTTGTTAAGAATAATGAATCTGTTGCGTTTATGTCTCCTGACTTTAGAAGTTCTTCAAACTTAGCGACTTGTGCAACAGCTGCGTTTTCATTAAAACTGAAGCCAGCTGGCTTCACTTCAGTGTTTAATTTTCCTGTTTTAGTTATAGTTGAATCCCCGCTGCGCCATTCTATTTCAAGAGTAAATTCCTTTTTCCCTTTTTCCACTCTTTTCTCAGGTATTGTGTCTGGCTTGCAGTTGATTGTTAAAGATGAGGTTTCATTGTGAACTAAGTACACTTCTCCTGTAAACTGACATTCTCCTTCTTTGATTTTTAGTTTCTTGGATAAAACAGAAAGTTTGGTTATTGTTATACCCTCTTCTGTATCATCGTCTCCCATAGGATCAAAGAATACGAAATTAATTGTGTCTGGCGTAACAATTGCTTCACGGCACACAAAGCCATTAAATTCCAGTTCGCACCTGTCTGTAAGATTCTTTTTAGGACCAAATAAGCAACCTGAAAGAAGCATAAGTATAGAAACTAAGAGAAGAATAGTAATTAATGATTTTTTCATTTTTTTAAAGCAGATTCTTTATTGCGTCGATGTGCTCTGCCACTTCACTGCCGTTCTTTGTCAGTGTTAGAAGCTTAAGTCTGCCTTGTTTTTCAAAATTTATAAGGCCGGATTTTTCCATTTCCTGTAGAATCTTTACAACATGAGAGTATGTGCAGTCAATTGATTTTGCAAGCGATGAAGCATAGACTTCACTCTTAGCATTCTTTAATCCGACAAGCATCATAGCTGGTTTTTCTCTAAAGAATACATTAAATATCTCGCTATTTTCCATAATCAACCCCCATTTTATCGAATATATACTTAATAATATGTATTTTATATCCTATATATAAAGCTTTCGAAATGTTGCTTTTTATTGACGAGAACTACTAAAAATTGCGCATAATTTTTAGTTCCAAAAATCTGATTTGGAGACAGATTTTTGTTAGCTATATGAACCAATCATTTCTTCTTCGATAAAATGTGTTTTTCCAGGAACAATCAAACAGAACGGAGCAGTTCCAAAATCTTCTTGTGCTAAGTCAGCTGCTTTTCCTGATTTTATTTTTGGCTCTGCTGAACCTAGTCTTGCGCAGCCAATACACAATGTTTCTTGTGTGAATACTTTTTCCCCTCTTTTTTTCTCAATATCCAGTAGAATATCTATTGCTTCTTTAATTGTCATGAACCTTTCTTCATTAGGCCTAAGATCCAAAAGCATTAAGGTATGCAATCCAGCAGCCTTGTTTTCTTTCAGAACATCATAGAATACCTCTGGCTTGAAGTTTTCTTCCTGGAATGGAATTGACGTTGTTTTGCCGTACTTGTATATCTCTAATCCAGTAATACCCACTGCAGATATCACAGAAGCATTATTGATTACAATGCATTTGATATTCTTCTGCTTTGCAGCCATGAAAAGATTGATGTGTGTTGTTGCGGATAAAGCATCACCAACAACAAGGAATGCAATATTCTTGTCAGCAGCATTATCCACTATCTCTGTGGACTGCTCAATCAGCTCTCTGCTGGCCCTGATTACTTTCTTGCCATATAGTGTCTCAAGCTGAGATGCATCCTTAAGAACCGAGGTATAGCTGTCAAGGTAAACCATATCACAAGATTTAATCGCTTCTAAACCACTTAGTGATATGTCCTTCTCATCACATAATCCAATGCCAATCATGTATAGTGTCATTGGCTGAGGTATAGAGGGGGTTTTTAAAAGCTTTTCTCCTCTATTAATGTATGAGGGGGTGAGATGTCATTTTTTGTTGAGAAATCCATACCAGTGCGGGAATAATGTATATTCTATAAAATATATATTTGTATTCATAAATATTTAAATAGAAGATATAATATAATAAATAGAAATTAATTGAATCGTTGGCGCGATTCACGTCATTTAAACAATAATAATTTTGGTCAAACACTGACACTTGTTGGCGCAAGTGACTTGTTCTAAAGAGAAGTATAGAACTCGAACTATATAAAGATTACTATAATCTAAACTATATGCTTGAGGACATACTTCTGGACATATAAAAAACACTAAACACAAGGGGTGGAACAAGATGGACTTCATCGTACAAGAAGCATTGAAACAAGAAAGCCCAAAAGTAGAAAGCCTAGTGGGCCAGGCTAACATAAAGGTAATGGGTGTTGGCGGAGCAGGTAACAACATGGTTTCATGGCTCCACAAAAAGGGTATTAAGGGAGCAGAAGTAATTGCTTGCAACACAGACCAGCAGCACCTTGATATTGCTGATGCTGATAAGAAATTCCTTCTAGGAAAGGATCTCACTCAAGGACTTGGTTGCGGTGGCTTCCCTGAAAAGGGCGCTGAAGCAACAAAAGAGTCTGTTCAAGAAGTAAAGGAATCACTAAAAGGTTCAGATATGGTATTCGTCTGCGCAGGAATGGGCGGAGGAACAGGAACTGGTGGAGCTGCAATAGTTTCAAAGGTTGCAAAAGAAGCAGGTTCAATCGTAATTGGAACTGTTACAATGCCTTTCAAGATAGAGAGAGCAAGAATTGACAAGGCAGAATTTGGATTGCAGCAACTAAGACAAGTTTCTGATACGGTTATAGTCATCGACAACAACAGGCTCGTCCAGATCGCTGGAAACCTACCAATAGAACAAGCTTTCGCAGTAGCCAATGAACTAATAGCTACAATGATTAAAGGAATAGTTGAAACAATAGCTGTGCCATCCCTAGTAAACCTCGACTACGCAGACGTTAAATCGATCATGACAAACGGTGGAGTAGCCGCAATCGGAGTAGGTGCTTCGGATACAAATAACAGAGTAGATGAAGCAGTAAACGGTGCACTAAGTAACCCATTGCTGGATATAAGCTATAAGGGTGCAACCGGAGCTTTGCTACACGTCACCGGAGGTCCAGACATGACTCTGGATGAGATCAACAGAATCGGCGAGCTGGTAACAGAATCCCTAGATGATGAAGCAAATGTAATCTGGGGAGCAAGAGTAGACGAAAAAATGCAGGGTAAGCTAACTGTCATGACAATTATGACAGGAGTAAAGTCGCCTTGGATTCTCGGCAAGATCGAGAGGGCAGCTAGCCAACCTGTGAAACAGCAAATCGATGAAGAACTGGGCATAGAAATTGTCCATTAATGTTCACCGGGCAAGGTGAAGGTTTCTTTGCCTTCATTTACCACCCCCAACATAATTGGAGGCAAATGATTTGGTCTTCATTGCGGCGACGCAATGAAGATTTTATTTTTTT
>JAAGZO010000601.1 GCA_024206195.1 bacterium | reverse complement strand
GAAGTTTTTACCGGGGGAGAAGCTGGAGGAGGAAAATCTTTCCTACTTCTATTAGATGCTATGCGGTATCTAAAAGAACCCGGGTATAAAGCGGTTATATTTCGTAGAACTTACCCTGATTTAGAAGACCTTATTAATGAAGCTAGACAGATTTATGTCCCCTGTGGAGCTAAGTATAATGCAGCTAAACATAATTTTGTCTGGGAAAATAACAGTATTATCATGTTTAGGCATATGCAGCATGTTAAGGATATTTATTCTCATCAGGGTAAACAGTATGATTATATCGGTTTTGATGAGTTACCACACTTTCCTAAAATAGCTTACACTTATCTCTTCTCTAGGTTAAGAGGGAAGAATCCCAACATAAAGAGATATATCCGATCTACAGGTAATCCAGATGGTGAGCATGTTCTCTGGGTAAAACATAGGTTTGTAGATCAGCTAAAACCTGGAGAAATAGCCTATTTTAAGACTATAAATGATAAAGATGTAAAAGTAGCCAAAGAGACTAGAGGGGCCATATCTAGAAAGTTTATCCCCTGTATACGAGATGAAAATAGAGTCTTAATGGAGAATGATCCAGATTATGAGAATATGTTGGATCAACTACCTGAAGCTAAAAAGAGAGCCCTTAAGGACGGAAAATGGGATGTCCAAGATAAGCCAGATCAGATAGTAGAAACTAAATGGTGGGAAAAGGCCCTATTAGGTGGGAATGAGTATGTCGATGATGGAAACTACACTGTAGCTTGTGACTTTGGGCATAGAGGGAAAGATCTATCTGTAGAATTCTTAGGTCGAGGGAATAGACCATATCGCTGCCGTTCTTGGAATATGACTAAAACAACTCAAATGGCTGATATTTTAGCTATGACTTGTGGTTCCGTTGCCAAGACTAGGGTTATGCTTGGGGTAGATTGCATCGGACCCGGTGCAGGAGTTGGAGATGATATTGAAACACACCATGCATGGCTTGCCGCTAAAATGGAAAGGTGTGTTGAAAAAGATGATTTATATAAACCCTTATATAAGGGACAAATGGTTTTTAATAACCTAAGAAGCCAGATGTGGTGGAAATTTAGAGAAGATATGCAGGAAGGTACGATAGACTTATCAGCCTTTATGAAAAAAGATGCCCCTGGGGATGGGGTAAAAGTAGAGGAGATGACCTCTTCTCAAAAAGAAGATGGTTATTTTGAGGATTTATTCACCTTACAGGAAGAGATTTTAGCACATACCTATCGTGTTCATAATGGAAAACTAATTGTAATACCTAAAGAAGACTTAAGAAAACCTGAGAATTTGGGGAGATCCCCTGATTTTGCTGATGCTCTTGTCATTTGGAACTGGGTTAGACGTCATCACTATGACTATTCGGCAGCCGAAGATGAAGAGTATGAAGCAGATACTTACATGAAACAATATATGAAAGACTTAGAATCCGCAGAAGATGATGATGCCATTTATGAAGATGAATGGGGTAATTATGATGAAGCGGTTTATGAGGACTAACGAAAGGAAAAAGAATGGCAGGAAAAAGACCAGAATTTGAGATTAAGAAGGAAGAGGTAGTAATACCTAAAGCCCCTGATTATGACAAAATCAATTTAAAGATGATGGGAAATCGTATTCTTATCCAGAATATCCCAAATGCTGAAAAGATTGGGAGTATTTTTACACCTGATAATGTGGAAGTTCCTATAGATCGAGGTAGAATCTGCGGAATAGGGCCCAATGTCCAGAATAAGGAACTAAAAGTAGGGGATATTTTCTACAAGGTTTCTCAAATGGGCCAAATCCTAAAGGATAGTAATAGGAATGAGTACATTTTCCTACCCGAAAATGCTGTAATTGCTATTGATACTGATCCTGAAAGAGTAGACCTTCAAGATTACGATGTGAGAGCACATGAGTAATAATCCATTTCTAAATAAACCTAAGTTGGGGCCTTTAGTTTTAAAAGCCCCAATGTATGACTTTAAAGATGGTGTGGAAATGGAGGCAGAGCTTTTATCTGAAGAGCTCTGTGTCGCTCGTATTCCCAATACAACTGCGGAAATAGGCTATACTCATCACGTTGCCCTAGTCTATAAGAATGAGGTCGGGGATGTTTTCTCTACTACCATGGCACAACATAATGGTGTTTTAAAAGAAGGAACAGTTGAACATTTCGCAGCAGAAGAGAAAAAAGAACAAGAAAAAGAACCTATACCAGGAGTCACAAATGGCTGAAGCCGAAGTACCCACTAAGAAAGCCTTAATCTGGGGACAGAAAGTCCTCAAGTTTAGGAAAGCTAACAAGATGTCAAGGAGAGTTTTCTCTAAATTAATCCCTTGTGCACCTAAAACATTAGAACGATGGGAAAAAGGTTTAGCCTATCCTAGACAAGTCTATAAGGCAAAAGTCGTTAATGTCATCCTACGCCATACCGTAAAAGGGAATTAGTATTGTACGAACCTAGATATTTTGAAGTAGATGAATTAGTAGATGAAGACACGTATAAGAAATACGGAGCCTCAGCCTTAAGATTCCTAGATGATCGAGTATTACAAGCTGCCGATATTTGTAGGGAGATTTTTGGCCCCCTTACAATAAATACCTGGAAATGGAATGGCGGATATACGGACTCTGGGTTGAGAGCTCCTTTATCTAAAACAGGGGCCTTCTTTTCTGCTCACAGAAGAGGGTCTGCTCTAGACCTAAAGAGTAAATATTTCAATGGGGAAGAGATGAGATCCCTGATTCGTAGAGGTTTGGAGGGTAGACTCTCCTCAGTCAGGAATAACTTAATCGTAGATCTACTAGAACTCATCAATGAAATTGAGCTAGGAACGGATACTTGGCTACACATTGGCAGAACTAATCGTAAAGAGAACTTAGTTTGGATAGAATACCAGTGATTTTATACACTTTTCTTTACCTAGGCACAAATAATGCTTTGTTTTCCCTTGACATTGCGGTATATTTTAAATAATGGCTGAGAACCTTGTATCAACACCGGAAGATGGTGTGAGTAATAACGTATTATATGAACTAAATCAGTCAAATAATGCGTTGGATTTAATTTCCAATCATATCCATGTAATAGAATATTTTGACAAGTATAACCAAATGCGGGAGACTTGTCACAATTTTGTCCGTGGACATCAATATGACCCTAATGAATTAAAGAAATACAAGGACAAAAGAAAAGATCCTATAGTTTTTAATCAGGTGAAAACCTCTGAGAGAACTATAATGGGTATGTGGATTAATAAGAAATTCGCAGTTAAGTTCTCAGCTCAAACCCCACAAGATGATGATATTGGTGAAATTCTAGAGAGACTAAACATCTGGACCTCTAATCACCAAGAAGATGACTATAAAGATATTGATTTGGTAAGACAAGCTTGGGCTGGAGGAAACTCTTTTCAAGAATGTTACATGGATGTTCAAGAGGGTATGCAACCCACAATGCACACCAATAATCAAAATCCTTTTGCAGTTTATTGGGACCCCGATTCTAGGGACTTAATAACTAGAAAAGATGCTAGATTTGTAGATAGGGACTCTTATTGGACTTATGATAAAGTTCACGCCCTAGCAAAACAAACCAAAGCACATTTAAACCAGAGTCATGTCATCGAGAATGACTTAAATGAACATTTTGACGATACGAATATTGCAGCAGATCGACACCATGAAACCAAGCAAGAGCGTAATGGTAAATTTCTAGTCACTGAGAGATTCTATTTAGTCCCCGGATTTCAGTTTTTTGCGGAACTTGAGGATGAAAAGATCATTTTGTCTAAAAAGGACATACCTGAATTTAGACAAATGCACCCTAATATTATAATACAAAAAGAAAAAATAGACAAACTACACATTGCCATTGTTTGTGAACAATATAATAGTCAAGAGTATATTTATAACGGTGAGTACCATTGTCAACCTAGGGACCCTAGATCAAATAAAATCATCTGGCCTATCCTCGAAATGGTGGCAGAAGAGTTAGCAGGGGAGCCTCAAGGCTTCGTTGAGCATGAGATTAGCCCTAATAAAGTAATTAATGCAATGATGAGTAATATCGTCGCATCGGCTAAACATTCAGCAGCAGCAGCTACTTTAATAGACCCCGCAGCTTTCATATCAGGCCGAGAGGCCCAATTAGCAGCAAGACATCACTCAGACTCTGATCGAAGTTTCCAAGTAAGACCTGGAAGAACTAGGGATGCAATCATGCCTATTCAGAAGTCACAGACAAATGCGGATCATCAATACGCTTTAGATTATTCATTAAATTTCCTATCCGAAGTATCAAGTACACCTCCTGCTTTACAAGGGATTCAAGAATCCGCAAACACTACAGGGGTGTTAAATGCTCAAAGAATAGAACAAGGTTCTACACAATTAAAACCTTTTATGAAGAATTATTTGCTCTTTTTGAAACAGAGAGCCAAGTTACGCTACTATTACTGGCGTACTTATAATACCGAAGAAATGGTATTTAGGGTATCAGATAAGACTGATCCTAACATGGACCCCTATATCACAATCAATGAATTAGTCCCAGAGCAAGATGCTCTAGGAAATTATACAGGGGTTATTAATAAGATTAAGGACATAAATTCTGCTGTTTACGATATTGAGATCGAAGAAGCAGTAGATAGTCCAAGTTACAGAGCAAGACAGCTTGAGTTCATAGAACGTATGATGAACTCTAAATTTATCGAAGCAGATGCTGGTTTTGCCGCAGGTCTACTAGAAGAAGCATTGAGACTAGCAGATAGTCCAGTTAAAACTAGAGACTTCTTTAAGAAATACTCAACCTTAATCCAACAAGCACACTTGGCAGAAATGCAGCTTAAGCAACAAACTATGGCAGCACAAGGTCAAGGACAGGAGATTGCCAATGAGCAAAACCTCCAGAAATATGCTCAGGATGAGGCTATGCAGACAACACCTTATGGTGGCGTGGAAGGTACAAGTGCCCAAGCCAGTTCAGCCGCCAATCAACAGGGAGTGCCTTCTTGAGGTATAAACCCTATAAAAAACCACCGCTTAACCCTATTAGGAGAGCAAAATGGATCAAGTAGTAGACGAAATGGTAATACCTGAAGACGTAAGTCCAGCAGTACCAGATAGTCCAGAAGTCCCAGAAAACCCAGTCCCCGAAACTCCGCAAGGAACGGATGACATTAGTGTTTATCAGGACATAGTAGCAAAATTCACTGAGGACCCTAGCTTTGAAATGAGTGATGAGGAATCAGACATTTTCCTATCTGTAAAAGAACAGGTAAATTCAGGAGCTATTAAAGAGCCTGATGTAAAAGGAAAAGAAGAAGTGCCTGAAGTCAAGGAAGAACCTAAAGCTGAAGAGCCTACGGAAGAACCTAGCGAAGAGCCTGTTGAGAATAAAGAGATTCCTTTATCGGACTCTGTTAATGACAGCATGATCGAAGCTATGAATCTTGTAGGAGCTAAGGAAATAACCTCGCTTCCTGAGAAGATTGAATTACTTATTAAGAATCGAGATTCATCTGGAGGAAAATTAGGTAGCGAAAATTCAGCTCTAAAGGCACAAGTAGCGGATATGCAAAAAGCAGCCGATAACCATATTTCTTGGTTAAACGCACTTAAAGCAGGCGATCAAAATGCAATAGATTATTTGCACAACAGTGTTGGGTATCAATCCAATCCTAGCGTAGCTCCTAAAGAGAGTGATACCTCTTTTGAGGGTTCAGATGAGTATCTAGATGATAAATTAGCGAGTGAGTTCAAAGGAGCCAAAAGTGAGTTGACAGCCACTATTGCCAAACTTGAAAGTAAACTAGCTGCCTTAGAATCTAAAGATGCTGAAAGAGCAGATGAGGCTTTAACTCAAACAGCCACTAATAAGTGGGTGGATGATGTTGTAAATCTTATCTCTGATTCTGAAAATCAAAAGTTTTTCGGTATCTCCACAAAGGAAGCGAGAGGACTAGCTGAGTTCTACTTCAGTAAGAAGCAAGAAAATTCTGCAATTAATCCAAAGTTTCAAAAGATGCACGAACTCATAAAATTTGGATATGAGAACCAAATGCCATCTTTAGATTCAGCAAATATCGTATTTCGTGAAAAGAACGGCTATTATGCGAAGAGGGTTATAGAAGCTACTAAGAGTGGTCAAAAACAATTTAAGCCTTCTGTGAATACCGAGTTATCGGAGAATCAAAGCAGAAAAGGCAACAACGTACCTCAATCAGGTCTTAATGATGAAGATGTCGATAAGATGATGAGTGGGGATAACTTTGAAGACATCCCAGACGAATGGATGGATGTTGATGGTAACATCCTGAAAGACAAAATTCCTCAGCGTTTTCACAAGAGGATTTTTGGTCAGGGGTAACAACCAAAAATTTTAATAGGAGAAAAGACAAATGTCAGCAACCCCAATTTTCGACCAACTCCAAGTTCAGGCTTGGCGAAAAAAGATGGTCAAAGAGGTCGTAAACAATACGGTATGGATTAGTGGATTATCAAATCGACTAGAAGTATCCAGTAATGTCCCCAATGCAGGACAAAAAACAATTCCTGATTCTGTAGTTCACTACGTTTCAGATTCATTCAAAAAAGGTGTTCAGAAAACAACTATCCCTTTTATGTCTAAATTGAAAGATCTAGGTCAAGGTGGATGGCAAAAGGTAGAAGGAAATGAAGAAACTCCTACCATGCGTTTTCGACAAATCAACTATAACCTACAACGAAAAGGTCTTACTGTTACAGATGAGTCTGTTGAAGGTGATTTAACTGAATACTACAATATCGCAAGTCAAAAAGTACAATTACTTACTGACTACTTTAAAGAGCTAATGGATTATAACTTCCAAAGAGCCCTTCTTTGTGAAGCTGATGAGTTCTTAACAGAGTCTGAATATTGGCAAGGTGAAACCCTTACCTCAGCTCCTGTAGCGAAAACACATCACCCATCCGTACTTGTTAATGGCGCTTCTGCTCCTGTAACATATAACTCTAACCAAACTACTTATGGTGGAGCAATTAAAACTGCTGCTGATGGTATCACTGGAGCATTAAATCCTTTCGATTTAGCCGCCCTTGATTCTTGTATCTTCCAAGCGGATTCTGGTGCTAATAACAAGCTCCAAAAACTATCTTGGAAATCAGGTAACAGATCAATCAACTATGTGTTGAAACTGTCTGAAACCCAAGCACAACAATTAACCACTACTACTGGTTCTGGTACTTGGCGTGAGCTAATGCAAGATGCTGGTGCAAGAGGTGTAGATAACCGAGCTATCTCTGGTATCCTGGGTAACTACAAACGAACTCTAATCATCGTTGATGAACGAGCTCCTTTATTTGATACTTCAGTTGCTGCTACAGCAGATCCTGCTGCTCAGTATCAATTCTACAAGATCGAAGATGGCCGAACTCCTGCAGAACACACAGGGGCTGGCGTTGGAACTTGTGAAGTTGCTGCAATGCTAAGTAAAGCCGCCATTGGTGCTGCTAAGGTTAAAGACCTTAACTTTACTAATAAAACATTTGATTACTCATTTGTTGAAGGTATGGCTGCATCTCAAGCTGGTGGTTGTGAACGTATGGACCTTAAGACAAGTGTTTCTACGGCTCGACCATTAAACCAAAGTTCTTTCTTGTATCTTACTGGTACTCCAGGAAGCACACTATAAAAATTAACCGTAGCCCCTTAAGTGGGGCTATTTAGGAGAAACCAGAAAATGTCAGAAAAAAAATTACCTATAGCGACCCTTGGAACAAGAGAAACAGCAATTAAAGTTACTGCTACTCTTGCTGTTACTCAAGGTGCAGATACTACTACTAATTTAGCCGTAGTATTTGAAAAACCCTTCGTAAACATCCCAGATGTTATCGGAGTAGTTTGCACAGACGTAGCAGGGATTAAAGCAAACTTCACAGCAGACACTATCTCTAAAACAGGTATGAATGTCAAGGCGTATCAAGTCTTAGCAGCAGACCTAGTTACAGGTAGCTATGATGTAGAAGTATCTTTAGTTGGATGGGTAGCCGCTTAAAAAATATAGGTGGGGGAAACCCCGCCTTTTTATTACAATGGAGAGTATATGATAACAGGGAAAAAATATTTTAAGGTGACAGCACCTGACGAAATGGGACCAGGCGGGGTATGGCGAAAGCTAATGCGATGCAAAGACCATGCGGGCAATATTGTAAACTTAGATCCTACTGTGGAATCTAAGACTAAAGGAGAAGGGCATAAGTTAGAATGGCTTGTACCTGATAATGAGTATAATCGAGATCACATCTTGCATAAGATGCCAAAGTACACAACTGAAGCTCTTATGCAGACTAAAGAAGGTTTCGTACCTAAAGTAGCTACAAAAACGCTTAAATCCCAAATTAAGGAAAAGCTAGATGCAATCGGTATAGAATATTCCGTATCTGCACCACTAAAAGAACTACAAAAGATCCTAGCTGAAGCTGAAGAATTAAGAGCTTCTATGGATAAAGATGACAGTTCTGAAGACTAATTAGGAGGTCTAAATGACCTATCCTGCAGTTACCACTCTGCAAAGTATTATAACCTTAGCCCATCAGCAGTATGGGATTAGGTTTCAATTAAGTTCTGAGCAATTAGTGGCTTTTGCCAATATGTGCCAGATGATTGCCTATAAGCAGGATTTACCTGCATTTGAGGAGTGGAACCAAAAATTATTCTTAGGGCAAGACGTATTTGGAACTCGAACCAGTTATACGAGCCCTTTAGAAGCGGATCTTGGGGAAGTGGTTTCCGGCTCTACATCAGGGGCTATTGGAACTTTATTAAATTATAAAACCGAGAATAGAATAAATAAATGGATAATCGAACCCACAGATGGGGCAGGTAACTTTACCTTAACTGCAGGGGAAACATTAACCATTCCTACAGGAAGTTCTGCTAGTTTAGTTGTAGCGGAAGGGCAAGATTACCTAACCTCTAATGGCCCATATAGGGCTCCTAGAGAGAGTGAAGGAAACCCCGCTTTTCGTAAATTCTTAGGGATAACTAAGGTAACAGATCAGCAAATATTTAACAGTAAAAAGTATTATGAGACAGACAGCCTAGATTATGGGCTAGATTTAGACTCATATTCAGATAGAAAGATGAATGTCCCTTATCGTTGGGACGAGAATCGTAAAGAGGTAACTCTCACACCTCCAGAAACTTTAGAGATCCTCCAAACAGATTTAGGAGCTACCTCTCCTGCAACCATAAATGACTCTAATTATCGTTGGGTTTATTATATAAATCCTCCCACTATTACCAATATCTCACAAGAAGATCGAGTTATTTTACCTGAAGAGTACCGCTATGAAATACTATATAAAGGAATTGAAATACTGGCTGATAACGCTACTTATGGTAGTAAGGGCTCTGTCAGAGACTTACTTGCCCCGAATTGTGCGAGATTTTGGGAAGATAAAGGTGTACAATATCAGGCGTTTGGTGATGCGAGTGATTGGATTTCTGAGGGATAGATGAAAAGAGCTAGGGCTAAACAAACAAGTATCGTAGAGAGGGAATTAGATGTAGATCAATTCTCCGGTCTTAATACATTTGGCCCACATGCAAATATCCATAAAACAGAATTTCGCATCCTAGAAAATTACGATATTTATGGGGATTATATAAAATCTCGAAGAGGATCTGCAGTTTTAGTAGAAAATATAATCTCAAATGAGGATATAATAGCTCATGCTGTTTTTGACTCAGGTACTACCGAATACTTAGTAGTACAGCAAATTAGTTCATCAAACACTATTTTTAAATTCATTGCACTTAGTTCGGGGTCTACGTGGGCCTCAGTAGTAGATAAAGATACCGTCACCCCTTATCAAATAACAGGGTCTACTGCTAAGGCAACATTATTTGTCAGTAATGGCAAAATCAATGTTTTTGAAGAAACTGAGAACTCTGTATTTGAATGGAATACTTCTAGTCTCAAGTTCGAGAGAAGAAAAATGGGGTTACCTTCCCCACAAATACAAAGTGTTGCAGTAGATGGAAGCCCTGGAGTATTGGCCGGTAAACGTATTTATGGGGTAGAATTAGTCTATAAAGACACTACAGTTACACCAGAAGTTCCATTAATCGTATCTGGACCTAATAGAGTTTTAGCTACAGCAGGTTCCGTTTTAAAAGAAGGTGCTTTTGCCTATACGGCAGAGGTAACTACATCTGCTTTTAATATAGCAGTAAGCCCTACCGCAAATGATGGTTCTCTATTAGCAGATGCTGAGAACAATAATTGGAACTACATTCGACTTTACCGATCTAAAGACCTAACCACAGCTACAAATGCAGCAGGGGGTGCAGGATCTACGGCTGAAAGAGTTGGTAGAGATAATGAATTATACTTAGTTCAAGAAATGGATAAAGCTACTTTTAATGCGACTTGGGACGGTAGTTACTACTATTTCGCCACAGATAACGTATTAGATGATGATGTTCCCTATCCTTTAGATATTATAACAGATGATAGAATGGAGATGTTCCCAATCCCTCCTGCTAGTACAGGGGTTTATATGAAAAATAGGATTTGGGCATCCGGTATTACAACTTGGCCTAGTCCTACAGGAACAGCACCTTTTTCCAATATTGAATCTAAAATCTATTACACTCCAGAAGTGGATACTATCTATTCTGAGAATGTCAGGGTTTCTAGTGCGGTAGAGTCAGATCCTGGTGATGGTCAAAAGATGATTAAGTTAATCCCATTTAAGGATGACTTAATTGGAATTAAAGAAGGTAAAACAGGTAGAGTACCTAATGCCGATCCAGATCAGCCTTGGGTTACAGAGGATGAAGTAATCGGTATAACCTATAAAGAATTAGCTCAATTCGTACCCAATGTGGGAATTTGTGCGTTAACTAATGACCAAAATGATTTACGAATATTGGGCTTCGACTTACAATGGCGAAGCACTTACTCTAATATGCAGGTTTCTAGACCTATAAGAGAAGATTTAAAACAATTCTCCCCAGAAGATATTGATTTCATTTATATAAATGGGAAACTATTTATAAATGGGGGTCAAGGTGAGATGCTTGTTCTAGCAGTAGAACAGAAATCTGGTTGGTCTAAATATGTCTATCCTTTTAATTCTAGGTCTGAAAGACTCTTTACTTTTGCAGAAGGTACGAGAGCTGCAGTTGTGTCAAGAGCGCAAGCAATAATAGAGATAGAAAAAGAAAATCCTGATGGTAGCTATGTTGATACCGACTACGATGTAACAATATCCAATGATGCTACTATGTCTGTTTTACTAGACACTTGGAAATTCCAAGATAATTCAGGCAGATCCTTAATCGAAGAGAGGTTCCTTTCCCTGGTTGCCATAGCAAGCAAGAAACTGACAGCTACGGCTTATGTTAATGGTGCGTTATGGCAACCATCGTTTGATTTAGTACTAGATCCTGAAGAGTACCCTAATTTAGCTTTAAGGGAAACAGAGTATCAGGGGTACCAAGACTACAGGGCTATCGGGAATTACATTAACTATCAAATAACAACTACTGCACCTTGCACGATTTACTCCATTATGCTGAATACTTTGATACAAAGAGGTAGCATAAAACCAGGATTTGATCCTTTTGGAGTGTTACTAGAAGTGCCTACAGATCCTGATTGGTCTATACCCCCAGATCCAACAGATGTTGTTGAAAATGGGGCGGGGTCTGAAGAGTACACAGAGACAGGTACTGCAACCGAAGAGATTATAGAAGGGGTAGAATAGGAGACAAAATCATGCCAAATATAGATGTAATAAGAATAAGAGACACCGAAGCTAATCTAACAACCAGATTAAAGAATGGAATGTTTGGGTATGCTACGGATACTGAGAGAATGGTGGTTAAGGATGGAGGTGTCCTAGTAGCAGGAATGACTAATGACACTCTAGCAGGTAAGACTTATCAAACCAGTACTGATTTGGCTTCCCTAGTCACAACTATTGGGTCCACCAATGTTACTTTAGTAATAAGTAAATCCATAACACTAACTACTAATCTAACTATTCCAAGTAATATTACTTTAGATTTTATCGGACTTGGTGTGATTAATCAAGGGGCTTACTCCTTAACGATTAATGGGTACGTTAATATTACACACGGGTCCCAAGCGTTCTCAGGGGCTGGAAATCTTTACTTAAATAAAAATAGGAAGCTAGATGTAAACTGGTTTGGTGCGGATCGTACAGGGGCTACCCTTAGTACAACTGCCATACAGAAAGCTATTGATACTTTAGAGAATACTGTGTCGGGAGGTGCAACTGGTGGAGGTATTGTTTATTTGCCTGGAGGCCGTTATTTATCAGGGTCTTTATTGATTAGTAAACAATTTGTTTCATTACAAGGTGATGGCCCAACGGCTACTGAAATCTTGTCTAGTGGTACTTTAACTTATTTGGTTAAATTAACATTAAGTACAGCCCCAAATGTGATTGTAAATGCCTATTCAAGGTTTGAAGGTATAAAGTTTCAATATTTTCAGAAGATCAATATTTAGACTTAAGTGGATTAGAACTTACTTATTTACCGAATACAATTAAAAAGTTAGTCAATCTACAACATTTAAATCT
>JAAGZO010000600.1 GCA_024206195.1 bacterium | reverse complement strand
TGTTTATAAAAGCATATTTGAGCAGTCTGGCTCAAAAAGCGGACGAATTCCTAACAGGCTAAGCTAAGCATATGAATGTTTTGGAGTCTCACTCTGTCTGGAATACGGAGCAGCTCAGATTTACGTCGGTGAATGTCAGCAAGCATGTTTGTTATCATTCACTGGTAGAGCTGGACCGGATTCCTCGAGAGGGAGACTCTCCAATTTAAACAGCACAGTATGGAAGGTTACGGTACAATACACCGTAACTTTTAGAACGCATTATACGGATATAAGACACCTCAGAATCCTTCATTACATCACGTTTTGGTCCGATTCAAAGCTCGGGAAATATCTTGAAGAACATCTACCCAATGCCAACCTCTGCTATGTGTTAGATACTTCCAAATGCGACCTTTTAGAGTTCGATTAAAGCACTCTATGATTGCACTTTTTATATCATAATTTTTTGTAGTATACCATTGAATTCCATATTCTTCTAAAGCAGCATAAAAAGTTGAAGAAACGAATTCTAAGCCACGATCTGAGAAGACCATGTTTGGTCTTCTCGGTTTTGCTCGTTCAAGAATTTTTAGAAAGGCACCTCGTACCATTTCTGTATTTTTACGTTTTATAGGCTCAACCCAATT
>JAAGZO010000599.1 GCA_024206195.1 bacterium | reverse complement strand
CACGATGGTAATGGGTTATTCAAGAATTTGAGGAGCTCGTTATTACCTAAACAGCAATTCAATTCAGCTGCTCACGCCTTGACCATCATATCTTCGATCGCTTGTTTATTAGGTAATACTTTATATGCCACAACCGCAACATTCAGATATTTGTTCACATGGTGCCGTATATCCTGAGCTTCAATTTTTTCAGCTTCACTGAATTCTCGTCTCTTTATCTCCGTTTCTTGCTGATCCGAAGTTTCTGCTTCCTTGTCTATTTCTTCCCGAATTTTTGGCATGCCCGGTTCATCATCAAACAAATCTTCGAAGTTTGCTTTGTGCCAATTTATACCGGGCTCCGGATCTGTATATTCTCGCATACAGATTAGTTCTGCCAAACCAAATCGGTATTCCTCCTTTGTGAGTTTAAAGCCCTCTAATTCACTGAGATAAGGGCGTGCGTCCTTCTTTCATCCTTGTTGACCACTAATTAAATTTAAAAGACGACGGACGTTTTTCTTTATTCGCTCCTCTTCTGACTCCATCTTTTTAGGCTAACTTCGGTAAATTTGTGCATAAATAAGCTGAGAACACCATTTTCTAGGAAATTACCCTGCTGTACCTTCGATATTAGGCTACAGTAGTCACTTCCGGGCCGTT
>JAAGZO010000598.1 GCA_024206195.1 bacterium | reverse complement strand
TACCTGTATGTCTCAACTGTGATGAGTTTAAAGAATCATGGAATGAATATATTGTTTACAGGAAAGAATCCAAATTTAAAACTTATGCTCCTACAGGTATCAAGAAGAAGTGGGCTGAGATAAGCAAGTGGGGATTACAGGAAGTCCTTGAGTCCATAGACAACACAATGGCTAGTGGATGGCAAGGTATCATCAGAAAGAGTACCCTTAACAATAAATCTGGTTTTGGGAATACTAATAACACATCAGATAATCTACCACCTGTAGGCAATTACAATAATACGTGTGATGATCCACGTTATCAATCAACCCCACCTAAAGGATACTAAGATGAATAATTTAGAAGTTAAATCTGCAGCAATGCAGAATCTTGAGAGTATCGCACAGGAATTACTACCCAACGGCAAAAAGAATAGTAATAGTTGGACATGTGGATCAATCAGTGGTGAGGATGGTAAATCCTTATCCGTATGCCTAAGTGGACAACATGCAGGAGGATTCACAGACTTTTCTACAGGTGAGAAGGGTGACATGATAAAGCTATGGGAGCTTGTAAGGGGTGTTTCCTACGTAGATGCCTTAAATCAACTAGGTAAATTTCTAGGTGTCCGAGAGGATATGCCTGTAAAGAAAGCTATTCCATATGTGAAGCCTAATCAGAATGGATTAAAGAAACGTGAGGATAGTCACCCTGTTACAGCATACCTGAGAGACAAGAGAGGGATCACTGAAAAGACACAAGAAGCATTAAAGATAGCTACATGTGATCATAAGATGCATGGGGCTACCATAGTATTTCCTACATTTGACCCTGACGAGGACAAGCTGACCAAACTAAAATACCTAGCAGTAGAGAGGAAGAAGGGTAAAAAGATCACATGGGTAAGCAAGGATGCCCAAGAACACCTATGGGGATGGCATACGATAACTGACAATGACAGGTATGTTATCCTATTTGAAGGTGAACTTGATATGGCAACTAGCTACCAATGGGGTTTTCCTTCCCTCTCTCTGCCTATGGGGAGTAACGGGACAGCATGGATAGAGAATGACTATGAGCATCTAGGTAGATTCGAGAAGATAT
This sequence comes from bacterium, assembly GCA_024206195.1. Next base: position 1,584 of record JAAGZO010000598.1, on the reverse strand, counting down.
ACCTGTGCTTCGATAGTGATGATGCAGGTGAGAAAGCCTTCGAGACAATGAGCAACAGGCTAGGTAAGGAGAGATGCTTCAAAGTTAAGCTACCCAAGAAAGACCTAAATGAGATGTTGCTTGAGGGTGGAACTAAAGAAGAGTTCCAGACCTGCCTAGATGAAGCTAAGACTATAGACCCTAAGCAAGTTGTAAGAGCTGAAGAATATATGGATAAACTCAGAGATAAGTTTTATTCAAATACTCACAAGACTCAAGGATCAGCTTGTCCTTGGAATATACCTTGGAGGATAAGACCTAGAGAATTAACATTATGGACAGGTATCAACTCACATGGTAAGTCTGTAGCCCTATCTCAATGCATGGTAAATGATATGGCACAAGGAAATATATGCTGTTGTGCTAGTATGGAAATGCCTGTAGATAATCAATTAGAAATAGCAGTTAGACAAGCATTAGGCATGGAGCCACATCAAAATAATCATTTAGATTATGCAATGGAGTTTATAAATCCTAGACTCTTATTCATCAACTATGAGGATGAGATTAATCATAAGGAGATAATAAAACAGTTCATTTATACAAATAAGCGGTATGGATGTAATAGATTTGTAGTAGATTCATTGCTATACTGTGTAAACACTGAGGACTTGAAGGATCAGAAAGCAGTAGTAAGAGACTTCCGTAAGTTTGCTATGGATTATGAGGTGCATGTCCACTTAGTAGCTCATTCACGAAAGGGAGCAGATGAGGACAAAGCCCCAGGCAAAATGGATATTTCTGGATCTGGAGACATCTCAAACATAGCTGATAATGGAATAACTATATGGAGAAATAAGCCTAAAGAAAGAGGTTTAGAATCTAAATATGAAGGTGATGGGACATTCTATATGTGGAAACAACGTGAGACAGGCATAGAACCTTTTATACAACTTTACTTTAAGAGGAAAGCAAAAGTATTTGTAGAATCTGAATCAACAAATCCTATTAAATACGTGAACACAGAACTAAAACAAGAGGAGATTAAAGATGAGCAAGAAAACTATTTCTAAAGTGCAAAGGTTGGGCATGGACTACGGAGAGAATACATGTCTGATCCAAGAAGATGATGGAGATTGGGTATGGTATGAGGATTACGAGAGGCTAGAGCAAGAAAGGGATCACCTACAATCAGAGATAGACAGACTCACAGGCATCATATCTCTTGACAAAAACAAATAGGTGTATAAATGTTCAGTTAGTGGCAATAGTAATAGAAGATTGGATTGATTACACAAAAAGCCTTGTGTGGCAACACAGGTATTACTACGCTCATGGATCTGATTATGAGGATCTAGTCTCTGAAGCCTATACAGCCCTAGTTAAAGCTGCGGAAACCTTTGATGAGAATAGAAGTGGGTTCCAACGCTACCTTAACTGGAGGGTTAAGTGCCGAATCATAGACTTTAAAAGGAAACAGTTGAATCTAAGATCAGAAATGAATAAGAATCTACAGTTTAATTCATTAGACGTTATGCGTAAGAAGGAATCTCATGGAATCATAGACCCAACTATTAGCTGTCCAGCCTGTATCGCTAGTGCAGG
>JAAGZO010000052.1 GCA_024206195.1 bacterium | reverse complement strand
CCAAGAACATCCCCGCTATAGCTGCTGGATCAGATTCCCCATAATTTACTATGGCATTTACACCACCAAGAGATAATGCCACGCCAGCCACATAGAACAATACAGACAGAATACCCATCGCATTCTCCACAGTAAAATTAATAATAGAGCCTCTCTTATAATACCTTGGTTTAATTATTACCAGGGGAAAAGTAAACTCAACTTATACCTGCCAGACTTTTTGTAATATATTTTTTAGTCTGCTACTACTGGCCTCGTTGATTGTTCTTTTTTTCATAGCGTGCACAGTCTTGGCCCAGACTCAGGTGGCAACGCCCTGCGGGCATTACCTGCTCCGCATGGCCTAATAACAGAGTCAGTACAGATCATTGTTTATTTCCTTTCAGAAGAGCCCTGGTGATTGACTTCACTGGGGTTTTTTTGTGCTTTAACTTTGTCTACTAAACATTAAAGTAATCAACATTTTCATAATTCAGGTTTTTGTGGAAATTGTTATTCTACGTATGTGTGTAGTTCTTCTTTGCTGGACCCTCTCTCACCAAATACCCCCCCTATGTCTAAATAACTTTGGACCTCAATTTCAAACAACAACAAGCCTCCGGCTCCCATCATGGGGAGGTAGCTCCTCTTCATCAATTAACCCAACCCTTATAAGGAGTATTACCATGATTAAACCTTCAATTACCCTCAAGTCCCTTGCTACATCCGTTATCTCTTGTGCCGGTCTCATCACAGTTGTTGCAGACCGATCTACCGCTATAGTTGATAACACCCTTGGTATGGTGGATGACCTCGCTGCCGATGGTAAGGACGCCACAGCCATGTCTAAGCTCGACAACATGACTGAGCGTCGTGCCAAGTATACCAAGAAGTACAAGGATGCTCCCATGCCTGATGCCTTCAAGCTTCTCATGAATGCTCCAGAACTTACGGTTTCTGCAACCTAACCCATTGACTCAGCCCCTTGTGGGTTGAGTCTCTCTTTTTTACACATTACACATTACACATTAGATAGATACTTATAAAAAGGAAGAATACCCTTCAATCCCTATATACTACTTATAGGGTTTGTCGATGCGAAGGCAACCACGCCAGTCGTTGTTCATACTTGTATTAGAAGTCCTTCCAGGACCCATGATGGAGATCAATAGTTCTCCTCCATTTAATCATTCCCAAGGAGATCCATCATGAAAACTCAACATACAATTCCCGTAACTGGTCGCATCCTTGATGGTGATACAGCAAAGACCCAACAGGCCAGTGAAGTCT
>JAAGZO010000597.1 GCA_024206195.1 bacterium | reverse complement strand
TATCACCTCTGTGTCCAGAAATAAAATTTCTCCTACATGTGATAAAAAGAAACGAAATGACCGTTTCTCTCGGGGCTTTCCCAACGACTGATTGGTAATGCTTGGGGCGACTTTTTGCTAGTTAGAAGTCCTCAATCATTTTATAACACTTCTTAGAACTTTGAAAAATGAAAATAGTCAATTGTATATAAAGTTTCATGGTAATTATAGATATAACAAATACTTAATTAAAGGTACTTCAATTATTAGATTATTAACTAACATCCTTCTTTGGGTACATCTAAGAATATATTTCAACATTAGTTCAACTTTGGCAACATTTCAATCAATTACAAGCACCAATCAACTTTTGAAGTAACCAATATGTCTACTGCGAAGGAATTTTTTCTTCTAGACACTTCCTAAGATATTGATGGAACTTTAGCTAACTTCTAAAAATAATGATTATTGATAAACTAATAATTATAGATTTAATGAAATCTAGATTAGACAGCAACTAGAACTATCAATATACTCAAATACGAACTACTCACAACAACGAACCAAGCATTCCCAATGTTAGGTTAACTTACATCACATATGAAGTTCCTTAATACACCAATTTCAAACAAACCTGCTTCATATGAACATTATAGTTCAATCTACGTAAGTCTGAGTTTGCATTGCTCACGTTAGTTCAGTTTGCTATCTTTTTGCACTAATTGGTTATCTGAGAACCACACTGCTACAACTAACTCATTTGCTACTTGTACTTACATCTACCTCCTGAGAGTTAATTGAACTTAACAAATGCACTCAATGAACAATATGTCTTAAACTGAGAAAGTCGTCAACATTGTTCTTACAGTAGTTAGGTTCCCATCATTCATCATTATTGATCGAACATTTGACAAACCACGATCACAACTAGCACCATTGTTCAACTGGGTTCCTAATTGTCAACCATAAGAGAGATAAATTTTTCTCTGGTACTAATGTCAACAATATTCATTTTAGTTCAGTTCAGTTCATATCAAACATGCAACAGCTAAGGCAATCAACCAAATGAAGGTCAGTAGACAACCAATAAATCATTGAGCTCAGATCATCACAGTTAAAGAAGTTTGTCTATACATAGCCTAATATAGACTTATTATTGTTTAACGTGGACTTTACACTGACTTCAAACAAGAAGGGGTGTAACAAGTTAGATAGTACAACAAAAACATCAAAAAGAGTGCATAACAGGCATGTCAGCCATTTCCCATTGATCTACGCACCTTAAACGCCATAAGGCCGATGAACTAAACATTACAATAATACCATGTCACAGACGAACCTAACTTGATAGATGGAGTTGAAATAACTCAATTCGACCTTGATATGTACGAAAGAGAAGCCCCAATTGAGTACCACTACAAAAATCAATACAGGAGAGCATCCCATGAGAACTATCAGTATGGTTTCTAACAAAACATCATATCAGTACCATCAACTCTCAAAACAATCACAATAGGGTCAACTCACGACATATAACGAATGAACAAGAGAATTAGGTGGATAAAAGTGATCACTAAGGATGCATGCTACAACCAGAGACATAATTCGTACATAGGTGATGGTGATACAGAGTAACTACCCAAATACCCGAAATATGCTGAAACAGAGTTTATTGACGCACATGAAAGCAGAAGAATCAAGACAAGGTCAGTAAACCGAATGGCTCAACTGCTTGCAGGAGTTCGAACTTACGATGAACATATTGGAACTTCAACTCCAGAAGAAGACCACGAAGAAGATTAAGACATGGAGCAGTGAGCAGCCAACAAATAACAACAACCAAAACAAGCCAGTAGAAAACGAGAAGATGAGGACGACGATAAGAACGAAACCGGAACTAAGTAGAACTTTAGGAACGAAAGTTGGCTAAAGTTGCATAGTGTGTTAAGTTTGTGT
>JAAGZO010000596.1 GCA_024206195.1 bacterium | reverse complement strand
TGTCCGGGATATAGACATCAAGTCCTTCCTCTTCACATTTCTTTAAGCTTTCATTACTGTAATATCCTGTGTCTGCTGTTAATATCTTTCCCCTGAAATAATCCTCTGTATATCCAATAGCCTGCATATTTTCTTTGGCGTTTGATAACACTGGCGATAAAAGATGATGGTCCTGTCCGTCTCCAAATGTTTCTGCCTGCACAATTACCTGATGTTTGGAATCTACCATGACTTGCGCATTATAACCCTGTACAACACCATGAGAGGTCTTCATTAGGGCTGAATCATTGTCTGTAATATTGCTCTTGACTTCTTTTGCCTGTTTACCTGGTTTGGCTTCATTCTCTTTTAAAAATCGATCTATACGTTCCGCTTGATTTTTAAGCTTTGCAATATGTTTATCTCGATATGTTTTTTTTGCAGAAGTTTCCTCTTCAAGTTTATCTGTTTCAACATGATGTTTAAGAAGGCCATGTATCTTTCTCTCTATTACCTCCTTTTTGCCTTCTAATGCTGAAAACGTTCCACTCGACTCCTTGGATGCATTTGATGGCAGTTTGCAACCATCCAGGCTAAACTCACTGCCGCCCAGTAGTCCCATCTCTTCACAAGTCAGCAGCACATCCCGAAACAGTGGCTGAATCTGCTCCTGCATCGTTGATACAAATGCGGCTATCGTACTATGGTCCGGCTGCTGACCACAGGTTAATGCCATAAAAGTTATGTTTTCTTTACAGGCTTTTTCTATCTTTCTTGAATGGATAATCCCTCGAGAATATGCAAGAAGCACTATCTTTAAAAGAACTTTTGGATTATAGGCACAGCGGCCGGTTTTGTCGTTATTATAACGTTTATCAAAATGCGATAAATCCAGCCGATCTTCTACCAGTATGTTAATTGCAAATTCAAGTGTTCCCGGAATCAATTGATCAGCCAGGTTAACAGGCAGTAACATTGTTTGGGAATAATCGTAATGCTTATATTTTGCCATAGTCCATTCCTTTTGTGGGTGTCTTTGCTATGGCATCACTATATCATATGTTGATATCTACAAGGGAGGTATTAGGGGTTTTTCGACAATCTCCAAGGTTATGTTAAAAAGGCAGAGCCGAATGACCCTGCCTTTAATCTTACTGTTACAGCCTGATATTTAGTAGCTGCGAACAGGCCATATGTAT
>JAAGZO010000595.1 GCA_024206195.1 bacterium | reverse complement strand
TTGTTTCCATGTTCGCTTTAGCCTGTTTGATTATTGATCCATCAGCGAGAGAGAGAGAAGAGTCAGTCAGTGTAATGTGCAGGACTTAGATGTGAGCAGTTGCTTTCAAGTGGCTGCTCCATGTTCACTTACTCTCTTGATATTACTATTATTTCTGCTAGCATACCTGCACATCTTAATAAACGTTTCTGTTTGTATTATTACGATTTGATCACACTTCGCAATTGATTACCAGTCAGACCGAAACGTATCGGGTGATCTGCGATTCTGATAGACATCCAGGTTTAAGATCTTAAGCTACTGCTTTTGAACAAAGTCCATAAGGGGTGCTCTATTCGAACTTGTCGGATTTCCGGTTCTCATAAAGATTCACTACACTGCTTAGGAACATCCTAGAAATGCAAATCCTAACACTACATGGAAAAAAAGGAAATTTTCTAACAAGAATTGAAATGGTGCATGACTGTCGATAATGCTATGCTCAGTTCATGTCAAGCTGCGGAGAATCATTATCGATACCAGTTTTCACAATAGCAGTCTTGACAGCTTCACTAAATTTGAAAATTATTAAATATTTTAAAAATTCCACAACGTTATTGCTATTGCCAGACTGTCGAGGCCACTACGTTTGCCCATATCAAACTGCAGTGCATCATAACTGATACCAGTTCATGACAGCACCCTCGGCAGCATGGCTAAATTTGATAATTATTAAATATTAAAAATTGTATGATACGATTGCTATCGCCCAACTGTTGAAGCTGCTATGTCTAGCCTGTGTCAAGCTGCAGAGCATCATAACTGATACCAGTTCATGGCAGCGACCTCAACAGCTTATCTAAATTTGAAAATTATTAAAATATTGGATGGGATAAATAAATATGGAAGGAAAAAGCAGAAGTGGTGAGCTCACTTCGCCCCATAAACCCTAATCAGCCGAGAGACCTCGCAGCAATGGGTTTTAAAT
>JAAGZO010000594.1 GCA_024206195.1 bacterium | reverse complement strand
TGGATCTCCATCAACAATTTCATTTTTATCCCATATATTAAGATTTGACAATCCTTAGCTGCTCTGGTATCATCCTGATGCTTCTGCATGTCACTTTCAACCTCTTTAATTTAATATCGCTTCAAAACCCAATTTTCTTCTTTTTTCAAGCCTAAACTCCCACCAATTTTCCTCTAATTTCAAGCCAAAATTAATTATTTTTCTCCAAATTATTATTTTTCTCGTATCTAATTGAATATAAGGCCCACCGAAAAGTTAATATAATTCAAATGAAAACGACTTTCAAAGTTTTAGCAATATGCTTACTTTTCGGTTTTACATTTACCGCAAACATAATACCTCACGAGACCTTCCCGGTAATGATGATGAACCCCTCAATCCAAAATAATGGTGAAACAATCACGTTTCGATTTTACCTTAATGGAGGTACCGCGAACCAAATCGGCCCTAAAGCCTACTCATCCAACGGACTCGCCTACAAACAGTTCATTGGAGTTGAATTTCCCCCCAACCTTACTTCCTTCGATCTGAGCGCAAGTGTACTTGCCTTCGGATGCACGCTTTCATCAAAGAAGGGCACAGTTACTACCACCTACTCCGTGACACCTGTCCAGTCAATCGCTTCCCCCCTAGACTCCTCTATCAGCGCAGAGACTAACGTTGCCTACTGCAGACTTGATGATCTCACAACAAATGTTCCTTTAAGCGTCGGACCTGAAACACTTTACACCCTCACTATTAATCTCACCAACTTGAAATTCTCAAATAAATTCATCGATAACATCTGCCTTTTCACTTCGAGTGCTAACCATAAAGAAAAGGTTATCATTGATTCCCTCCCAGTCTTCGGAAACTTAGGAATGTACGAGAACTACGCTGCTTATACCCCGAAAGATCTCGAAGTATCCGCTTCTGTAATCAAAGTAACACAAGGACCTTCAGCAGATTCAAGTAATTCCAGCAACGATATCTTCCCAGACAACACATTCAACATCGAACTTAGCTTGAGAGTGAATGGATTTATCAACAGCCGAGACCATGTGATCGTCTTCCACTACCCAAGTACAGCTGTAACTGCACCTACTACCGTTGAATCTTTAGACGTAACTGCTGACGAACCATTAAAAGCAAAGATTAAATCAACTTTACGTTTACAATCTTTTTCCACTGACGGTGTAAGCCTTGAAGACATTGATGAAGATTTGATCCCTAACAGAATGTTCAAGATTAAACTCGGAGGAATAAAAGCCTTAAACAACGTTATCAATACAAGTCAGATTTTAAAAACTGTTGTTTACTACAAAAACACCTACTCGATCATATCTCAAGTTGAAAGCAGTATCATCACTGTCAAACCATCTACCATCACTTTAACTGCCAACCATCCTGAAGATTGGGATATCTATGCCAATGCTGCCTGGCCAATTAAATTCACTTTCAAATCAAACAATGACATCTCAACCGGTGGATGGATTCAAATCCAACATTCCAACGCGATCAAACAAAGTACTACTGGAGGAGACGTCCTTGCATTCGTTGCTTCTACATGTGACTTCTCATCAGGTGATTTCGACAATACTTTCGGAAAGAGAGAACCTTGCTTCCCTTTACAAAACAGTCTTGACTACAGAGGGACATTAACTACTGAATACAACGGGTCTGGAATATTCTTCCATATGAAATCTCTCACCAAGAATACCGTTTACACTATGACTGTTTGGGTTTACGCTGATGCATGTGGTAATACCACTCGTAGTTTTGCTGAATTTAATACAGAAAATAAGGGTTATGTTAAACCAAAATTCACCATGAATATATTTAAGACGATCGATGCAGCAAAGATAGGCACAGATCGATTAAAAGATGGCACCAATGGAAATGTGATTATCGCGAAAAACAGTGAAGCAGTATTCGGTGGAAAGTGCTGGACATCTACTCCTAATGAAGCCGACGTTATTACAAATACAGACGGTATAGCAGCAGCAGATACAGGAATAAAATCTTTAAATTCTGGTAAAACAATAGCCTTAGTCAGTTACATAGAACTTACAATGTGGGATACATATAACTGGAGTGTAGTAACAGCTGTTCCAACTACTGTTACGGTTACTCCTTTTACCGTTAAAGCTAATGGTGGTGTATTTCTTCCCGAAGCTAGGTACTTATACCCTAAAGATAGTACTACTAAAATTGCTGATGATTCCTATTTCTTTGTCGATTTTAAACTTTTAATCATTACAGGTGCTCCAAAAGATTCACAAGTGTTTCCCGGAGTTTATGATGATACTTCTGCTATGACAGGAAAATATATTTTACAATTTTCAAAAAATTGGTTTAAGGCTGGTAAAGACTACACTGGTACTAATAAAGAGTGCTTTGTCGCCTGGTCATTCAGTTCTTTAAGTGTTTATGCTGTTCCAGCCGCAAATGCTAATTGCTATGCCTCAAATGCTAAAAATCAATTCTTCAATACTAATACTACTGCCGCTCAAGAAGGTTTAGACTCAGCTAAAACGAATGTATCAGGTACAGGGATATTCAGAATAGTTTCCAAATATAATCGTAGTAGTAGTAATGGATTTAGTATAAATTTAGCAGGAACTATCTTTACTGCTAATGATAAATACTTTGGTGTTCTTTCCACGTCATGTGTTAAATGGAAGAGCGCATCTGAAAGACCAAATGTGACATCATTGTATTCTTACATAGATATACAGTTTCAATCTACGTATTTAGCAGCAGATAGCAATGACTTAGGTGATGTTCTCGGTGTTTTCAGATTGATTAAATTATTCCCTGAAAGTGGTGTATGGCAAGATTCATCTTTTTCTGACGCACCATCAGCTGATACAAAAAGTTTTTTGACTAATCATCATGCTTATACTACAGTTGACGGAGGAGTATGTTTACTCGAATTAAACGCTGCATTATTAACTGCTCAAAAAGGTACATCACCAAATACCCTTGCTATATGGTTATTCAATGCAACTCTATTAGAAAGTGATTATAATGATGTATCATCTGTGTATCCCGCTGCTCCTTTAGCAACTGGAATTAAAGCTTACGGTTCATCGTCTGCCCCTCTATTAGATACAAACAGTTTTGCGTCTACACCAACTACAACAAAAATATATGTTCCTTTACTAAGAAAAGTGAGTATGGTTGGAAATGTGATAATTAAAGGTGTTGCAACTATAGCTCTTAATACTTCACCTAAAACAGATTATATGTTCTTTATGGGTTCTCAATTACTTTTCACCGGAGTTGGAACTCAATTAACAGAATCTACCGAAACATCATTATTTGTTCCATATTACTGCCCTAGAAACAATGCAAGTCTTAATGGTACAACAGGTAATGCAGGTGATATAAAATCTGCAAGTATTTTCCCTACCGCCATCGCAACATGGATAAGTATGACTTCATATAAAGATATTACAAAAGTTACTTCTACTTTTGCTTCAGGTCAATCAGGTGCTAATATGTCATATGCAGTCCAAGTTATGAAAAATTCAGATGATACAGATAAACAATTAGGTACTACTGCTGGTGAAGATGTCCCAGTCTCGACCTTTATCCAAACAACATTAAGATGGAGTCCTTATACAACTTCAGACACAGATTCTTTACTTTACGTTTTCAATGGTACTGTTGCTGCAGCAGGATCCGATAATGCAAAGTATTCAGGTTTTACACTTTTCCTTAGAAGTCAAATAACTTTCGATTCAACAAATGCAGTTGAATTCACAGCAGGACAACTTACCAAGAAATATGATGGTACCACTAACTTCTATGCAAACGGTGTAGTTTTCCAAAAGGCAGTATATTCTGGACTTAGTTCTTCTAACACAGCTGGAACAACTGTTAACCCCGCTAAAAAACAAGTAACAGATGGAGCCACATCAGATGCTTACTATAAATATATCAACCGTCCTTCAATCGAAACATTCGTAGACAGTCAAAACAATTTCTCAACAAATAACTATGCTGCTATCTTCGCTGCTTCTGCTCAAAAAACTATCAATGTACTTGGTACAAATTATGTTACAGAAGGTTCAACTAGCGCATTCTTATTAGATATCGCAAGTGACATCGGTTCAAATAATAGTGCTAATTTCTCATCTCCTTCTATCGTCGCAGATATAAGTGAAATCTTCCAGAGTGATCCAGCAGGTAACTTCAAAACGAATGTCAACCCTCCTAAGACCGTTCCTAAAGGCTCAAATGTTGTGATTACCTCAGCTGCTGTCGGTACAAACTCACTTTGCGCAATGGTAAACGGAACAAACGCTATCGCAGACTGCACCAATGCTAGCGGTACAATTACATGCCCTGTTTTAGCACTCGGAAATACATTTACAATCTGCTGCTATAACATCAAAATCGATGCTACTATTACCTTAACAAAAGCTAGTGTAACCTTACCAGCAAACGCAACCTTCTCTACACATTTGACCTCAGAAATTTACTCCGCTGCAACTCAAATCAGTGCCAGTCCTAATGCATTTACCTACAGTACTAACAATGCTAATATAGCCGCTGTTGGTTCTGCTAAATTAAACAAAGTTACCTACTCACATGTTGTCCAAGAAAACGGATATGGTAAAGCAAGATTCGAGATTGTCCTTCCAAGACAACCCACACGTGATATGAAATTAGAAGTCTTAGGTAGCTTATCTGCTTTGAAAATCGCAAGTGAAGAGCCAAGATGTGTTGCTACATTCAGTGAAACCGGTACCTACGGTAAAAACTGGGACCAAGGAGATATTTTAATCGATATCTGTTCTGTCAAAAAATTCGAAACTAGCCCCCCTATCGTCGTTACCACTAAAAAAATGATCTACAAATGCGGAATTACCTTCCAAAAAACCTTATACATCGACGTATGGCCTATTAAAGTTTACAACTGGAACGCTACTGGTGCCAGTAAATCATTCACTGTTGATATGAAAACTAAAGGAGGTGAGGCTATCGCCAAAAACAGCACACCAGCTGATCTTACAATGGCCGCAACCAGCGCTGCAGTTACAACTACCCAATCTGAAACACTCTGCCCTGTAACTAAGATCACCCCATCTATCCCTGGATTACCTGGTGATTATGCCTTCACTTTCGATTTGGAAACAAACAAAGCTGCTTTAGATGGAAAAACTGTTGATGAAGTCTCCATTTTCTTCCCTTACAGATACTACGGTTCATTTATTAACAACATCATCTGTATGAAAGGTAGCGATATCTTGAACTGTACTTTCTCTGAAGAGGGTATCTTGAATATCAGAGTTAGCTTAACTACTGGTGCTAAAGAAGCGATCACACTTTTAGGAGTTCCTAACCCTTACATGGCTACTGATTATTCATTTGTCTGTACTGTAAACAGCACAAATGTCCAAACTGGCGTAAGAACAAATATTATCACCGGAAGCGGTAAATTATCTGGAGGAATCACATCTACTGGTGTAACTCAAAGTGGTGCCCTTAGATTCTTGAAGGTAACTAACGCTGTAAACCCAAGCAGCATCAGAACCACTTCAACCCATATCTTCCGTGTTGCCTTTGATAAAGCTATCGCTTTAACTTCAATTAATAAAATCACAGTCAACAACACACCTTGCGTATATGTTTTCTTACCACAAGAATATTTATTAGCTTACTACTCAAACACTGTACCCTCTGTTGAAATCACACAATACAACAAAGATAATGAGAATAAAATTACAGCTGCTTCAACACCAATTGCTATAGGTACGACCACAGTAAGTGGAAACATTATCAAAGTTCCACTTACAGCTACAAGCTATGAATTCGATACCAACTTTATGTACTGGGATATTAAGCTCACAAATTTGATGAACCCCGCAGAAAGCACTGAGTCAGTCGGACCTCCTCAAAGAATGACTACATGTATGTATCAAGTTGTTCTTACTAACAGTGATAACACTGCTTGTTACCGTACTATGTCAAATCTCAATACCTATTCTACTGATAAACTTAAGACAGCATTTGACAGAGGTGCTGAGTTAGCCGACCAACCATTGACCAAAAACGACCACAGACGAGCAATGGATTTTGTTGAAACAAAGACTCA
>JAAGZO010000593.1 GCA_024206195.1 bacterium | reverse complement strand
CTCTTAGGAGTAAAACTAAGATTAAATGTATTACTTTAACTATATTAAGTTTTTAGTATATTATAAGCTTTATAATAATTTACACGTAGAAAATATTATATTTTATATCTCGGCTCTATAAAACCCAAATTAATGATTAATTTTATATGAAATATACCATTATCGCTTTATTCGCACTCCTTTGCATCATTCACGCTGTAGAGATCCAAAGAGAAGATGGAGTTATGGTTCTCACTGAAGAAAATTTCAGTGATGCTATCAAAGAAAACAAATTCTTACTTGTTAAGTTCTATGCCCCCTGGTGCGGACACTGCAAAAAACTTGCTCCCGAATTTGCAAAAGCTGCTGCTATCTTAGCCAAGGATGATCCCCCTCTCAATATCGGTAAGGTTGACGCTACCGTTCACAAGGAATTAGGTAAAAAATACGATGTTTCCGGATACCCCAGCTTAAAATTCTTCGTTGACGGAAACCCCACTGAATACAATGGGGGAAGAACTGAGCCTGAAATTGTTTCATGGTTAAGAAAGAAAACTGGACCTCCCTCTAAGGAATTCACCGCTGCCTCTGATGTAGAAGCATGGAACAATTCTAACGAAGTTGGACTTGTCTTCTTCGGATCCAACGCTGAGTTATTCGAAGTTTTCCAAAATGTTGCTAGAAGTAATGACGATGTTAGCTTCGGTTACTGCTCTACTGATGAGTGCTTAACTCACTTCAACGCTAAACACGGACAAGTCACCATCTTCAAGAAGTTCGACGAGAAAAGAAACGATCTAACTGAACCATTTACTAGTGATAGCTTAAGCGGTTTTATTATTAAATTTTCTTCTCCCAAGGTTATGAAATTCGATGAGAAATGCGCACAATTAATTTTCGGAAAGGCTACTCCTGGAATTTTCTTCTATAGAGACCCCAATTCTTCTGATGCTAACAAATGGCAAGAAATGGCTGCTGCCTTATCTGAGAAATTAGGAGTAAATATATTTTTTAATAATTTAGGGAAAACTCAAAGTCATTGTTACCGGTATCACTGATGGATTAGAGCAAAGATTAGCTGAATACATCGGAGTCACCCAAGCTGATCTCCCCACCGTCAGAATCCACGATACCAGAAAGGACTTAAAAAAATACAACTTAGTTGGAGATATCACCCCTGAAAGTATTGACCAATTCATTGCTGACTGGGAAACAGGAAAACTTAAACTCCACTTAAAATCTGAAGAAATCCCAGAAAAAAATGACGCAGCTGTTAAGGTCGTGGTAGGAAAGAATTTCAAAGACATTGTTCTGGATGATACTAAGGACGTCTTGGTTGAGTTCTACGCTCCTTGGTGCGGTCACTGCAAGAAATTAGAGCCAATTTACAATGAAGTTGCAGAGAAACTCCAAAAGAGTAACCCTAACATTGTCCTAGCCAAGATGGACGCTACTGCCAATGAAGTTGAAGAAGTATCAATCCAAGGTTTCCCTACTATTAAGTTCTGGCCAAGAGGAAACAAAAGCAGTCCCATGGACTACAGTGGAGATAGAGATGCTAAAGGATTTATGGCTTTCTTCGAGAAACACTCTACTGGATATGTTAAAGAAGACCTTTAAATGAGTTAGTTAATTAATTAATTTAATTAGCTAAACATTATATATTGAAATGTCTTATTATCGTAATAAAATATTTATAATATTATAAGTATACATAAATTCAGTTCTTCATAGTATTTTTGAGGAGCGAAGATTCG
>JAAGZO010000592.1 GCA_024206195.1 bacterium | reverse complement strand
CTGCAACTGTTTCAAAACAAAGACTAAATACTGGAACTCCTAGAATGTTTTATGGAACTCCTCTTACTAGACCTCCTATTGCGTGACAGTCACTGTCTGCCAAAGGAATTTCAACTCCATTACCCTCTGGACCTTTGGATCCAGACATCGTTATTGAAACTTCAACACCTTCGGAGGAAGTTTTTAAAATTCCTGCTACTCCGAAAGCTAAAGAAGATAGCCTTATAATAATGGCTACTCCAGAAGAAAGAGCAGTTCAAGTTCAACAAAAAGAAGATCCATTCAAAAATTTTGTGGAAGTTGAAGCACCTGCTCATATATTTTTAACCGAAGATCAATATTATGCAAAAGATACTCTTTTGGGAAAGTATACGATTTTAAATCGTGAAACCCCGAGACCTAAAATTACTGAACCTATTTCAACTCCTACTGTTGCGACAGCCATTGTTGCATCAGTTGCCAAAACTGCTCTAAAACTAAGAGAACCATTTGGCGCTCTCGCTAAAGATGAATGGGAACCAGAAGGAAGTACCAAGAACAATTACAAAAGGAAACCCGCGCTCTTCTTCACAAGTATGGTGCAGCACATTCGATGTACAAACGAAAGAAGGTGGATTTGGATCAGACGATAAAGGCAAGGGATATGCTCCGAACT
>JAAGZO010000591.1 GCA_024206195.1 bacterium | reverse complement strand
TAAGTACGTAGTCCATTAGTGCATTTATACCTTTTTTTTTTTTTTTTCAACACTCACAGTGAGCATGAGCATGAAGATAATGATGAAGAAGAGGAGGAGCAGTAAGGTGTTAAGAAAATGGGATCTGCAAGCAGACCACGATTCCTAACAGGTGTTGGTACCACTGTGTAGTCTTGTTATTAGAGAGCACCCTGGAAAATAACAAGCAAACCCAATAGCATAAGAACTTAACCCGACTGAGATAAAGCGTATCAAAAGTGTTTGACTGGCTAGTGCAAGAATCGTTCCGTACCCTGTGACCGTAGAGCATGAAACAAAGGTTTATTCACGAAGCACGCATGTTAGCGAAAGTATGATGACGGAGCAGTGAAACCGCTTGCATCTAGATCTGGTTAAGATACGAATCCGAGTGAAGCCCAGACAAGACCAGTTATTACGGCAGCCGTCGATAGACTCCCGCGAACCAACTTGATAATACAATATCAACATCAATAAGAATGAACGTAATGCATATACTAATATCCATCTAATATACTAAATGATTGCTGGAGTGTGCGACTGCTTTTGCAGCCTCTGACTC
>JAAGZO010000590.1 GCA_024206195.1 bacterium | reverse complement strand
TTCCTATACGAGCTAGGGATGGTGAAGCTTAATGCTAAAGAATACGGCACCAAGAAGAAATGGTATCCTGCTACTGATAATGGTGACATTCTGTGGGGATCACCAGACGTTACTGAGTATATATTCAAGCACAAAGCTAAAAGACCAAGTAAGATTACTACTACAGATAACACAGAAACTCCAACCAAGGCCACCACCGAGAAGACTACGGATAAGCCCAAAGAAAAGTACAGCAACAGAACACCGCCTAGTTATACCAAGCATAAGTTCTCACCTGAGATCATAGCAGAGGTAAAGAATCTTAATAGAGATGGCAAGAAAGGCAAAGAAGTTGCTTCTTATTATTTAAGTGATTATAATAAGAAAGTAGGTAAAGACTATAAGAACATATTAGAGCTTAACACTGATGCTCTAATGCAAGGTCTGATAGACTTTATAAAGAAACAACCACCTAAATCATTATAAGGAGAGTCAATGAGAGAAAATGAAGATGTAATAGCTCTATTACATCCGAGGCTAAAAGACTATCTCGAATCACAAGGCGTTGCTATCAACGACCAAGGATTCTTCAGTTGTATCCATCCTACTCATGCAGATGTGCACCCTAGTTGCTCCATTAATAAGGGTAAGCCTGAGTACGAGAATAAGGTCTTTCATTGTTTCAGTGGAAGACACTCTGGTAACATATTTACTGCCGCGTACTGGCTAGAAGACATGCCTATTCAAGGCGATGAATTCTGGACAAACACCGTCGCAGAGCTGTGCAAAAGATTTGACATTGATTATAAGCCATTAGAGGTTAGCCCTGATAGACGTCAGAAGTATCAGGCACTCCGTGCCCATAGAGATGCCGCGAGCATCATAACTAGCATGGCATGGGAGGGCGGGGAACTACAGACAGAGCATCCCGGAATTGCTCACCTACTTGAAAGAGGAATTACCATGGACTCTATCAGTAGGTTTAATATAGGTGTAGTGAGTTCATTCAAAGAGTACCACAGAAGGATGCGTGATCTTGGTTGGACTAGCGAAGAGTATCTTCAATCTATTAGTCTTCTTAGAAAAAGTATATTCAGAAGAGATGGTTTCATATTACCTATATATAATATGAAGAATCAACCTGTAGCCTTTGTAACAAGGAATACTTCATTCTTACCTAATGAACACACGGGCGAGAAGTATTATAACAGTGTTAATTCTAATATATACAGTAAAGGAGACATACTCTATAACTATAACAACGTAGTAAAAGAGAACGGTGCGTTATACATAGTAGAGGGGTATCTAGACGCTATATACTTACAACAGTGCGGAATAAAGAAAGTCGCAGCTATAGGTGCTGTGTACATTACTGATCAACATGTGGACATGTTGTTTAATAATGAGACAGATATAAATCTCGCGTTTGATGGTGATGGTGGGGGTGTC
>JAAGZO010000589.1 GCA_024206195.1 bacterium | reverse complement strand
TAAACCCTGCCTTTACAGCTTTTTGGTAATGGTTTTCAAAATCAGAATCTCTACTCAGAACAGACCCGTCATCATCAACACATAGATACTCACCTGTCTCTTCATCTAATATTCCTCCTGTCATTTCTATTCCTTTTATCCTATCTCAAAAATTAATTTCTGACCTTTCTTTAGTTCGTAAAACTGGAAAAGACTGTCCCTACATAGGTAGATTTTTACCTCTTCTTTTTCAGGAGTTTTTATTATGCTAAATTCAGTAACATTGTGCATTGAGTCTGCAAGGGTGTCCATTTGTATTGCTCTACAGTTTTCTCCATCATCTAGTTTCTTGACTAGCGATAAAGCCTGACAAATCTTTTTCTTTTTTAGAAACTTAAACATTTCTTCCCTTTAAAAAACAGGCCGAGGACAAAGGAAGTGACAAGAAGTCCTCATTTAATGCTCTACACAGCCTGTTATATAATGTCTTTTTGAAAATGTCACTTCTCATACCTAAATATAACCTCTTTACAGAAAAAACCTAGAGACAGCTTGCATTTTGTGTATATTTGATTTTACATGTACTTTTCAATGTACAAAGAAAAAGAAATCCAGTCGGAGGATGTATGGCTAAAAAAGACCTAACCAAGAAGGATAAGCAGAACTCTGCTGTAAAGCTATGGAATAATCGTGGGCCTAGATATATGGAAATGATAGACGATTTCATTGTGGAAAACTTTAACGATGAAGACAAGGATATGCGTAGAGACGCCCATAAGCTACTAGGAAAGGTGTTTGATGCTAATATATCTAAAGCTGCTCTTGTAACCAAAAATGAAACAGACCCAAATGCGTTCCCTAATAAGTTTCAGCAAGCCCTTAATGCCTATATACAGCAAAACCCTGCAATGATTGAAGTGGAAGAGGCAGAGTTAGTAAATCCAACACTTCCTGAAGAGGAAGCATTAAAGATTAGAAATGCTACAAGGAAATAATGTATGTCAGTTGATGTAATGCACCAAACTACAATGACAATGGAAGAGACGTTACGCTTAATGACTCTCGTTCAGTACATTTCCGCTTTTGGCTCCATAACAGATCAAAACCCTAGAAAATATGAAGACGGAAAGGAAATGCCTAACCCCACCTTCAAGAAACGAGTGCCCTTTAAACTCTGGAAACGACAGAGAGAAGCATGCGAGGCAATGGAGGAGGCTCAAGTCATCCTCCTGCCTAAAAGCAGACAAAAGGGCTATTCAGAGATTGCAGCAGAGAGATGTTTATTCACTCTATTTAAGTATGAGAACACTAAAGGGGCTGTTGTATCTAAATCTGAAGACTTCGCTAAGTCCTTTTTACAGCTTCGTATACTGCCCAAATACAACGAGTTAGTAAAGAACTTCCCTGAAGGTACATTTCCCAAGATAGTTAAGCAGACAAAAGAAGAGATTGAGTTTGAGGGTGGACGCACACTAAAATCCATTTCCTGTTCCTCTACGGGTGCAGCGTCATTAACATTGGATTTCATGGTGTTTGATGAAGCCGGTGGTATTGATGAAAACAAAGGGGCTACAGGTGAGAACAGCTTGTTCAAGTCCATCCTCAATAACTCACTTCCAGCCCTAGACCAGAACCCCGAATCATGGATAATGATTATTGGAACATCTGTACCTGGAACCTATTACAACGATCTTGTAGCAGAGGCATACAACAAGGAGCAGAAAGGTGAATATACAGAATTTAAATACTTCTTTATTGGGTGGCACCACCAACCAGGAAGAGACGCAAGGTGGTATAACGCACAAAGAGACAGGCTTAAAGATGACGTTTATTTACAGCATCCTACAGACATGGATGACTTCTTTTATATTAAAGCAGGGCTTGTATTTCAGCACTTCGACCCAATGTTTACAAAAGATACCAATACAGGAAAATCAGTAGGTGGTAGACATGTATTTGATTTTGAAGTTGGGGGTAAATTTAGAAGGAAAGTGCATGGAAAGGTGACAAACTATTTCTGTTCATGGAGTCAAGGTTTTATAACCTCCTATGACCATGGAACAAATCACCCTGCCGTTAACTTATATGGCCTATATGACCAATACTCAGACATGCTCTACATCATTGGAGAAACCTTCTTTGAGAGTGGGCATGGTATGGATGTTAGTGATATAGCAGATGCCATAAAGCTCAAACACAGAGAGTTTCCAAAACTACCAGAGAAACGTATAGCGGATGGGGCTATATTCAATGACATTGGTGTAGAGAGTGTTGGTACAAGGTTTAGAAAGCTTGGCTTGTCGTTTAAGAAGGCTAAAAAGAAGGATGAGGCAGCCAGTAGAGATCTTGTGTCTAACCGGTTTAGAAGCAACAAAATACTGATACACCACACCTGTACACACCTAATTAAGCAACTTAGAGACTATAGATGGGATCCTAAGAGTAAAGGTGAAAAACCTATACAGAAAGACGATGATGCTATTGATGCTTTAAGGTATATGTGTGCAGATTGTAAGCCTGAAGATTATGAACGACCTTACAGCTCCCCTGAGAGCGGCTACCCGTCAGACAGTGTTGGTGGAGGTTATTCAAGAATGGTGGAAGAGAGAGAAGTTAATGAACACTCTTGGCAAGGATATTAAATGAATGTGATTAAATGTAAAAACACTGTTTACAAGAAAGGCTCTGAGAGAGTTTGTGACAGGTTTTTAGCAAAGATAATGAAGGTGGAACTGATGAAGCCCGGTTTCCAGATTCACCTTAAATGCCCTGCCTGTGGCAACTATGCTATAGTGACCATGGGCGCCAGTGGCAATGTTAATGTAATACACGTAAAAGAAGGAGAAGCTGAAATATGCAAAAAGAACCTCAAGACTTAGATGGTAAAGTGGGGCTTAAGTTCCAAGACCATGAGAGTCAAAATAGTAATGGTGAGATAGAGAAAATAAAGCAAGAAAGAAATGCTATAGAGAATACAC
>JAAGZO010000588.1 GCA_024206195.1 bacterium | reverse complement strand
TAAACTGAACTTAAACTTCACTTTTTCAAAATTTAATGTTAAAACGCTACTTTGACACAACACCCCACACACACACCCGGGGCAAAGCTTGGGCAAATGACATATGTGGGTACCTGCACCTTTGCTCTCTAGATCCATCCCACCATCATGAGTTGTGTTGGTGTCTGTCCAAAGTTATTCAAGAAAATCAAAAATCGACATTTTCCACTTTTTACCCAAAATCGAAAACCCAGACTCAAGGATACTTCAAAGAAGTACCTATCCCAGAGGAGGCATAACTAACACATAGGAACCACATACAGAGTTACCTCAATAGGTCCTCTATCCTCCTACAAAGTTTCAGCCAATTCTGTGAGTGGACCCCAAGCTCGTGTATGGCTACCTTTGAGTTAAGGACCTAAGGCTTATCAAGTGCATTTTACCAATATGGTGAAAATGACCTTTGAACCCAGATCACTTTAGATAGATGGGATATCAAGTAGTGGCAGTCTATAGGGATGGAGTGCCACCCTAGTAGACTACGCTCATATAATAACTTATAGGTAGTGTCTTTGAGTTTTATATCGAAAAGTTAATTTAAAGTTGTAAGATATCCATTTATCACTAAAAACTCTTAAAATTAACTCTAAAAACCTAATACTAACATATGTAGCTTTTACCTTGTGAAGCAGCTGAAAGGCAGAAGTAATGTCGTTTAGTAGATTAGATATGGGATATGGATTTAACAGCGCCGCAGGCGAACTTTTTAATAAAGTTTAGTTATTAAAGTAGTATTTGTGTAGTTTCGTGTATGCAGATACATTGAAGTAGACCAAATCAGTTGATGGAGATTGGCATAAAGGAAACTCCTTAAAGTATAGTTTACCTACATGGAGTTTCATGATAAGGGGTGAAGTACTTACAGCGCCGCAGGCGATTTTTCGAAAAAATCGTGCATTAAAGTCATTCCTGGGAAATGGTGTAAGATACTGTATATGTCTAAGAGAAACGAGGAAGGTTAGTTCACGAAGACTAATGCTGATAGAGACATAGTAGGCAATCAGACGAAGAACATGCTTCAGTACATCTGGTGTTTACTGAAGGTTGTGCTGATAGGGCAATAAATTAATAAGTTAAATAAGTACTTTTAGTTAAATTTTAAAGATAAATTAAGTTATTTAGTCGTATTTGTGTTGATGAGAGCTGTAATTGTATGCGTTGTAGACCTTCTTAGGTGTATTCGATGGTGATCGAGAGGCTGACCTAGATCTATCCCTGATGATCTTCTGTAGTTTTGTTGTGATGGTTTTCTTGTTTGATGCTTGTATTTTGTTCTGGGTGGTGTGGTTTCGAAAACTTCTGGTGGTGGTGAT
>JAAGZO010000587.1 GCA_024206195.1 bacterium | reverse complement strand
TCATAATATAAAAATTTCATAATCATCTCGATAAATAAAGACTTGGATTTTGGGAGCATAAAGTAACCAGAACTCATTAGCAAGGAATTCCGACGTCTTTGTAGAGGTAGTTACAAAGCTTGAGCAAATAAACCTCTATATTTACAGGGTTTAAATCGTTAACCATAAAAATGATGTATTGATAGAATAAAATAAGGCTTATATAATCCAAAAATGAATCAGAAGAATTAAGAGCGTTGAATTGAAAGTTTTGTTTAAGTCGATATCGCAGCAACTTAACTTTTCCTAGTCTAAATTGAAGTATTCATCACTAATTGCCAAAAGTTTCTCGAGTACAAGATACTATCCAAAAATTCTCATTAACTAAAGATGAATTGTGTTCAAAAGAGGTAAGAAAAAAATGAATTTAAGTACAAACTTTTAGGGTTAATACAATAATTAAAGCTTATATAATTAAAGGTTTTTGAATATCTTCAAATCAACTATGCTCTAATTTGATTAGCTATTACTTAATTATTATTAGTTATTTTAGATTTTTATTTATTACTTATTATTTAAATACACTTACAGTTAACGTGAAGGCAAAGATGGTGAAAGGGAGAGTCAAACCTATTAACCAAGGAGCAGCTTCGCAAGAAAGATTAAAAAACGCGATTCTATACTACAGCTTGGTTACGGAAGAGACAGACATGAATAAGTGGTTACTGAGGAAGCCTTTGAGAGCGATATCAAAGCAAATGTTTCATGAGCTGATGATGATAGCACAAAAAGACGAGAAACTCAGAAGCATAATGTTCAAATTTGATCCTAATTCGGATAACACAAAATACATATACAAGGATCAGGGGATTAATTTAATCAAGGATGAAGAGGAGGTTACAGAAAACATAAAGAAGATCCTCACTGAAGGGAAATGTGAGGGTTATTGTCCGGAGAAAAAAGTCCCAATGAAAGGAAAGGAGAAGGAAAAGGGAAAAGAAAATAAGAGAATGGAGATCACACCTGACATGATTGATGAGGACAAAGAGGAGAGGTGAAGAAGACACCAACAGAAAGGAATAGACCCAAAGTCCAAATTTCAATATATAATAAATTCGAACTTTTAGTTCCAAAAAGCATTTTGGAACAAGATAACAATTCAATGTCAAACGAGAATGGAATCATGCCAATAAATGTACCAATGGAACAACTCCTCGAACCGAGATGAGGCGACTTTCTACGCTTACTGGAACCCAACTACAAGAGAAAGGATATTAATCCTAAAAGAAAGACAAGAGGAGATTATCGAGGCGACGAAGAAGGAATTCATCCTGATATCAAGAAAGGACTACGAAAATGGAGAAAAACTACCAACAGATGCAGTTGCGATAATGAAAGCAGCGACTGATATTCCAGAGTTTGGTCAAGAGCTAGCAGACTTTGTCAACGCGGCGCTAATTAAGAGAAGAAAGGGCAAACTGAAAGAAATCAGAGAAGAATTTGCTGCAAGATACGTACTTGAAAACTTTGAGAAGCTAATAATGGAGAATGTACCAATTGTACAGGAATTTGACGCCTTACCAAAGATGTTCGAGAATATGAAAGTAAGATACTGCGAGAGGTCGCAAGTGATGTTAGGGAATGGGGTGACAAAAGGAAAGTCGGGTGAGCAAGCAGATGAGAAAGTTAAGGAGAAGAAAGACAACATCGATTGAGTGCCAAGTGAATAGATCGGCAAAACTGGATCTAAATGAGCTAATTGACAAGATCATTAATGTAGCTTTGGAGACTAAGGTGAAGATGACTAATGAGATATCAATCAAAGAGAAACCTTCAGCTACTTATAGAATACTAGAAGGATTGAGAATGAAGACGGAGACAACAAAACTAAGAGCAGATCTTTTCATATTGAAGCTGAAACAATGTATCAATTAAAGGGATATGCTGGAGATCTTCAGAAGTGAAGTGGACCTAGACCTTGAATGCATCATATCGGTAGCGGAATGCAACGTGGAAAGCGGTAATGGAGAGAAGGCTAATGAAAGGAAAGTGATCCAAGATAGCTACATAGAGACCTTGTGTATAGAACTGTACAAAAAGATAGAGGAATACCAGACAAGAATAAGGAGTCTACCCTCAACCATAACCGAGTATAACTGGGGTGAGTACATGGAGAATGTGCTGGAAGTTAGAGCCAGGAACCAAGAGGATAAAGTAATTGCAGAGATCAAAGCAAAGTTAGAGCTGGCCAAAACCATGCGAGAATAAGGGAGGCATGAAGGAGAAGTTTGAGATGGCAATCAATAATTTTATGGTTGACACGAGAAAAGCTGTGATATTCAAAGGTGGGGAAGAAAAAAGAGTATTAAACAACAGATAGATAGGGACACGTATGGACGAGCCAAAAGAAAGAAGGAGAATCTAAATGAGATCAAGGCAGACTTAATGATGAGAGAAGATGTGGTGACATGCATCAAATGTTATAAATTTCACGCAGTTTATGAACACGACATAGAGATAGGTCACTGCCTAATGTGCGGAGGGATCACAGTAGATGCATACGAGGATGCGAAGGGAAACAAACAAGAAATGTGGAGTTCGTTCAAACCAAACCCGGAGAAAGTGAGAGGACTCTACGCTTCAAACAATCATGCGATCGGGAAGAAGTGTAGCGCGTATAATTGGTTCCTAGCAAAGGCGTCGATGTTCCTTTACTATAAGCGAGACTTGAGCGATGTGATGAAAATTTTCATAGAACTGGTCAGAGATCTACATAGGGCTGGAAACTGCAGAGAGGACAAACTGACAGAAGAACTAGTAGTCACTTTCTTTCACGTCTTAGGACGACTTTCAGCTACAGGCAGAGCACTTGAGGAGTTTAGGGCACAGCTAAAGGAACTGACTTTGCAGATTTTCCACTTGGTTAAATTTACGAACGAAGAGACGCATATCGCAATGTTCTTAAGTCTTAAGTACTACGGTAATCTTTAGGCACTTACATGGATTAAATCGTACACCAGGAAATTACCAGTCATTATGGAACAAGGATGCGAGGTACTCCTAATTTGATGGACACCACTATTTAGAGAGAGAAAGAAGCTGACCGCTGGCAAAGACCTTGTCAGCAAGTGTCTGATAATTAAAATATTTTATTATATTTTATATTATATTTTATATTTATTAACAGCTAAGCTGTTTTAACTATTAAAATTAAATTAAATTATATTTTATTTTATATTTTATTTTATTTGTATGTTTTTATGGATAAAGAAAAAAGCGTACTTTATCGGCTAGTCCTTTCTAAAGATAAATCATCTATTTGAACTAATTCCTTTAGGTAATGATGTTTTCCACAGTTAAGAGATTAAGTCTGAATATTCCTTAACCTGTCATAAAGACACTTTTTAAAGAGATGTTAACTCTAATTTTGCTTTCGT
>JAAGZO010000051.1 GCA_024206195.1 bacterium | reverse complement strand
AAGAGAGAATAAAGAAACAAAAGAAATTGAATCAATTTTTATTGCAGATAATAGAAACAAAGAACAAAGAGAAGTAGTAGTTTCATATGAAGTAACTAAAGGTAAAGAAGTGTATTTACTTGAACCTGAAGATACATACAGTCTAACTGAAAATAATATTACTTATTCAATTAAAACAACAAACTTGAAAAATATTCCAGAAGGAGATTATAAAACAGATTCTGTATTTTATTCAGATGGAGAAAAAGTTGAAGAAAAAAGTACATATTTAGAAATAGAAAGGGAAGGAGGAATATTCAATGCAAAATATATTTTCTATGTGATTTTAGGGTTAATTGTAATTTCAGTTGTTTTGTTTTTTACAAATGCTTATACAAAGATCAATTTGTTAGAGAGATTTAGGAAAAAGTAAAACTTTATATATTAAATTCTATAAAAACTTTTGATGAGAGAAATACAAAGAGGTGTTTTGTTTTTTTTAGCGTTTCTTTTACTTGTTATGATCATTAATATAACTGATCTTAATACAAAAGGAGAAGGAATAACAGGAAAAGTAATAACTGATCCCGACGTCACAGTGTATGTTGTTCCTGCAATAACTGATGATAAGATACTACCAACTTCTTCAATTTCTTCTAATTATATCTCAGATGAAATTTCAATTACAGCATCATCCGGGGAATTTGAACCTGCAAGTTTTGTAATCCATACTGATAGAAACTTAAACGATTTGGAACTAAGTGTTAGTTCCCTTTCTGGGCCTAGTGGAAGTATCTCTTCTGAAAATGTAGATATAAAAGTTGTTAAGGTTTGGTATCAGTCTGGAGTAACAATAGTCCATGGTTCAAAGGTCCTTACTCCAGAACTTTTGCTTAAAGATGATTCTCTTGTTAAGATAGAGAATGGCGAGAACTATCTTAAGGTTAATGGAAACTATGTCTGGATAAGTAGCCCTGAGGGTATTCCAGGTGTTTATGTTGCGCCTAAAAGTGCTGAGTTCCCAGTTCAGGACAGCGCCACTCTCCAGCCAGTAGATATATCTGTAAATACTAACAAGCAGTTTTGGATTACAGTGAAAGTTCCCGATAGTGCCACCTCGGGAGATTACTCGGGCACTATTGACCTAACAACCTCATCAGACGGGACTGTGGGGCAAATTCAATTAAACTTGCGGGTTCTCCCAATAAAACTTTCAGAATCTATGGTAACCCCCAGCATCTACTATTGGTCAAGGTTAGGGGAACCAGGAACACAGTGGGAAGACGGTACTATTTCCTATATATATAAAAGCAAAACACAGTTCGAGGCCGAAATCCAAAACCTAGCTGACCACGGTATAACTAATCCTGCGGTCAATCAAGGCTGGGGAAGTGATTATGCGGTTCCATCCCGTGATGAGACGATGCTGAGAAAGGTACTACAGATTCGTCAAGATGCGGGGATGCTGAATGACACGTTGTACTATCTGGGCCTGACGCCTCACGGATACCAAAGTCCCACCGAAGTTGCCGAGGTTATATCTGTTGCCAATGACTATGGTATTAATAACGTCTATTTCTACGGCGTAGACGAGGCGCTATCTCGCCAGGGTGGTACTGTGCAACAGGCAATAGATAGGCTCAACAATCAAAGGGACTCCTGGAACGCAATACGTACAGCCGGGGGCAAAATATTTGCTTCTGGACTTCGACAAGGATTTTGTTCCGATGACAGATGGCCAGGTAATTTTGGCTTTATGGGTGATATCCAAGACATGCTCGTTTGCTTCGGGTGTTACCCAGGCCAAGATTCCCCCAATTCCCCCTGTCTCTCATCAGATGAGGCAGCACTGTGGCACTCCAAAGGACATCAAATATTCGCTTATCATAATCCTCAAGTAGGCCCGGAAAAGCCAGGGAAATATCGCAGGAACTTTGGGCTTGCCCTTTGGCAAGCTAATTATGACGGGATGATGGATTTCTCCTATCAAACTCGGATGGGGCATATCTGGAACGATTTTGACGACAGCAATTATCGCGACCATGTTTTTACATATCCAACAGTTAATGGGGTGATTGATACAATCCAGTGGGAAGGCCAAAGGGAAGGTATAGATGATGTAAGGTATTTAACAACACTTATTAATACAATTGATACAACAAGATCGCAGGGAAAAGATACTTCTGCTGCTGAGAGTTATCTCACTAGCTTAAAAAATTCAGATTTAACAACAAGGGACCTTGATACAGTTCGTTCAGAAATTATTGATCATATACTTTCTTTACAAGATGAACAAGAATCAGAATGCAATGACGGAATTTGTAATGGAGATGAAACTTGTTCAAGTTGCGAGCAAGACTGTGGCTGTCCTTCAGGCCAACGTTGTCAAAGTGGGACCTGTTCAGATATCTGTAATCCTATTTTTACTCCATGGACTTGGGGTTATTGTAATGTCACTTGTAATATATGTGGTGAAGGGGATGGAGATTGTGATAATGATATTGATTGTGAAGGTGACTTAATATGTGCAGATGATGTTGGTACAAAGTATGGCCATCCAGATCCCGAGTTTGATGTTTGTGAAGAAGCAACACAAACATGTTCAGAATTAAGTGGTGCATGTTGCTCTTCAGAAGAGACTTGCACTCAAGGAAAACTTTCAGGAGCTTCAGACTGTCCAGAAAAATGTTGTAGCAATACAAATAACTGTGCATCACAAGATCTAGATGTTTCATTTGTTTCACCAACACCTAATAATGGAGAAACAATAAATGTAAATGAAGTTGAGATAAAAATTGATGTTGATAGTTCTCTTGATAGTAGTGCATTTATTGATTGGGATTCTTCTTTAATTGGTT
>JAAGZO010000586.1 GCA_024206195.1 bacterium | reverse complement strand
TCTAAAAAATTATATAACCATATAAAAGCATTTGATTTAGCTTTCTTTTATATTAATTTTGGTTATGTATAATATTAGCATACCGTGTGGATCACCACCATAGTTTTTTGGAAGTTCCTAACACCCTGAAGCTCTGCTTCATATAGAACACAGAGCTTGAGAAGCAGGGTCTAGCTGTCTCGGCAATGCCATCAGCCCTTGGTTATTCTCCGTGATATGGTGGTGATGTTTGTTCTTTCTGTGCTGTCTACGCTGTATCCTATTCTGAAAATTAATCGTTATCGACCTGTTGAGGCTATGCGGCATGTGTAGATATGGCGGTCAAAAAAGTATCTGGTTTGAAGAAGGGGCTTTTCTGTAACAATATGGGAAGGTTCCACTTGTTAATACTGTTGAACTGAACTGCTATCGCGGAAAAAACTATTGACTCTGAGCTTCCTCCGAGCTTACAATTAAGTACAGCCTTGAGATATGGTAGTCCGAGGAAGTTCGCTTGCCACGTTCAAATGATTGGCAAGAAGGAAGGAGGCTGTTGAAACTTCACGGTCACTTGATGACCGCGTACATCGGGCTGG
>JAAGZO010000585.1 GCA_024206195.1 bacterium | reverse complement strand
TAATAATATTACTACATCAATTATAATAATAGAAAAATGTGCGACGAGTATGATGACTATGATGAATACTACGATCCTCCCATCGTAGAGAACACCACAGTTGTTATCAACAGCGGTATGCCCATCCAAGAGGTCTACACCGACCCTCTTGTAGATCCCTACGTAGACCCCTACGTAGACCCCTACGTAGACCCCTACATGGTTCCGACCACCACTGTAATTGAAACTGGTCCATTTATCCAACCTACCGTGATAGTGGAGGAGACCATCATACAACCCATAGTTCCAATCATTCCTGTGCAGCCTGTGATTCAGCAGACGATTATTCAACCCCAACCTGTTACCGTGACTGAGACCATCACTACTACAATTTCAAACAATAGGGTTAGCTCAGACATGAACCAACCTTACAATCCCAATATGAACCAAGGTTACAATCAAAATGTGAACCAGCCTTACAATCAAAAGATGAATCAACCCATGAATGTGAATGTAAACGTGACACAACCTACAAACCAACCCATGAACCAACCCATGAACCAAGGCTACAACCAAAATATGAATCAGGGCTTCAATCAACCCATGAACCAACCAATGAACCAAGGCTACAACCAGCCAATAAACCAAGGTTACAACCAAAACATGAATATGGGATATAATAACAATCAGCAAGTCCCATATAACAACAATCAATACACACCAAATCAGGGTCAGGGAATGAATGTTAATGTCAATGTTAATAACCCAAATATGGGAGGGTATAATAACAATGGCGGAGGGTTTAAAACCTGCTTCCGCTGCAATGGTGCAGGTCGTTATAAAAACTTTGGTGGCTTTGATGAAAATTGCATTGGTTGCTATGGAAAGGGACAGATTGAGGGCTCAGCCATGCCTTGTAATGCTTGTCAAGGAAAAGGAATTTTCCAAACTGGAAACTGCCAACAATGTGGGGGGAAAGGTTATTTTGTTCAAAATGGCTACTGCTAGGTTAGATGAAATCTAGCTTTAAATAACTTGGTTATTACTTTTATTATAAACAATAAACCAAAATTTCTTAGTAAAATTTATATAATAATATTTCTCTTCATTATAATAATATATTGTAAAAGTTAAGAAAAATATTATTATTTCCTAAAATGATGAACATCCCTAAACTCGCAGAAGACCACTTCTTCTTTGCCTCAGAATCCGTAACCGAAGGTCACCCCGATAAAATGTGTGACACCTTAAGCGACGCCGTTCTCGATGCTTGCTTAAAGCAAGACCCCAATTCCTACGTCGCATGTGAGGCGGTATGCAAGGCCAATATGGTAAATTTCACTCTTTAATTTCAAGGTAATGCTTGCAGGAGAAATCACAACCAATGCTAAAGTAGACTACAGACAAGTTGTTCTTGATAGAATCAAAGAAGTGGGATACGATGACATTAAGAAGGGACTTGACTACCGAAACTGTGAAATTTTATTGCATCTCCACACTCAAGAACAACAAATTGCTCAATGCGTTCATAAAGGAAAAGAGGATCACGAATTTGGAGCTGGAGATCAAGGACACATGTTTGGATATGCTTGTACAGAAACAAAGGAGCTAATGCCATTTTCACACTTAATGGCTTTAAGACTTTCTACAAGAATGACTGAATGTAGAAAAGAAGGAATACTTAAATGGTTAAGACCTGATGGAAAGACTCAAGTTACTGTTGAGTATCTCAAGGAGGAAGACGGGAATGTTAAACCCTTAAGATTCCATAATATTTTAATTTCGGCTCAACATGATGAAGAAGTATCTAATCAAGAAATTAGAAGGGACCTGGAAGAAGAGGTAATTAAAAAGGTTTGTCCAAAGGAAATGATCGATAAGAACACTAAATTATTTTTGAACCCTTCAGGAATATTTTCCATGGGAGGGCCAGGAGCTGATGCAGGCTTAACTGGTAGAAAAATTATTGTTGACACATACGGCGGATGGGGAGCTCACGGAGGAGGTGCTTTCAGTGGTAAAGACTCAAGCAAAGTCGATAGATCTGCTGCTTATGCTGCAAGATGGATTGCTAAGTCAGTAGTTGCGGCAGGTTTCTGCAAGAGAGCCTTAGTGCAAATCGCCTACTCTATTGGAGTTGCTGACCCTCTAAGTGTGCATATTGATACCTACGGAACAATAAAGAAGGGAATGACTGAAAAGGATTTGTTCAATGTAGTTGTTAATAACTTTGACTTAAAGCCTGGAAGTATTATAAACGAACTACAATTAAGAAAACCTATTTTCACTAAGACTGCATCTGGAGGACACTTTGGAAGAGAATATAGTGAATTTTTATGGGAAAAACCCAAAAAACTTACTTTCAATAAATAATAGATAAACCGATTTAAGATTTAGCAGAATAAAACTTGTATGGCTATTTATAATATATTAATATAATATTTAGTTAAATTATTTATATATAATTGTCTATTGTGTGAATATCACTTAAAGATTAGGGGATGGGGATTGGGGATTGGGGATTGGGGATTGGGCCCAATCCCCAATC
>JAAGZO010000584.1 GCA_024206195.1 bacterium | reverse complement strand
TTCTCTTACAGCTACAATAACAGCTGTTACTAGTCCAACAGATAATGGACCTTTCCCTAGTGAATTTATAGAACTTATTAATCCAACTACGTCCAATGAATATGGAAAACCTCCTTATAACCTTCCACCAAAAAACTCTGGGCAAATGATACCTAACGGACTTGGTTCCGCATGTATACCAGGAGGAGCTACTCCGACTTGTCCTGGGCCTGGAAAAGCTGTATTCTGCCCGATGGGCACTGGTTCTACTTCGGTTGGTCCATATTATAGACTTAATGCAGTTACAAATACTCTTATCGCCAGAATATTTGATAAGTACTCTGGCAAGGGGGATTGGCCTTTTCTAGGAAATAATTCGGTAAATGTAGGAAGTAATATTCAATCACCAGCTCTCACTGATCTTTGGCTTAGATATGATGCCATCAATACAGGTGTAATTCCTCTAGATGGAAGAGGCTTTGCCGCAGCACCTGGAGGAACAGGAACTAAAAATGGACCTAAAGATACTGATGGAACTTTTGCTCCCTTAAAATCTCCGTATGTATCGCCTCAAGGAAAAATTAATTTAGAAACTCTCTATAATGGTACAAACAGTGTTAAATCAAATCTTGACAATACGAATATTATCACAGGATCAGCTAGTACATTTATAGAACCAAAGGGACCTAGACAAGCTATTGCACTTTTTGCAAATGAGTACATTGGAGGAGCTCTCACTCT
>JAAGZO010000583.1 GCA_024206195.1 bacterium | reverse complement strand
CAATGAAACTAGGGGAGAGTGTTTTCCGAACTGAATGAAAATAACCCAGCATGATTTAACCCCAACCCCAAATGTCCACCTCTCAGTAACAAATGAGATCAATATAATTTGAACTTTTTAGATTTGTTAGATTTGTTGCCACTTTCACTGTATTTTATCAATCATTATCTTTAAAATTCCAATAGGTTTCGGGTTACATCAAGACTTGTGGTAGTGGAAAATTCTCACAGAAATGTCTGCTGTGTGGCTTGGACAAGGTGACTACTTGTTCAAGAATGTAAAGAGCACATCAGAGAAAGCAAAGTCGTTCTGAAACTCCTCCAAACTTCGATCTTGAAGAACAAGCCACAACGCTGCTTCTTCTTTATCAGAAGGATTATCTCTAGAAACAGAACCGTAAAGGCTGGACGCGACTTGAGTGTAAGATTATTTCTAACTCTTGGGATTACCCTACAAAGGATGACATCGAGGCATTGATTCTCAGCTAAACCTCATTATTAACCATGGAGTGTTTATTTGTTTGTTCAACTTAGAGACATCTTCTTGCTGAGGAAAGGTTATGAAGAAGCTGCATTCCAACTCTCAGCTCACTCGTTTGCTGGTCATCCAATATATCTGGTTGTTGTTGCAGGTCACAGATATCGATTGTTGACCAAAGAGATTG
>JAAGZO010000582.1 GCA_024206195.1 bacterium | reverse complement strand
TTCATAAAAGCTTCAGTTGTTAAGGAAGTAACTTCTTCAAGTTCTTCTTTCCCTTCATCAGTGGACTTCATTCTAAGTAATCTTCTATGGACGATTTGCAGAGTTTCGCTTACAGGGACTTTCGTAAAGAGTGATTCAACATCCAGTGATGCCAATCGATCTTTAGGCGTCACAGTTAGACCATCTAACCTTTCCACAAAGTCGTAAGAGTTGAGCACAGCGTACTCGCTGTAGAACACTAGATTCAGTACGCCTTTCATGTGCATTAGTAGCTTGTCGCAATAAATATCCACGTTTATAACTATTGGTCTTATTTTTAAGGTGCCACCCTTATGGATTTTTGGACATCCGTAAAACTGCGGGATATTTCCAGAAAAGGGCTGAGAAGGTATGGTTTTTGTTCGATCTTCAGCTGTCATAGCTCCACTTTTCCTGAAACCCGTTAGCATATCCGTGAGACGCCTGCACTGTAATTTGAGTAGCTTATCTGACGGATCAAGCTCTTGAAAATCCTCCTTAATAAACTCTTCAACTACCCCTGTGGGTGTTCTTAGGGTTACCATATTTCTACCAGTACCAAAGCTATTGACTAGTTTGTAAGCATCGCTACCTAGATGGTCTAAGCACATTGCAGTATACTGGTTTGTATCTAAAACAACAGTTTT
>JAAGZO010000581.1 GCA_024206195.1 bacterium | reverse complement strand
TACATGCTGGGTTCACAGGCTGTGGGTAGCATTATTCTCTCCTTTCAAGCATTTTTTATAGTTTATATACAAATTTACAAACATCTACTAGCAAATCCAGGAGTTTGTGATGGCGAGCTACTAACTGCAGACACCTTCTTATTTGAACATTTCTGGTGGGCCATGATGGTTGTCCTTACTCGCCAGGACCAACACATACTCATCCCATGCTGGGATATGATCAATCATGGGAACACTCTATTGGAATCCCATATTTACTATGAGAAAGTAGAAAACTCAACGGAATTTGGACCAAGAACTGAAGTTAAATCTACAGCTTCCATTAATATTAAGGCACGTACCCAAATGCTTCAGAAATACTCGGATGTCTCGACGACAACAGTTGACAAATTTTTCTCAACTTGGGGAATCCTTGAACGGGGAGCATCAATACTCCTTCCCATAACGCTAAATACTGAAGACCCCCTATACAGATTGAAGCGTGCAATTCTGCACAGAATGGGCTCACAACTAGAAGATAACGTGCGATTGAGACAGGATACTGAATTCGTCATATCCGGTGAGGACTTTCCATCTGTTCTTGCTCACGCAGTCGCAAAAACCCAAGAAACGATGAAACAGAAAGACTGGACACGCATGTGGCTCTATCTTGCGAAAAATATACGCCATGTACTGCACCAGTACAAATTCCCCATCAAAAAAGCTCACCGTGAGTTAGCTAATGATAACCTACCAGCAAATGCCAGATTGGCTCTGAAATATGTCATAATTGAACAAGAAGTTTTCAAGGCAGCTCGACATAAATGCATTCATTTGGCAAGATCAGCCCAACAGAAATTCCTAATGGAGAAGATGAAGAAGATGATACAGCCAGATGGTTAGAAGACATTTGCATAGTTGGGGCTTCCTTAATCCCTACATGCAAGCTACATGCATGCTTTCAGTTTTCGCTTATTTTTAACAGGGTGTTTGATTGTTTGTTTATTTGACTGGCTCGAAGTAAAAAGTGAGAAAAATAGAATAAAAAGAATACAGGTCCAATCAGGAAT
>JAAGZO010000580.1 GCA_024206195.1 bacterium | reverse complement strand
GCTCAGTGATGGGCGTCTTATCCTGATAATCACAAATTTCAGATTCATTACAAGTTGTCATGGTAGACAAGCTTCGGCAACCTCTTATGATTCATTAAGAAAGTACTAAGCTTTTCAGATTTGGTAGTTTGTATTATCCGCTCGATCTTTTCAGGAAATTTATTCCTCATTATAAGTCTAATAATAGCACGTTCATCATAGGGTGATAGATCTATCAACTTTGAAAGTGGACTCTCAGGCAGATAGCTTTTGTACTGTTCTTTTAATTGGTTAGACAAACGTCTTTCAGTTTCACATACTGATTCATCAACCATTGTTGAGAGGTCAAGATTTGCTATACTCCTCGGAACATTAGATTTATCACAACTTATTATAAATTCGTTATAAATCATATCATCATTTTCAAGAAATGCAAAAGATTCACTATAAGCTAAAGGTTCAGCCTCAGCATCAAAGGTTATAATCACTGTTGCTCGACCAAGTCCGTTTAGATAACTGCCTAAATAAGTATGAAAATTATCAGATCCTGACATTCTTATTTCTCCACATTAATATTGATAATGGCTATGATTGAAACACAAATACGCTCGATAATCATGAAACAACTTCTTCTATATTGCGTCTTTTAATGCTTTACCGGCTTTAAATTTTACTGAATTGCTTGCCTTTATCTTGATAGCTTCTCCTGTTTGTGGGTTACGTCCTGTTCTTGCTTTGCGGCGGACTTTTGCAAATGTCCCAAATCCGACCAGGGTAACCTTGCCGTCCTTCTTCTTCAGAGCCTTTGTGATATTGGCTGTTAAAGAGCTGAGAGCCGTTGCTGCTGCGGTTTTAGAAATACCTGCATCCTTTGCCATCTTTTCTACCAGTTCTGCCTTTGTCATAGCTTCTCCATGTTGTGAATAGATTAATTTTGATGAAATGCTTTGTTTATAGCTCTCTACGGCAGGTTATCAGCTATGTCAATTGAAAACTGCATCATTAATCAATTATTTCATACATCCCAGTCCCCGAAAATGATAGATACTCTGCATAATGTTATATTTCCAGGTCTCTGTTAATGCAATGGTCTCCGAAAATGTCATACACTCCGCATAATCCCACCTTTTGTCAGGATCTGAAACAGCCACTTTTACAGTGGTCCCCTATGTTTACATGTAAGATTGTTGTTTTCGGGGATGTGGACTCTAACATCTACGTAGAAATGGCATTTATTCCGGGATGTTATCGCTCTATTTCAGGCATAATAACGGAAAATTGGATATTAATAGTGAAAATCGGGTAAATCCCTGCGATAAAGGAAATTTCATCCGTTCCCTTAGGGAATAATCCCTTAATACCATGAATCTACGTTAGAGAAGACAGGCATTAACTGCTGTAATCCGGTAAATCCCTGGGCAGTTATACGGGATAAACATTTGAAAATCCTAACAAACAGTAGTATTTTAATTTAGTTATTATGAAACTTTTACAAAACTAAGTTAATAATACAATTTCTTTGCAAAACTTTGCTCTCTCCAACTGATTTTCACTCTTATAATCTCCCACTCTTTCGTTAAATCCCACTCTTTTACTTTAAATCTTATAATCTTTCGTTAAATCTCACTCTTTTCAGTTAAATCTCCCTTCTTTATCTATAATTTCTCCCCAACTGTCTTTCACTTATCATTATATCCCTTAACTGCTTATGTTCTAGACCTTCAATCTTAACCATAGACACAACTTTAACTGAGAGATACCATTAATATCCTTCTTTCCTTAGAGTTTCATTGGATTCACACTGAAGAGTACACGTAGCTGCTCATCTGAAGGACGTTTAATACTTTTCATCAGAGGTATATCCTGTTTAACTTGGATAGTATTATTTTGTTTAGAGACAGAGAAGAAATACTGGAGTAACTTGGCTACCCGGGATACTTTTAGTCTATCTGAGGGATTACTGTTTTGGAATAGTTTATAGCCTGGTTTCTCGTGGGACGGATCAACTTTTGATATAAGATCCTTGTACATGTCTAAGCACTGGTCTTTGCTCAGTGTTAGAGGTTTCTTCAGTTTGGGGGAGATACCGTAATTCTTGAAGGTTGTTAAAAGCAGGTTAACGGTGTCCTGGGTTTTGGCTATTGTGTGCTGGTGGTTGTGGATTATGGTACAGAGGATACGCTGAGAGAACATCAGGTACCGCTTTTGGTTGTACAAGCTCCTGGTGGTGGTTTTAAGGGAGCCATGGTAGTTGAGGTAGTGACGGATGTGGTGTTGGAGTTCGGCTTTGCGGTTAGCGTCGTTGTCCTTGTAGTTGTATTTCTTAGCTATGGTGTCCTCTTCAACGGAGACACGGCAGCCCTCCCTCGCCAAGAGGTTAATATATTGGCCTGCTGTGCCGTACTTGTGGTCGTAGTTGATCCAATCCAGGTGTGCACGTTCCAGGGTGATGGCAGTTCTGATAACGGGGTCTTTGGTGATTTGCCACAAATTGCCTTTCTTCAGGGCTTGTTTCAGTTTCTTCTTGGGAGTCTGGGATTCATGGTGTTTGTATGTTAGCAGAGATCCCGTTCCCAGTCCTTCTTTCTTTAACATATCCAGCAATGCCTTGATGTCGTAGCCACCCCTGTAATGAAGTAAGGTCAACATCCCCTTAATGATTTGTCGTTTGCTGCCTTTAACGGGTTGTTTATTGTCTTTATCGTCTTTGGGTTTGAACATGTATTGAGGGATCAGAATTTTGTAGGTGGCGGCGTTACGGCCTCGCATAGTCATCTGGTAATGTGTGTGAGAGGACAGTTCATTTCCATTCATAAGGTGATACACATTCATGTCCTCTGCTTCTTTGATGTCAACGCCTGTGGTTATAGTGGGAGAATATATAAGGACGGATATGTTGTTGTGGCTAATGTAATCATCGAGGTCTTTTATCAAGGTAATAAGCTCTGATTTCTTGGTGATGTCTGCAGTAATCAATTTGACATTCTTATTCGGGTACTTTTGTGTAATGTAGTTGCTGAGTTTGTGGGCTCTATCTTTATAGGAGCAGGCTATTGTTAGTATTCTGTTGGTCTTGATTGGCTTTTGTAGGTCTTCATTTAGTTGGTTCATGAATTTCTCACAGGTTATATCACCTTGCAATGCTGGTTGTTGACTACTGTTCGTGACATAAATTTCCACTTTCTTATTAGTTTGATAAATTTTGCGAATCAGGTAGGGTGGCTTCTTTGAAATCTTGGAAATAGCTTTGATAACTGGTGCAGATACGTATCCGTCAAGACAAATAATCCTTTTGGCGTTCCTTAACAACAAACACAACGCTTTCATGTCACTGTAAAACCGCTTATATTCATCTTTTATCAGGTCCAACGTATTAACAGCACTATTGGGCAGAGTAGATACCTCATCAATGATAACGTAGTCGTAGTTTCTTAGTAACCTGCCATTAGAAATTAAATGGTGTAAACTTAGGATACCGCAGATCAACCTTTTCGGGGCTTTGCCTTTCCTTGTCATCTCAATAAACTTAGTGTTATAGAATTTACTATTGGATCTATGGTTCAGACTCCTATCCAAGTAACATAGGAAATCCAGCCCTTTCTTCATAAGGTATCTATCAGTGTGAACCGCTTGAGTCCTGTTTACACTGATAATGAGAACGGAACCGTCGAGACCTTTGAGACCTTTGAGCCATTTCACCAGCTTAGTTGTCTTGCCGCTACCAGTGGGACTTTCGATAAATAGGAGAAATTTCTTAGTTTCGAATACATCTGGTTTTAAATATCCATCTGGAGTATCAATTATTATGTCTGGTTTTGTCATATCCCTTAGCACATCCGGCAACCTGAATTTCTTTAAAATATACTTCTTATACCGTCGAAAATCTTTATTACCTAATATTGTACTTATGTATTTAACACTTTTGTCATGATTGGGATGTGAGAGAACCCAAGGGCTCCTCTCCTTGGGATTGATAAAGTAGCCGCCTTTAGTCTTTTCCTTAATGTTTGTAAAGGATATGGAGATCGTGCCGTTATCCCGGGCAATAGCAGATTCAACCTTAGCAAAGGATTTAAGCTTTATAGCCAAGTTGCCAAGTTTTCCGAATTGCGCTTTCCGTTTTAACTTCTTGCGCTTCTTAGGATGTTTAGATAATTTGGAAAGCTTTACCTGGTATGCTTTCTGCTCAATCCACTTAAACCGCTTGCCTTTAGGGAAAACCCACAGGGACTTTGGACCGGTCTTAAAATCAGGTGTCTCCCAGCCTTCATCAGTTTTCTGTAGGACACGCGCAAGGTAACTTTCAGCACTGAAAACACGAGTGTCCACGTGTTTAAGGATGGCTTGTTTATAGCCCAGCTTCCTCAAGAACTGATAGGCATAAAATTTCGCCTGTCCGTCTATGGGAACCAGCTTCTTAGTCACAACACCGATACGCACCCGGCGCTCCCCTCCATTATAAAAGCCGGAAGTGTAATAAAAGAAGCCTCTAAATCCTTTCTGTCTGAATCTATCTG
>JAAGZO010000579.1 GCA_024206195.1 bacterium | reverse complement strand
CCCAATCCCCAATCCCCATAGAATTAATAAGTTATTAAATTTAATGAACCCCTTAGTGCCTAATAGAATCTAATTAAACTTTATTTAATAAAATTTATTATTTATTCTCCTAAATCTTTATATAATAATATTTTATTATTATATATATTATATGAACTTTAACGTAGGAATTAACTTTGGAAGTCAACAACAAACAAGCGGAGCTGTATGCAGATTCAATCACCCTTTAACCTTAATGTCAGGGAGAAATGCCATGTGTGATAAGTGCAGAAGAGCTGGACTAATGACAAGCTATGCCTGTGTTCCCTGTGATTTTGATTTATGTGATGTCTGTGCCATGGGAGGAGGAAATATGAATGTAAACATTGGAGGAGGTAACATGGGATCAGGAACCCAAGTTACAGCTGTTTGCAAATTAGGCCATCTTCTCCAAATGTCCAATAATAGAAACGCCATGTGTGATGTTTGTAGGAGATCTGGTTTGAACCCTAGCTATGCTTGCATCCCATGCAATTTCGATATGTGTCAGAATTGCGCTATGAATAACAGTAACCAAGGAGGAATGGGAGGCAACATGAATATGGGAGGAGGAATGAACGTCGGAACCAACATCACAGCCGTTTGCAGAAAAAATCATCCTTTACAAATGGCCACTAACAGAAATGCCATGTGTGATGTCTGCAGAATGTCTGGATTAACCATGTGCTATGCATGTTATTCTTGCAACTTCGATATGTGCCCGAACTGTGCTCAAAACAACAGCAATCAAGGAAACCAAGGAGGAATGTCAGGAGGTTTCGGAACCAATATCACCGCCGTCTGCAGAATGAACCATCCCTTACAAATGGCCACTAACAGAAACGCCATGTGTGATGTCTGCAGAATTTCTGGATTAACCATGTGCTATACCTGTTATTCTTGCAATTTCGATATGTGCGCAGCCTGTGCCAAAAACAACAGCAATCAAGGACAAGGAGGATTCATTGGAGGTGGCGGAATGACCGGAGGTAATATCGGAGGAAATACCGGATTCAACCAAAATATTAATGTTGGATTTTCTACAAGTGTACCAACCAATAGGGTTGTCAAATTCTATGATACCAATCATGGAACCCACGTCTTTGTAGGACATGGCGATGTTGCCAATGATCACCAAGTTTATGGATGTAGACAACAAGGATTCCAGGTCCAAAATTTCATTCCTAGAACTAGTTTATTCATCACTCAGCAAAATAATGGAGACTACCAAATAATGGACCAAGATCATCAATCCTTCTTATTTGTAGGTAATGACCTTGATTACGGAGGTGATCACATCGTATGGAGCAGCGCTCAAAAGTATTGGAATAACTATAACGATTTCCTTTACAGAACTTCATGGCAAATTGTACCTGCAGAGAACGGATGCTTTAGATTCTTAGATAAAAAGCATAACTCCTACCTCTTCCTTGGAAATAGCAATGAAGGAGGCGATCATACCTTATACTCAGTTCCACTTACAAAGTACAATGGTAATCCAAACGAATGGATGAGAAGAACCTTATTCCAAATTCAGTAATTAAGCAAAATGAAAAAGACTTTTAAGTAATTTTATTTACTTTACTTTCTACGTTAAAAATTAAATTTTTGCTTAATTTTGTTATATGATAATTAATATTATATATTATATAATAATTAATATATAAGAAGATCAATTGGAAATAAGTTAGAGTAATTAACGCATAGGAATTAATAAGAAACAATTAATGG
>JAAGZO010000578.1 GCA_024206195.1 bacterium | reverse complement strand
TTTGAGAAAAAAGAAATTTTTACTTGTAGTATTGTCTATTTTAGGAACTTCACCTGAGTTTATAGCATGCGCATTGACTATTATATCACTTGTTTCCGCCTGCCTGAAGATAGTATCCAGCATTACAACGGGAATTCTTCCGGAATCAATCATGTCCTTAAGAACACATCCCGGACCGACTGAAGGCAGCTGGTCTGAGTCTCCAACAAAAATGATCCTTGCTGTTAATGGTGTTCCATTCAACAAAGAAGCCATTAATGATGTATCGATCATTGAGCTTTCATCTACAATCAGAACGTCAATATCCAGCGGTGACATTATATCCCGCATGAACTTATTTTCCCGTGGATTAAATTCAAGCATCCTGTGGATTGTGCTTGCCGGGTAATTACACGCCTCTTCCATTCTTTTAGCCGCACGTCCTGTTGGAGAAGCCAGCCTAATCCTGAGCTTCCTTTTTATGAACATCTTAATTAAGGCTCGAATAATGGTGGTTTTGCCTGTTCCGGGACCTCCCGTAATAATAGTAATTTTTGTTAGCAGTGACTGCTTAATTGCCTCTTGCTGCATTGCAGAATAAGACAAACCTGTTTCTTGTTTAACCTGTTCT
>JAAGZO010000577.1 GCA_024206195.1 bacterium | reverse complement strand
GCGGTGGTGGAGGGGATCATAACAACACATTAGGAGGCAGTTATGAAAAAGAATTTCGTTAAAGCTGTAATTATGGCAATCGTGGTCGTATTTTGTGCATTTAATGTAAACGCAGAAGGGATTACAGATGCTGGTTATGTGACTACAAGTAATGATGAATCTGTTAAGGTAGAATGCCTTGGTAAGGATGCAGACTTCAGTCATACTCTTGTGGCCCTTGTAACAGAACCTGATGAAGAAGTTCGTGAAGTTGAGTGCTTCGATTCTGGTAATGTTGGTGCAATTGTTGATCTTGGTGACCTACCACTAGGTACAGTTATTGAGTTCAAGCTTCTTGTTACAGAGGGATGCCAGTTTGACAAAAAGGCTTATCGTCGAGCTATCAAATCACGTTTCGACTCTGAATGGAGAGAAGTCAGAAAGGAACTGCATGCGGAATGGAAAGCACTGAAAAGAAAGCATCGTGGCAAAAAGAATGCCAAAAAACGTCATAATGCAAATCGTGAATACCAGATAAATAAAAAGGCACTCAAGAAAGGTCTTAGAAATGAGATCAAGAGGAGTCTCGACAGGTCAGAATTTGTAACTTGTACTGAAAGAACCTACTACAGTGATAGCTACCGTAATGAAGATCTTTTTGATCATATATTGGTCACGGGACAAGAATTCAGTTTCGAAGATCATTGGAATGGTGGAGACCAGGACTTCAATGATTGTAACTTTAAAATCATTGGAGACGTTATTGTTGTTGGTACTGGTGAACTTGAATTTGTTGCAGATCAGATCATCGAAGGATCAAATAATGAGGACCCTCCGACTGAAGATCCTCCGGTTGAAGATCCTGAAGATCCTCCAG
>JAAGZO010000576.1 GCA_024206195.1 bacterium | reverse complement strand
CTGTCCCAACACGTCCATTATATCGAGGTCTGACTGTAAAACAAAACTTCGTTTCTCAGGCGCGTTTTT
The DNA here is from genome assembly GCA_024206195.1 of bacterium. Next base: position 547 of record JAAGZO010000576.1, on the reverse strand, counting down.
GAAAATCCATCGGGAGCCCTAGCAAAAGTGTTCTAAGCCATCTGGTGATATCACAAGGATCAGCTTGAAACAACAAGCTAACAGCTATTAGTGTTTAGCGTGTATTGGAAACATGAAGACGTTCTTATCAATACAACTGTAAAAGCTGTGCCAGAATTCATCTAAAGTAAACTCTAAAGAAGGTGTTCCATGCCATCTGGCCGTATCACAAAGCCCAGCTTAAGCTAGTAACCTAACAGCTAGTAATGTTAGCAATGAATCTTAAACTTGAAAATGCCAGAGCTGGTGTGTAGGCCGGTGGCCCATTAGCGTTTGCAGGTCCTGATACTTGTCTTTGTTGGAAAATTAGGTCCTTGCATTATAGGCGACATTTGCCTCATTTAGTTTTGCATACATAATTCTACAGTTTCTTTCTGGGTGTAAGATGGCATAAGCCATGATACACTCAGATATCCTTGATAAAGAGTACCGTACGGATATCCATCTCAGTAGGGCCTTTCTTTACCTGCCCATGTACGTAATCTCAGTGGGGCCTTTCTTTAGTTAT
>JAAGZO010000575.1 GCA_024206195.1 bacterium | reverse complement strand
ACCAAAAAGAAGAATCTCAAACCCATCAGTGAAGAATTTCCTTCTCTTGCAGCATTGCTGAAAGCTCCAGTTCAACAAGAAGTTACTACAATCTTATGATGAATGTGAACTTTCATTTTGTCATTTTAGCCATTGGCAATGACAATAAGACTTTTGAGAATACTTTCGGAATCTCACTTGCTGAGACTCCAGATCGAGCTGTTAAATGGGAAAAATATCCTAATCATTGGAGACATGTTCCCATGATCGATTTTCAAACTATTGCCGAAAAAACATTATTGGCTTTTCTGGCCGGTTATTTAACTCCTAAGATTGCTGATTTTGATAATCAAAAATTGAAAACTTCTGACATGACTAAACCTCATGAAAATGTTTATCTGGGGCTTGAACCTTGTGCTCTAGCCCTTGGATCATTAGAAAATACTCCTGGAAGACTTGCTGCGATTCTTGAACAACACCATATCAAGACCAAAGCAGCTTGTCCTGGAACTGATGAAGATTTGTTACAACTTTTGAAAGATACTCGAGGTAAACCCTATTTCGAGTTCTATAGAACAACTATTGATCAACAAGTTCAAAAAGAATGGAACACTAATCTGGACTTCACAAGACTCCTTCGTGGAGAAATGCCAAAATTCAGCACCAGATGTATTGAAGTTGTCACCCAGTGGAAAGTTCAATGTGCGCATAAGAAGAAGAACCTGTTGCACATCAACCATCACAACTATGAACTGGGAGGAAAAGTTTCATCACTAAAAGCTGCTGGAAAATCTGGAAAAGGCACAGTTTATCCATTCTTTCCCATGATCGACTTATTAGTTGAAGTTCTTGGAGATTCGCCTGAAGATAGTCCTTTAGATCGTGATCATTGGGTATTGATGAATGAAATTGTTTACAATGAAATTCCTCAATTTCCCAATCGTCTAATTAATACTAAAGATCATCACAGAATGAAAAGAATTCTCTTAGAAATAATGCGACTTTTTGTCCTATACGGTGCCCAAGACGCATCTTTAACTCACTTTATTGCTAAAGGTTTGGCGATAATCACTTCTGAATTGCCAACACCTTCAAAAATTACTGATCCATTGTGGTGTTTCTTATTCCAGAAGGATATTCTGGATCTTATGCAAAGACCTATTATTAGTTGTCCTGAAATTCCTTTGGAAAAAGGATTGGAAGTGACATCAGAAGATCGAAAGAAGATCCGAGAACTAATAAACCTGCTTGGAGGAAATATTTACAAATTTGCTCAGAATTAGTCAAATCTCAAAAGGGTTCCCCTCAGGAGATTAGCTATTTCAGAGCTCGAGCCTCAGTGGACATTTTCTCTGTCGCCTGGACAGAATTAGAAGTTGTCTATGATGAAATTTCAAAGATGGTTATAACTCAAAGAGCTGGAAATACTCACCTGAATGCCTCTTGCATTGATTGGGCTTTCAAAAGAATGAGTTTAGCTCAGTTCATGGTTAGCACTTTATTGCAAGGTGGTACCAGCAATTATTTCTCAAATT
>JAAGZO010000574.1 GCA_024206195.1 bacterium | reverse complement strand
CCAATCCCCAATCCCCAATCCCCAATTGAGTCGAAATATAATACTTCAATTATAGCTTTAAGTTTGTGTTCATTAATAAATAACATAATTAATATAATTTATTCTAAATGAATTCAAAAAATTCTAAAAATTCTACAGCAAAAAGTTGGAACCCGTTAAGGTAAAGAAGACTTTGGAAGAAGGACTACTCAAGAGGAAGAGGAAGCCGATTTTTGAGATAGAGAAAGACAATAAAGGCAAGGAAAGATTTTGCAAGTCAGTGATAGCAGACTTAAAGGCAGTGGAAGGGAAAGAGAAAGGGAAGAGAGAGAAGGGTAAACCGTCCAGAAAGAGTGCGGCATCGCAACAAAAGGCCAGAAATGCAATATTATGGTATAGCTTGATTGAGGAAGAAACAAGCTTGAACAAGTGGGTGCTAAGGAAGCCCATGAAGATAATTTCCAAAGATACCTTTCATCAGCTGATGGTGTTGGCGAGGAATGATGAGAAACTTAGGGACATTATGTTTAATATCGAGCCTAACTCGGATGACACTGAATACACATATCGAAACCAGAGAGAGTTCTCACATGAGGATGAGGAAGAATTTTCAGAGATCATAAAATGAACCTCACTGAAAGAGGAAAGGAGGGAGATTTCCATGGAGAAAAAAGGTCGCCGATTGAAGAGAAAGAGGAGAAGAAGGGAAAAGAGAGTAAGGAGAGAGGGATTACACTTGAGATGATTGAGGAAGACAGTGAAGAGACGACAAAGAAGTCGACATCGGGAAAGAATAGACCCCTTTTTCAAAATCCACTATATAAGGAATTTGAATTTTTAGCTGTAAAGAACATTATGGAACAACCTTGGGACATGTTAGTGAGTACGATGGTGAGCAACTGCCTCTAGACACAAATAGGCAAGAGATTATGCAACGCAACGAATGCATGTCTAACGCATACTGGAATCCAACTTCAGGGGACAAGATTCTAATCTTGAAGGATAGAGAAGACGACATCGAACAAGGGATACAAACTGATACCGATGAGTGAGTATCTCGCAAGTGAACAGAAGCAACCGACAGACGCAGAAGCGATAATGAAGGCGACAACGGACCTTCCAGGGTTTGGGCCAGTGGTGGCCGATTTTGTTAATGCTGTGCTAATTAGACAAAGAAAGGGCATGGTGATAGATGTGAGAGAGGAGCTCGCAGCAGAATATGTGCTCGATAACTTCCAAAATTTGATAAAGGAAAGCGTACCGATCGTAAGAGAATATGATGCCATAGCAAGATTGATTGATAACCTGAAAATTAAATATATGGGGAAGTTGAAGGATTGCAGCTACAACACGGTTTCTCGGGACAGATCGCATACGGAGGCAAACCGACATGTAAAGGAGGACAAGGACAATATTCACAGGATTGAATGCCAAGTGTAGAGACTCATGCACCTAGACTTAAATGACTTGATTGGGAATATCATCAATATAGCGTTGGAGACGAAGGTGAGAATGACGAATGAGATTGCAATTAAGGATAAGCCATCAACTACACAGAGAATACTAGAAGTAGTGAGAGCCAAGTCGGAAATAACTAGACTAAGAAATGATGTCTTTCGCCTAAAGCTGAAGCAATGTGGCAATTACGGTGAAGTACTTGATAATTCAAGATAGCTTCATTGAGACCCTGTGTGCGGAGGTATACAAGAAGATAGATGAGTGTCAGTCTAAAATAAGAAACCTACCGTCAACGATAACAGAGTATAATTGGAGTGAATACATGGAAGATGTCCTTAACTTCAGAGCTAGTAGTCAAGAAGATATAGTAATCATGTTATGAAGAGGTTTCTTGAGCTAGTCAAAGAGATTCACAGATCAGGTAATTGCAAACCAGGGAAAATTACATAAGGAATAACGATTACTTTCCTGCACGTTGTAGGATCCCTCTTAGCGAGTAGCAAAGGTCTTGACGTCTTCAAAGCAGAGCTGAAGGAGCTGACTCAGCAAATTTTTAATCTAGTCAAATACACAAAGGAGGAGACTCATATAATTATGTTCCTGAGTATAAAGTATTTTTGTAATCTCCTGTCTTTGGCTTGGATTAAAACGTATACGAAAGAAATGCCACTAATCATAGATCAAGGATGCAAGGTACTCAATGCTCAGTTTCCAAATATCAATATTAAGAGATGGATGTTGACCGCTGACCCGATGTGGGTCAGTGAGTGTTGGATAATTAACATATTTTATTATATTTTATTATATTTTATTATATTTTATATTTTATATTTTATATTTTATTATTTTTTATTTATTTATAATATGTATTT
>JAAGZO010000050.1 GCA_024206195.1 bacterium | reverse complement strand
TCTCTTTTCAATTCGATTTTGATCATTAGTAGCTGTTAACAGATAAGACAAGTCTTTAGTAAAACAGCCACTCTCTTCGTACACATAAAACAACTTTGAATTTTGTTCACAACGGCAATCAATAAGACGCGATGATAGGAACTGTGAATGATAAGGCAGAATATGCAAATTTCTGGAATCCGTGAGTTTAAAATAAGCTCGGTCAAAGCAAAACAGGAAATTCTGCCAGTTTTGAGCCATTTTTATAACAAATTGCTTCTGAATGTATAATAGTTTTGTTTGGTCTTCCTTAATAAGATCAGAAACAGTTTCAATGGTAACAACGGGAACAGAATTAGATGTATCCAAATTCTGTCCACATAAATTATCATTGGTTATCAGAGCAAAACATGTATTGTTCATAGTTTGATAAACTAACAAACATATACCTTCTGCTCTGATGACATCTTGATTTTGACTTTTATTTAACGCTTTCTGGATCATGGTAAGGCTTTCAAGAACTTGTTCCTTAGCCTTTCCAGTAACTCCAGATAAATG
>JAAGZO010000049.1 GCA_024206195.1 bacterium | reverse complement strand
GGCAACAATCCAGGCAAATTATTCTGTCGTTCTGCTTCAAGAGCTCGAACCTGATTCTCAATATTAGTCACATGCAAAGTGTTATCCTGGTCTATACGAGTATGCTCGTCCCTAAGTCCATTCACGTCATTCTGAAGGGCTTGAAGGATATTTGCTATTTGTTGCTGTTGATTTTGATCCATTGGTGGAACTTCTTCGTTGTCAAATTCTAAGACAAGTTCGTCATTATCAACACCTACGTAATTCTCTACTAATTCTTCCTCAGGTACCAAAACTATTTCTGGTTGAACGATTTCTTCTTCTGGCTCATCGACTATGACGTCATCCTCAGGTTCCTGTTCGAGGATTTCGTTGGGAGCATCAATTACTGGTAACGGACCTCTTAATAACCAATCTCTATTATGAGTGCGATTGTCTCTATGTGCTGCTTGTATTGCCCTAACTCTATTAGTTTGATCTCTCTCAGCCTGAAACATTCATAAATAACCTTTTTCCCACTTTCAATTTATCTTTATAGTGTGCACTTTTGGTCGCTTTATTCTCATCTGGGGCTTACAATTATCAAGTTACCGTACTTTAGATAGCAGTC
>JAAGZO010000573.1 GCA_024206195.1 bacterium | reverse complement strand
TTCTTATGTCCAATGCATATGAACTTGTACTTCACTCCTCTCACTGTAGGTTCCAGCAACTTTGCAAATCTTTTGGTAATAATGCAAACCTGAGCTCCTGAATCCATAAAAGCTCGGGCACATTTATACTTTCTGGCTACACAAACAGTGACAATGTCAGCTTTAGTATAGCATGGAAGCACTTTAGATTCATGCCTTCTGGCTTCTTTCTTTTGATCGTAGTCTTTAGAACAGGAACTTCCTTCTTCGTTTTCGAATTCTTCTTCACTTAAATTCACATCTTCAATCAATCTATGTCTTATTAATTGCACTGGAGACACTGGCAGGTCAATTTTGCAATTTTGTGCCAAGTGACCATATGATTGACATTTATAACATTGAATTTGATCCAAACTATTATATGGTTTCCTTTTCACAGGACCAGGGCTTCTACTTGGTGAATATGCTAAGTATCAGCTCTGATTAAGTTTGGGCTTAGATTCAGATTCGGACAAATCCTTATCTGAA
>JAAGZO010000572.1 GCA_024206195.1 bacterium | reverse complement strand
GTATTCACCTTTTTCTTTGTATTCTTTGGTGTGAGATTATCATTTGCAATCTCACGAAGCATATTGTTCTGATCTTCCATCGATGATAAATCCCCTACGGCGATATTCTTTATCTTCTATGTATCTGTATCCACTTGATTCTTCCAACTCTGGGATCTGTTGATCATCCCATACCGGAATAGCTATTGTATTGTTATATCTAAAGTCTGGGTTTCTTCTAAAATGAACCTCAATTAACTTACCACCAATAAACTCACAGTTAATCCACTCATACTTATCTCCTACATCATTCAAGACCTCTGGGAACTCCACAGTCCTCTCTAAGGCCTCCCATTTAGTCCATTGGTAAAGTTCATCTTTACTGTCTCTAATACCTCTTACAACTAATTTCGATTGTTTGTTTTGATAATCAACTGAGATATGTTCTCCTTCAAATATCTCACACCAAAACTCTGCAGGATGTAAATGTTCTGTGTCTTCCTTTATCTCTTCTATCTTACTGTATCTACTCATGCCAAGAATATTAAAGCATGGACGAACAATATAAAAACCAGGGTTAGGAACTTCTAGTCCAGCTGGACCACAAGTATAACCTAACACCTGGCTTAGTTGCAATTTATTATAAACCCACAGATCTCCTGGTTGGATTGAAGACCACTCCTCAGATACTGTGAGATGATAACTCACTTACCTTGACCTCTATACTTTTTCTTTGCACCATTACGAGAAGTGGCACTCAAGAGAGTATACTGTGAACGACCCTGACGGGACTTCTTTGGTTTTGCGGGAATGTAGTTCCCATCTTTCATCATAGCCATAATTACTTCTCCAATTTACATTTGTCATTTAGGGAATTAATTCCCATATTTAACGTCACGAACACTCCTATACAACTACTAAAGAAAATAATGACATCAGTATTATTTTTACTGAATTCTTTAACTACTGTTGTTAAACAGAAGATTCCAATTACAGTTGATAGAAACATCTTTTTCCAGTTTGGGCCCCATGATATAAAATAAGTCTTACGACTTCCGCAATCAGGACATTGTTTAGAACGGTTTTTTCCTCTAGGGTACCATTCATAATGACACGATGAGCACCAGTTCTTAGGTCGAAGATTGCGGAGCATTTATTTTTTGAGACCTCTTATACTGTATCAGGGGTGATGTCTTGTGTCAATTAGATAACCCTAGTCTTTTCATGTCCAACACGAATACGAGGATCACACCAGATATCAAATCCAGATTCAATTGCATCGAGACAGAATGAAACATCCTCTCCACACATATCTTGAACTGCACCTGATTCAAAGACTTGCATTTTAGGAGCAAACCATGGATAAGGCATTTTCTTCTTACCATCCTCATGAAAGTCTTCAAAGACTCCATGTTGAATCATTAACCAACCAAATCCTGCATAGTCAACAGTAAATGGCTTCTTACGTTTCTGAATACCATCAACCATCTCATGGTTCATTACACCACCATTACTACGGAAGTTATCTTCATCTAACCAGTGTGCAACAGAAGTAGTCTTACCATCCTCTGTACTATACCAACCAGATACGATCTCTTTCTCTTCACCTTCAGCATTCAATGCAAGGTCACATAGTTGCCAGAACTTATTAGTATCAAATACAATGTCACTATCAATCCACAACTGATAGTCATACTCCAACTTACCATCCCATGGAATCTGATCTGGTCCACGTAGTACATTGGCACCCAAACACTTACAACGTGCAAAGTTTACCATCGAAGAGTAGTCTTGACTAATCTGAATACTCATTCCATTCTGAACCATGTCGAAACATAGTTGAACAAAGTTCTTAAGATAAGTATAACTTACTCCACGACCAGGAAGACAGAAGACAATCTTCTTTCCTTTCATTCGTTCTTTAATCGCAACATAATCCCATTCCTGAGTACTACTCTTACTCTTGGGTGTTGCAGCCTTTACTGTAAATCCTTTAGCCATGAAATAATGTCACTCCATTTCATTCATTATTATACTTTGGTATTTATTTGGTGTCAACCTGAATCAATCCATATTCACTCATTACTTCCCGAAAGATTTCCTTGAGTTCTTCCCGCTCTAAGTCGGTAAAGACATTCCTCGTCGCAGGTACAAAAGGTGCTGGTTCCTTTGGCTCTTGAACGAAACATAACTCCTGCGACCCATCGGCACTCATGTTTTGTGTACTCATCTTCATGATCTAATAACCTCCTTAATTAATACGAGCTCTCTTCGGTCGAGAACTCCGCCCCATAAACCTTCTCATAAGATAAGTCGTCCACAGAATAATCTGTATGCATAAACCCAACGAGCGTGTTCAGTAAGCTCCATGACTCTTTGAACTTATCCTCTTCAAGACTATTCAATACACACTGATCCTTTAAGTAGATATGATAATACTTAGTTCCTGTCATATGCGCCCTCCGTAGTTATTTGAGTATCTATATGTTTCCTCTCCGAATCCTCATAGTTATTCAGTAGGGTCATCAACACTACCGCTACGGGTAATAAGATAATACCTCTGAGTATTCTGTAAATTAAACGAAACATTAATAATTAGCAAAAGTTTTGAGAAATTTTTTCCCTAGGGAAGTGTCTCTCAGTTTAGTTGTGGACCCTATGAGTCTATCATAACTCCTGGGAATTTTTTTGTGGACCTCGGAATATCTTTACGTTTTTTCTAAAGGGGCCTCTCAAAATACCTGGGAGATTTTTTTAAGAGCATGATATCTATCGGCCGTTTTGGGTCCGTTGTAGGTTAGGGACTTAGGCGTTTTTATATACGGCCTTAACGGTTCTTATGAAACGCTTTGCCCGGATCGGGGTATCATATAACCCCCCAAATCACTGTCGTTTCGTTAACACTAACTGTTTCTCACTAAGTATAAAATAAGAACTGTTATTTGTCAAGTTGTTAATACTAACTGTTTCGATAGTGTTATATCTGAGGGAGGAGAGATTGTCCTCCCTATGTGTTACTTACCAACCATAAATCTCTTTGATTTCTTCATCACTATGGTCTCCATAATAACCCCGACAAAATGTCATAATGTCATCGAAAGATTTGAATGTTATTTTATATCCTGGGAAGTTAGTTCCTTCATCTTCAGTGATACTTAGTGGAGTGACGTTGATCATACTTAGGTAATCATATACTGTCACGTCACCTTCATTTAACCAATCGAATGTATCAGTGAAAGTGT
>JAAGZO010000048.1 GCA_024206195.1 bacterium | reverse complement strand
CGCTAGTACATACTGTATCAGAGGTTGATTTTCTGAATCTGATATTTCTTCATCACTACTGTCAATTTCTTCAGATGGAGTCTTATCCTTTTGTACTTCCGGTATATCTTGGAAATAACATGGTTTAAGTTTGTTGATATGTACGGTTGCGGGTTCTTGACGCGGTTTATGACAAGGCCTTATAACAGCATTTACACCTCAAAGTTCGAGAATGCGAAATGGTCCATACCAATGGAAGGCAAACTTTTTACAGCGTGTTGTAGGTAAAGCGCTGATATGACATAATACGCGTTGACCAGGATAGAAGGAAGGAACAAAGGCGTTATGATCGTAATAATATTTTTGACATCTCTGAGCGACAGCAATGTGTTCCTTGGCAAGTGTCCAAGCATTTTGTAAGTTTTGTTGTAACTGAATAGCATAAGTAGTAGTGTCTAAATATTTGGTGTCGGGAGGAGTGAATGCAATTTGTAAGGGTTGAACTGCATCTCATCCATAGACTAGATAGAATGCTGATTCTTTTGTGCTTTCTTGAGTACTAGTGTTAATGCAGAATGCAGCGAAGGGAGCAAATCGATCCCAATCACGAGCATT
>JAAGZO010000007.1 GCA_024206195.1 bacterium | reverse complement strand
CTTGTTTCACAAGTGAAACAAGAAAGACCTGACCCCTTTTGGAACTGTCTTGAAGTATTTTTTTACCTAAAAACCAACTATTTTTGTAAATAGCTGGCTAACAGACGGTTACAGCAAATGAAACCGTTTTCACAAAAAGCAGTATTAGCAGGTATAATTCTGGTTTATTACATACAAATATGGTATATTCATATGATATACACCAAAATCGTAATTGTACTGGTTTTGCGTAATTTGACAATTAGTTTCTTATGAACGTGAAGGTGGGGCTCAAATTCTATTTTGAGCCGGGGAGACAGCTTATGCGTTTGTGGGAATAGTATGAGAATCGTAAGTCGTACGTCGTAAGTAATAAAGCAAGCTCGGAAAGCGACCTTTATTTAGTTTTACGTCGGACGTCGTAAGAATTTTTGCTTAATAAGAAGATATTAAAGCGAATTAGGCAATTACTTACGACTTACCACTTATTACTTACGACTAATCAAAGGAGTCACAATGATACTATTTTTACAAAAGAAAAAAGCTAGTGTTTCCCTAAAAAGCATAACGATTTTTGTTCTCTGCGCCTTTGCGCTTTCAACCTTTACGGTATACATAAACAGGAATCAATCTGCCTATGCTTCGGCATTGCCGTATATGTCTGCGCCGACCAAGCTAATTACAACTAGTCCCGACTTTACTCCAATCACTGTTCAGGGAATTAAATTCTACAAAGACGATCCATTCAAATTCGACTTTATTGTTGATCAAGGTGAAGGAAGTTATAGCCAAAAAGAGCTAAAAAGCCAAATCCAGCGCCTGGTTGATTACTTTTTAACCTCTTTAACCATTCCTGAAGAGGACCTTTGGGTTAACCTGTCTCCTTATGAAAAAGATCGCATTATCCCTGATAAGCTAGCTCTAACCGATATGGGCAGAGACATGCTGGGTGAAGATTATGTATTAAAGCAATTAATGTCTTCTTTAACCTATCCGGATAGTGAATTAGGTAAGCAGTTCTGGAGCAAAGTATACCAAAAAGCTAATGAGCTCTACGGTACAACCGATATCCCAATGGATACCTTCCACAAGGTATGGATCATGCCTGAGAATGCAGTTGTTTATGAAGAGAACGATGGTGCCTTTCTTGGAGAACGACGCCTTAAGGTAATGCTTGAAAGCGACTACCTTGCCCAAAAACAAAATATTGTAAGGGCGGCAGATCTGCCGCCCCTACAAAACAGGGGTCATGACATCAATAAATTATCTGCCCAGATTACCAAAGAGATCATTCTTCCAATGATTGAAGATCAAGTAAACCATGGAAAACACTTTGCACATCTTCGGCAAGTATACGATGCACTAATTCTGGCTACCTGGTTCAAGCAGAAACTGCATAACTCCATCTATGAAAAGATCTACCTTGATCAAAAGAAAGTCAAAGGTGTAGAGACCCAGGATCTTAATATTAAGGAAAAGATATACAGTCAATATGTAGAAGCCTACAAAAAAGGTGTCTATAACTATATAAGGAAAGATTACGACCCCGCAACCCAAAAGAATATCAATCGCCGCTATTATTCTGGTGGTCATCTTTTCGGTGGTGAAGAAGATAATGATGGTGACGGAGACCGTGATGGTTCGGTAAGAGACATAACTACTAAGAAAGATGGTTCACAAGGAAAGGCCACTGCAGAAAATCCAATTCGTGCAAAGGTTGATCTTGGGGTGGTGGGGGTTGCAGGTGAATTAAGTGGACCGTCCTCGGAAGTTCTTGTCGAAGAATTATTAAACAAAGCTGAGGCAATGTTTGAAGAAAGCGCTGCTCGTTCGAAAGATTATAAGCATGGTTCAGGAATGTTTGTGTCGCTTTATGGCGAAGCTCGTCTAGCGAGGTATGCTAATTTGATTTTCCAATATGGCATTCATGCCGAAGGTCTATTTCTCGTTATTCGTGGCAGGGAAGTTAGCATGGAGATAACTACGCTTGCTACTGTAAACGCAAACCCTTCTGATGGGCGAAGAGTTATTTTGAAGAAGGACGTCAGCGATATCGCAGAGTCCGATATAACCTCAGCTATTACTAACTATGTTCGAGAACAAGATGGCGACGCCCCCAAAGGCTCACTCTACCAACTTTTGAAGGAAAAAACTGGTAGCGCCCTTTCCAAAAAAGAATCCCCCGACGAAATCCGCGTTCGCGCCCAAGAGTCAATTGATCGTTTGCCAGATAATGCACGCCGCACGCGTCTGCAGCAACTTCTCGACAACCACTTTGATGCTATTTGGCAAGCCCACCTTATCGGTGAAGGAAAATTAGGCGAACCTAACGAAGATGGCTGGTACCGCAACAGTTCCTACACCGATGAAGAAAAGACCGAGAAACGAAGAATCGTCATGGAAGCTGATAAAAATATCGGCATCACCGAAAGTGATGTAACTTATTTGATGGGTCGTGGGGTTTTGGGTAGATCACCACGGGATGGTGTTGGTTCGCTTGAAGATGAATTTCAGCATTTCTTTTTTAACCCTCAAGCTGCATTAGCGTATACTATGGCAGTTATTGATGGAATAGTTTCCTTGGGGCATGTTGGTGCGAAAGAAATGGAAGATTTAATACAAAGAGATATGGCTGGCATAGATCCTAACTCCATGGATTATTTAGGAGCAATTACTTTTCTTCTTCATGGCGTTTTGGGAAAAGTACCACCGCAGGATAGAGAGAGGATTACACAAAGAGCAAAAGTTGTAGAAGCTGAAGTTAAAAATGGAAATTTTTCAGAAAGTGGTATTGAAGATTTAATCAGGGAAATGTCTTTCGGAAATACAGCAGGAGGCCAAGGCTCGAATCGCCGTCAAGCTAACCGGTCAAAAAATGATCAAAACGTATCTAGCGATCAGGCTGAGCATCAAGGGCGTTTGGCTTGGAGTATGGCAGTTATTGACTCGGTAGTTTCTATGGGCTATGTCGATGCCAGAGAGATGAAGTGGCGCATTGATTCAGTTATCGCTACTACCCAAAATAATCTAGATGATTTTTCGGTTGATCGAGTGGTAGCAATGGAAGGTTTAGCTAATCGTCTGTTTGATGGAATACCAGAGCATGTACAGGAAAAAATCAAAACAAGAGCCGAACGAATTCGAAATTATGTTAAAGAGGGCGGCTACACGTTTAGAAGTATTCAACAGTTGGTTAGAGAGGTACCTTATAAAAAAACAAGTAGGCAGACGGCTTTTGTTGATTATCGTCTTTTCGAAGATGCATTTGATAAGATTTTTCGCAACGATAAACCAGGCTACGGTGATTTTCTTACTCCGCTTAGGCTTAATGGCACTTCAGAACAATTAAGGCAATTGAAAAGGGATGTAATCTGGTCGATAGCACTGCTTGAAGAGGCAGCTGCCCAGGGTTATTTAGATGCAAGTGAACTGCAAAGAAAAATTGCAACATTTTGGCGACCGAGTTATTTAGGCATGGAGAATTTTCAGGAATTTGCTGAAAGGTTACAGTTTTCAGCATCGCAAATTGCTAGCCAAGCTATTGACTCAGAAGCGGCACAAAGGGAGATTCGGGACAGAGCTGCGCAGATGGGTGATCAATTGGCCGGTAAGAATCATTCTTTCCAGGAAGTTTTGCAGATAATCCGTGGAGGAGCTGATGCCAGTATCGAAAGAGTTGTCGTTGTAGAAAAAGAGGGCGCTCCCCTTTTTCCAAGGGGCTCCCAAGGACAAGAGGGTCATTGGCCTTTGTTGAGTAATATGGCTATTGGTCTTGCTAATTTTTGGGAGAAGCTGGGAGGGTCTGTTTGGCAGAGATTTAGAGACCGGCGTAATTTGCGACGTAAACAAGCTGAGCTTCGCGCAGAAATTGAACGTATTGTCAGATCGCGCGAGAGAAGCACATTCCTTAACGAGTATATACCAATGCTTACAGCGAATATGTACAACCCTGATCTTTCTTGGGAGTTACGTCTGCGCATAGCAGATCGTATTCTTGATTATGCGGATGGAGATAGTGGTGTGCATAAAGCAATAGAATATCTTATTGCTAATATCGACGTAAGTCAGCCGGGCTTACGGGAAGCCGCTGATGAACTTAAAAAAACTGGCCTCGAGGCCGGGGACCCATGGAGCGAGGGAGACGCTACAAAGATCCTTTATCTTGATTTATCTTCTAAGATAAATAACATGCGCAATCGTATTTGGGGAGTTAATGTTGGAGAAAAAGAAGGAAAAAGGGATAGTCCACTTTCTTCAACAGGTGAATTAAGCGAACCGTCCCCGGAAGTTACATCAAGTATATCTACGGATCAGAAAAGAGTTTTACTGGCAGCTAGGGAGATTTTTTCCCGCAGAGCTCAAGACATGCCGGATACCACACTAGTAGAAGGTGTCGATTCAGAGCTAGGCGACTATGCAGGGTTGCGTCATATGGAGGATAGCAATGGTACAACAATGGCTTTAACTTTTTCCGGTGAAGATGTTGTTATGAGTATCTGTTCTGCAAATTCGTACAAAGAAGGAAAGCTTAGTATCCAGCCACAAAGCGTTATTTGGGAAAAGAAAATTAATGAAGTTACCGTAGAAGATATAACTTTTGAGGCCGGTAGATTAAATATATATGGTCCCTATATTGAGCCTACACCAAGTATATCTACGGATCAGAAAAGAGTTTTACTGGCAGCTAGGGAGATTTTTTCCCGCAGAGCTCAAGACATGCCGGATACCACACTAGTAGAAGGTGTTGATTCAGAGCTAGGCGACTATGCAGGGTTGCGTCATATGGAGGATAGCAATGGTACAACAATGGCTTTAACTTTTTCCGGTGAAGATGTTGTTATGAGTATCTGTTCCGCAAATTCGTACAAAGAAGGAAAGCTTAGTATCCAGCCACAAAGCGTTATTTGGGAAAAGAAAATTAATGAAGTTACCGTAGAAGATATAACTTTTGAGGCCGGTAGATTAAGTATATATGGCTCCTATATTGAGCCCGAGCTAGGCAGAGATTCAATCGCAAGTCAAAAATTCTCAGGCAAGGAGGAGAGCATTGTAGATTCAGCCTCAATAGTTGCGATAATTGATAATCAGTCGAATCCTATTGTTGGGGAGGAGACCCGTTTAACTGACAGTAACGATGACGCCAAAGTTTCGCCAGATGAATTAAGCCAACCGTCCCCGGAAGTTGACTCAGTAGCTGATAGCAAATTAGTCTTAGGGTTAATTAGCAATTCAGGGCTCGGTTGGTCAAGAAAAGCAGATTTGAATTACGCTATTCGAGAGTATGCGATTCTTAGCCCCGGGGATAAAGATTCTTCAGCTATTAAGATTTTGGAAGCTAAAATATCCACAATATTTTATGATATCGTGAGTAAAGCATTGTTACAGGCAGGGAATACACCAAGCCGGATGGCAGAGCTTAGATTGTCAGATATTGTCGTAGGGCTTACAGCGCAAACTATTGCTTGTGAAATGTTGTACGGTGCAGAGCTATCAATGAGTTTAAGCGAGACGGAAATCGTTGCCAGAGCAGAAGCAATAAATAAAGGATTCGCAGATGGAATTCTCCATAGCACCGACGACCCAGAGCAATTAAAAGATAAAGCTTTAGAGATCGTTGGCACCCCCCCTTCCAAAGGATCCCATCACCAACTTTTAGAAAAAGAGGGCACTTCTGTTTCTTCAACAGATGAATTAAGTGGACCGTCCTCGGAAAATGCTAAAAATGTGATGCCGTACGACGGTTATCAAAACGAGGAATATGTTCCAGTGGGGATAGAAAGAGAAAAACCTCACTCGTTAGGCGGCGACGAAGACGTTTCTCTTGGATACGAAGCCTTGTTGGTATTGGCAAAAGAATTAGAAGAAGACGGTAATAGCTCTGCTGGAGTACTAGAGCAGCTTCTGGAAGTTATTGATCAAAGCGCGCAAGCTCGTGTTGCTCAAGCTCGAAGAGCGGCCGGTGCACTATATAGTTTAGGTTTGATTACATTACCAAATGCTAGCAAAGTCGAATCACTATTCCGTGCAATCGCCAAGCATAAAGAAAACCAAAACAGTCAATTATATGAAGCTATTGTAACGTTAGCAGATATGCGAATAGAAAGAACGATTCCAGCGGGTTACATAACCCTAGATACGGTTATTAACCAAGCTCGAACATTAATCCGTACCCAGGAAACATCTGACACGCCGGAAGATAACAAGAAGCCTTCCCTCCGGTCCTCTGAATTAAGCCAACCGTCCCCGGAATCTACTGATGAGAACTCAGGTTATGGTCAAGGGATGGCGCGAGTTGCTGAGCTGGGAGATGGTGATCTTGGAAACACGATTAAGCTTACAGCAGAAGCTATTAACAAAAATGTCAGACAAGTTCAGGCTGACATCGACAAAATCTTGAATGTTGAATATGGAGTTGCAGAGAGGCAAGAAGATTTTGAGCAGTTGGTAGTTATACCGGCTTTGCAGAAATGGTTGGTTGATGGCGAAGGATACGATTATCAGGAAGTTTTAATTTTTCTTGAGGCAGCGAATATTCAGCATGGAACACCACAGTTTACCTATATTGCTCAAGGTGATAAAAATTCTATGACCGCTTCATTAATTGAATGTGGCGTAATAATTCCGGAGAATATTATCCGGTGGCGGGATTTGATAAAGTTATTGTCGTTAGATCAAGCGGTGCACAGGGGCGGAAGCTACGTGCAGATTGGTAAAATGGCTGATGCTGTGATTGCCGGAGCGGATGTAAGTCATTTAGATGTTAAGGTTTTACTTGGTGTTCCTAAGAGTACCTACGGCGATGATCGAGAGCGAGTTTCAGTGTATGAGGTTCTTGCTGCACGCATTATTGCCCATAGTCGATTGAAAGCTAAAGACGCCCCCAAAGGCTCACCCGCAGGATATCTTAAAACCATAAGTATTCCAAAGAACTGGAGAATGTTGCGGGATCTTTTGTCTGAGCGTGGGCTTACTATTGGCGAGATGGAGAGGATGTTTGCTGCTTCTGGCCGCAAGCATTGGGTGACTGACCGTAAGGCAGGCGAGCGGAAGGAAGTTCCTTATGGTCGGACTACGATATCTGTTGAAGTCCAAGAGTTGGTAAACGCGGGAGTATTGGTTGAGGGAGAAAAGGTTAAGGATAAAAAGACCGGTCGAATCGCTCAAAGCTATCAACTTGATGATGAAT
>JAAGZO010000571.1 GCA_024206195.1 bacterium | reverse complement strand
TACGTTAGGAGCTAGAGCTTTGATGCAACGTGATGATGTTCATGCTTCATTTGCCGGACAAGTTATTTCTATTTGGGAATGCCGTAACGTCACTCCTGATGCCGTCCATTGGTCTGGATGCGTACAAAATGTTTGCTATGAATATATTCCTGTTGAATACCCAAAACGACTTTGGTTTATTAGTCCAGGAAGCTGAGATTTAGTTCCATCTTCTCCTGTATGTGAGCATCGAATTCCGTCAGTTTACCTAGATTCCTTAGGTTCTTGGCGAACTGAACAGGGTAGTATTCATGTATCTGAAGTTCCCATGGAATTGATCTGGAAGAAACAATGGGAAATTTTCACATTTTCTGCACCCGCTGTGTTCCATGAAAAATTAGCTGGATTAGTTTCTACACTTATGCAGTTCCGCGCCTTCTACTTACGTCTTCATTCTCTTGAATATCAAATGGATAGTTTAGTGAATTATACCGTAGCTATGTCACTAAGTCCTGACGCTCTTCGCGCCGCAATCAAGGGCGCTGGCGAAGGACTAGGTGATCTACTAGAGAGCGCCAGAACTACTCTTGAACATATCATTGGAGGAATTTTTCATGGTGCCGCAAATTTCGTTAATACGATCCTAAGTGGACCGCTCCAACTTATTATAAATATCCTAGACATTGCCGCTGTCATTCTTGCTGCAGTATTTCTTGTCTACTTGTTGATAAGATGGATTCTGTCCCGCCGTTGTCAAAAATGAACTGACGAATTTCAAACACTAATAGACATGCCTACTGTAAGCCAATATTTAGACCCATTGGATCTCGAAGAACTTAGTCCTTGTGAGAAACCATCTAAGGCCTTGAATACGACCGAAAGATCTGCTAGGTCACCTGTCGAATCTAAGCTTGAGATTGAAATTGACCTTCCGGAACCACGATCAAAACCAGAATTTTTCTTGGAAAAATGGCCGCCCGAATGTACTTTTGTTTCTGATAAATCTAGTAAACAATTTCTTCCTGAGATTAGTCTGTTACCACGATATGTTGTAGAAACAAGTGAAACAACCACGCAAAAGCCGGTAATGAGAATGAATAATCAGGTTAAAAAGCCCATACATCAAACACCAATTAAAGCTTTTTAACCTCAAAAGGAATTTTTGAAATTTCCGCTGCCATATGAGATGGCCTCATTTTATTTACCTTAAATTCATTTTTAAACATTATTAAGCTAAAGTGCCAATTTGATAGTGTTAAATAGTTTTAGCAGCGTCAATATTGGCCTAGAGTAGAAATAAAATATAAAATTATTACCACTAAAAACTTATTTCAGTTGAGATTTTGCAAATATTCTGACATTTTCTGACCAGATGTGATGAAAATAAAAATTCCTTTAGGTTGCTGTACACAGCCTAGGTATTTTACATTAGATTATGAGCAAATATTAAAACTTGATCTCTAAGTTTTAGTGCAGATAAATTATAATTTCCAGAATTGGAAGATGTACTCCCACTTATAGGGTGCCTTACTCTTCTCAGTTCGCCTCAC